>NZ_JBFTMN010000003.1:0-474399 GCF_056397005.1 Pseudomonas sp. 05N431
CGGCACCTCGCCTAGGCTCGGCGTTCCCTCGCTCCGGTGTCCATCAGGGGGCATCGCCTACGGTCTGCTTCGCGACGACCTCCTCTCGATGTGTCCGGCTGCGCCGTACGGCGCTGCGCGCCCACCCCCTGATGAACACCTCCACTCGGCCTCCCGATAGGGGCGGGTGGATCAAGATCAACGGCGGCAGGCGAGCTAACGCTCGGCCTGTTGAGTGGTGGGGGCGAGTTCGATTTTTGTAGGAGCTGCCGCGGGCTGCGATCTTTTGATTTTGGCGACCTGACAGTCGGCCAATCTCCCGCAGGTGCATTCAGTTCAACTGTGGGAGCTGGCTTGCCTGCGATGGCGCCCTGACAGCCGACCAATCTCTTGTTGGTGTACACAGTTCAACTGTGGGAGCGGGCTTGCTCGCGAAGAGGTCATCGAATTCAACATCTCAGTTGACTGTCAGTCCGCTTTCGCGAGCAAGCCCGCAGTCCGGCGCTACCGCTCTTCCGGTTGATCGAAACTATCCAGTGCCCGATTCACCAGCAGTTCCCCCAACGAGACCATTTGCTGAATCGCCAGCGCCACATGCCGGCGCGTGCCTTCAAGCTCGAATGCCAGATCGCTGGCCAGCACATTCAACGACGCCAGGGTTTCCGAGGCATGCGCCAGCAAGGTTTCGTTATCCAGATCAGGGATGACCGCAAAGATATTGGAGGGGCGTTTATCGGGCAGGTTGCCCTTGTCGAACGGTGGTTTCAGGTAGTGATCCAGCGCCCGCTCGGCGGCGTCGTGGAGTTTTCTCGAGTCGTTGGAGGCGTAAGGGGAAGTACTTGGGGTTTCAGGCGGATTTGTAGTGATTTTGTCCAAGATGACGCTCCTAAGTGTACCTAACCTAGAGTGTGTTCGGACGGTCAAACCCGGTCGCTGAATTGGCAGCGACCACCAAAGACTAGTGATGCGGCTTCCCACCGACAACCTGAAAACCATGTCGGAAGCTTCTCTGAGTCCTACGTTCCGGCGGCAGTTTAAAGACGGTGCGGAACTACTCCCGTAGCAGCTGCCGAGCCTGCGAGGCTGCGTTCGGCTGCGTAGCAGTCGTTGAATCAGGCCGCGGGTCCTTCCAGGTAAAACGTGGATGCAGGATTTGCGAGGACTTCGTCCTCGAACGCAGCCTCGCAGGCTCGGCAGCTGCTACGGTTCGGAGCGTGGGAACGATTTCATCGGCCACAAAAAAGGCGACCACCTCGCGGTAGTCGCCTTTCTCTTAACTGCGGTTAACGCTTATTCCGACAGTTTGTAAGCGATCACATAGTCGCCCATCTTGGTCCCCAACGAACCATGACCGCCAACCACCAGCAGCACGTACTGTTTGCCGTCCTTGCCGGTGTAGGTCATCGGTGTGGCCTGACCACCGGCCGGCAGGCGCGACTTCCAGAGTTCCTTGCCGTTGTTGACGTCATAGGCGCGCAGGTACTGGTCCAGGGTGCCGCTGAGGAAGCCGACGCCGCCGGCAGTAACGATCGAGCCGCCCATGCTTGGCACGCCGATCGGCAGACCGATAGGCAGTGGCGAGCTGTCGCGGCTGGTGCCGTTTTTGCGCTTCCAGACCACTTTGTTGGTGGTCAGGTCGATACCGGCGACGTAGCCCCAGGCTGGAGCTTGGCACGGTACGCCGAATGGCGACATGAACGGGTGCATGGTCACCGCGTACGGTGCGCCGGTGTTGGGTTGGATGCCCGAGGTCTCGCTCTCGCGCTTGCTCCCGGCAGCCACTTCAGCCTGCGGGATCAGTTTGGAGACGAATGCCATGTAGTTCGGGCTGGTGAACAGCATCTGGCGAACCGGGTCGAGCGACACGCTGCCCCAGTTGAACACACCGACGTTACCCGGATAGATCAGGCTGCCCTGCAACGACGGCGGGGTGTACTGACCTTCGTAGCGCAGTTGCTTGAACTGGATGCGGCAGAGCATCTGGTCGAACGGGCTGGCGCCCCACATGGCTTTTTCGGTCAGTTCAGGGCCGAGCAGGTTGAGGTCCGAGCGGGCCTGGGTCGGCGCGGTATGGTCGCCGGTGACTGCGCCTTGCGGCGCCGGCACTTCGTGAATCGGCACGATCGGTGTGCCGTTACGACGGTCGAGCACATACAGGCTGCCCTGTTTGGTCGGTGCGATCAGCGCTGGCTTGATGCCGTCGGCGGTCTTCATGTCGAGCAGGGTCGGCTGGCTGCCGACGTCCATGTCCCACAGGTCGTGGTGAGTGAACTGGAAGTTCCAGCGGACCTTGCCGGTCGCCAGGTCCAGGGCCACCATGCCGGCGCTGAATTTCTCTGCGCCTGGCGTGCGGTCGGCACCCCACTGGTCAGGCATCTGGTTGCCCAGCGGCAGGTAGACCATGCCCAGTTTCTCGTCGACGCTGGCCAGCGACCACATGTTCGGCGAGTTGCGGGTGTAGGTCTTGCCCGGCGCCAAAGGCTCGGTCGCCTCAGGGTTACCGCTGTCCCAGTTCCAGACCAGGTGACCGTCGCGGATGTCGAAGGCGCGGATCACGCCGGACGGCTCGTTGGTCGATTCGTTGTCGGTGACGTGACCGCCCATGATCACCAGATCACGGGTGATTGCCGCCGGCGAGGTGGCGTAGTAGCCGCCGGGGGTGAACGGACCGATACCTTGGGTCAGGTCAACCACACCGCGATCGCCGAAGCCTTCGCAGACCTTGCCGGTGTCGGCGTTCAGGGCGATCAGACGAGCATCGGCGGTGGGCAGGTAGAGGCGACGCGGGCAGGCTTGCGCAACCGCTTTGCCAGCTTCGGAGATGACCGCGGCCGAAGCGTTGTCAGCCTTGGCGTAGGCGTTCTCGTCGTAGTAGGAAACGCCACGGCAGGTCATGTGGGCGAAGCCCTTGAAGCCCACCGGGCTCTTGATCTGCGGGTCGAAGCGCCAGATTTCCTTGCCGGTGTCTGGGTCCAGCGCCAGCACCTTGCTGTGGGCGGTGCAGGCATAGAGCATGCCGTTGACCTTCAGCGGGGTGTTTTCGTTGGTCAGCTCCACCGGGTCATCGGCGGTCGGCAGGTCGCCGGTGCGGATGCGCCAGGCTTCCTGCAACTTGCCAACGTTGGCCGGGGTGATCTGCTTCAGCGGCGAGTAGCGGTCGCCGAATTCGGTGCGGCCATAGGCCTGCCACTCGCCTTCGGGCATTGCTGGTGCGGTGCTGGTCATGTCGGCAGTGTCGCGGCCCAGCTCGCCCATGATCTCACCCGGGTGGGTGAACTGGCTGGCAACCGCGGTCGCGCCGGCCAGAACCACGGCCACGCTCAGCGCGGCAGTGCCCAGCGGAGCGGCGCCATCACGCAGTAGCGGACGGCGGAACCACGGCAACAGCAGGACTACGCCAAGGGCGAACCACAGCGACAGACGTGGCACTAGTTGCCACCAGTCGAGGCCGATTTCCCACAGCGCCCACACCGTACTGGCGAACAGCACCACGGCGTACAGGCCCAACGCCGCACGGCGGGCAGCCAGCAGCAAAATCCCGGTCAGCACCAGGCCGATACCGGCCAGCAGGTAATACAGCGAGCCGCCGAGCATGCTCAGCTTGATCCCCCCGGCCAGCAAGGCCAGGCCCATTAGCAGAAGCACGATACCGAGCAGGCTCGGTAGCAGACGGCTTCGACTCAAAGCACCATCAGTGCTCATAGTGTGGTTCTCCGTGACGTTTTAAGTAGTCCCGCGCCTGTTCACTGTAGATGACGATCAGGCGCAGGCAGGTTTCAGTACAAAAAGCTCAGTTGATGTACCCCTTGTGGGAGCGAGCTTGCTCGCGATGGCGGCTTGATATTCAACATCGATATCGACTGACAGATCGCTATCGCGAGCAAGCTCGCTCCCACAGGGTTTTGTAGCGTTTGTTAGAACGAGGACTGGATTTTGATCCCGCCGATCAGCGCGTCATCGACCTCATTCACGCCACCCGGATGGCGGATGTATTGCAGGTTCGGGCGCACGGTCAGCCAGTTGGTCACATGCACGCCGTAATAGAGTTCGGCGCTGTATTCGGTGTCTTGCGGCGGCAGGTAGGACGGGTCGTTGAAGTCGAAGACCCTGTGCGCCTCGTTGATCGCCTCGGCGTTTTTGCGAAAGGCCGGGTTGACGTGGACCCGGGCCATGGCGAAGCCGATGTCGTCCTTGCTGCGGGCATCGAACAGGCCTTTGTAGACGACGCCGGCCTGGACATAGTTGTCGACGGCGTTGGTCTTTTTGTCGTGCATCGTGCCGTTGGCAAACACACTCAAGCCTCGCGAGTTATCACTGGCGCGGCTGGTCAGCTGTTGCTGCACGCCCAGCCAGACGCCGTGCTTGCTCGATGCGCTGCGGTAGGGCTGACCACTCAGGGCGGCGGGTTGGCCGTTGCTGTCCTTATAGACGTCGGTGGCCTTGGCGCTGCTGTAGTAGTAACCGGCGCGGTATTCGCCCGGCAGACCGTTGAGTTTCGGTGTCCACACCAGCTCCACCGGCAGCACCGTGCCTTGGGTGCCGCTGCCGCTGAGCTTGAAGCCGTTGTCGCGATCCAGGTTTGACGGGTTCTGTTCATAGGCGCCGATTTGGGCGTAGAGCTCAGGCGTCAGGTGATATTTGACCCGCAGCGCCCATTGGCTGACCGGCCAGTTGTACCAGATGCCACCAGCCCAGTTGCCGACCTGAGACCCGCAGAACGCCAGGTTCTGGAAATCGCAGGGGAAGCTGTTGAAGTCTTCGCCTTCGCCAAAACGACCGGCCTTGATGTCGAGTTTCTGGTCGAAGAATTTCTGCTGATACCACATCTGCGTCAGCCGGGTGGTCTGGCCACGGCCCCAGACTTCCTGGGCCGAGGTGAAACCGCCGACACGCGGATCGTTGACCCGGTCGTTGCTGATGTTGTTGCCGCTGCGTTCGGTGATGGTCAGCTGAAATTCAGCGTCGTGCCAACCGAGGATTTTTTGCAGGTCCAGGTGCGTGCCGAGGCCGAACTGGTCGCTGTAGCGCGCGGTGCGGTCGTGGTCGTAGCCGCCGTGCAGGTTGCTACCCATCTCGCCGGTGTAGTCGAGCTTGAAGTCGTAGCCTTTCTCCGCGAGTTCGGTGCGTGTGCCGTTCCAGTCGCCGAGCATCCACGGTGAGTCGCTATCGAATGCAGGGGCAGCTTGAGCGCAGGTGGCAAGGCCGAGGGCGCTGAGCCCACCGATCAGGCTTATGGCTTTTCGGGCAGCAACAGTTGGGAAGACAGCGCTGTCTCGCAAAGTCTGAATGTCAGGCATAGAGAAGGAGTTCTTGGTCTTTTAGGGGAAGAGAGCTGAACGCTGCGAAGGGAAATCGGGCAGGTGAAGCGATTCAGCTTTTAGGGTTGCAAGGATAATGATCTGTAACAAAGAGAGAAAGGGCTTTTCTTGACATGGATCATTTCGGATTTGGTAACAGTGTGAGCAACGCATAAGTATCTTGCTGTCCTACGCCCTACGCCCTACGCCCTACGCCCTACGCCTGTAGCAGCTGTCGAGCCTGCGAGGCTGCGTTCGGCCGCGCAGCGGTCGTAAAGTCAGGCGGCGCGTTCTTTCAGGTAAACCGCGTACTCAGGATTTACGAGGACTGCGTCCTCGAACGCAGCCTCGCAGGCTCGACAGCTGCTACGGGTGTTGGCGGGGAATGGGGGGGAGGCTAAGCCTCCGCGCGGCACAGCTCGCTGACTATTTGCGCCAGTGCGTCATGCCGTGAAAAGTCCTCGGCAATGGCTCTGGCGTTCGCACCAAATGCTGGTGTTTGCAGGATCTGCTCCACCGCATGGGCAATCGCCTTCTCCGCCGGATAACTGGTGCCCAGATTGATCCCGCACCGGGCCCAGACCACTCGCGCAGCAGTTTCGGCTTTGTCTTCGCCGGTGCCGGCAACGATGATCGGTACGCCATGACAGAGTGCGCCGTTGACCGCGCCATAACCGCCGTTGGTGATGAATACCGAGGTCTTGGGCAGCACCTGATCGTAGGACACGAAGTCGGTGAGCCGGGCATTGTCCGGTAGCGCCGCATCGGTGGAACGTCCGCCAGTGAGGGCGAGCACCTTGACCGGCAGATCCGCCAGCGCTCGCAGGGTTGGCAGCAACAACTGGTTCAAGTCGGCGTTGGCCAGGGTGCCTTGGGTCACCACTATCAATGGCCGGTCATCGCCGGGAAACAGATCAGCCACGGTGTGGGTCGAGGGGCGCTTGACAGTCAGCGGCCCAATGAAGCGCACGCTGTCGGGCAAGTCCGCACGAGGGTATTCGAAGGCCGCGGTGGAGAGCTGGAGGAATCGGTCCGCGTTGAGAATCAAGCTGTCGGTGACCGCCGATTGCAGCAGCGGATGTCCATGCTCGCTGAGTGTGGCGTTGAAGTACGCCTGCACCTCATCAATCAATTGTTGGGTGGTTGGCTCCACCAGGGTGCTTCGGCTGAGGTCGTCGGGCAACAGTGCCGGGGGAATCCTCGGCCCGTAGAAAATCGAATCACGCGAAGACCAGGTCAGCGGCGTGACGCCAATGCACACAATCTTCGGTCGTTGAGCTTGTGGACCGAGCAACAGCGGCAGGGCGCCGTAAAAGGTGTTTTCGATCAGCACCACGTCAGGTGCGAACTCGCTGATCAAGCGGCGCAGGTCCTGATCCTGCAACGGCATGGCGTCGGCGAAGAAGTTCTTCAGTGCCAGGGCCATTTGCGCCGGGCCCGGTGGCAGCGTGGCGCGTAGCGGGAAGTGGCTTTCCAGATGACGGTAGTCGAAGTCGATGCGCTCATCGAAGGGATAGAACCGAGCGCCGGTTGTTTCGACTTCCTGGCGAAACAACTGGCCACTGAGTACGGCGACCTGATGTCCCAGCCGGATCAGTGCTCCGGCAATTTTCAGCAAGGGGAAGATGTGTCCCGGCGTTGCGGTAGCGGCAATCAGAATGCGTGCCATGGTGATGTCCTTATCGTTTGAGCGCAGTGTTGATGCACACTGGCGAGCCGTGGATATGCACCCGCTGCAAGTGCCGGGCACAGCGGCTGGTGAAGGCCTCGCGACCGTGCAGCAGGGAGAAGTTGTCGGCGATCACCACGTCGTTTTGCTGCCAGGCATGGGCGTAGAAATAACGCGGGTCATGCAGGCGTTCGTGCAGGTCCTGTTCAAAGTGCTCAATCTGTTCCGGCGCCAGGCCGTGGTATTCCAGCGCATGGCGGTTGAGGAAGCGCATGTCTTTTTCGGCCGGCTGGTTGTAGCGCAACACCCACTGCCCATCGCGTGGGTCGGGGACCAGCAAGGGCGAGCAGACTTCGCCGCCGTAGTGCACGACTTTCTGGATCCGGTACGTCACGCTAATGGTTTTCCACAGCTCTACACGCGCGGACGGTGCGTCGGCCAGCAGGGCTCGAGTGTTGAGGAAGGTGGTACGGCCGCCCTGGTTTTGTTCCGGTGCATTCAGGCAGTTGAACAGCTGGAACTCCGGGATTGTTGGCTTGTACATGCCGTCCCAGTGCAAGGGCACGCCGCTGTGATCGAAGATATGGTCGGTGGCGTCGAGGTGCTCGCGCACATCCAGCACCGCGCCGAATGGCCACATTTTGATTTCGCCCCACTGCTCGGCATAGCGGGTCAGTGACGGTGAGTCGACAAAGGTTGGGGCGAACCCGCGCAGAATCAGCAGGTGATGCTCGCGGGCCAGGGTCCGCAGTTCGCTGACGGGCAATTGTTCAACGGTCTGCCCGCTGAAGGCGGGACGGATCAGCAAGCCAAAGGGGCGGTTAGCCGTGACATGGAAGGACGTTGTGGCGTTGACAGCGTGATGGTTCATGGTGAATTACCAGACGTAGAAAGGACAGGACGCAGCGCTCAGGCCACTTCGACATGGCGCTGCGTGGTGACCTGGTAATGGCTGTGCGCGCCATCGACCCACACCGGTTCGGCGTTGATTTCCAGGGCTTCGGCTTTCTTCATCAGCACGAAGGTGCCGTCGATCTGCACGGCAGTGCCGTGCCATGGGGTCAGCCAGTCGTCCTTGGTCGGCAACATGTGGATGCCCATTTTCAGGCTCGATGCCGGCTGTGGATGGATCGACAGGCGAATGGCCTCGGGGAAGCACTGGGCCAGCAGATTGCCCCAGGCCCAACTGCTCTGAATCACCCCGTAGGCACGTTGCCGCGCATCACGCTGCAACGCGGTTTTGGAGCCTTGGTAGTCTGGCAGCAAGCCGTCTTCATAGAGAAAACGGGTGATGGCGCGGTACAGTCGCGTGCCGTCTTCATCGCTGATCAGTTGATCGCGGATCTCCTCCAGCGGGTCGGCATAACCTTTGATCAGGGTTGCGCGCAGGGTGTTGTAGTCGCTGCTCAGCGCAGAAAACTCCTGAATATCCCCCAGGTTCAGCACCTCCAGCTGCGACAGTTTTTCATCGCGGATCAGCGCTTTGATCTGGTGTTGATAGACGTTGATGGTGTCGTCGGGGACGCCGATCAGGTCGGAGAACACATGACCGTCGGAGCAGATCGTCAGCCGGGCGCCCGGTGCGTAGTGCTGCTGGATGTTCAGGCAGACCTCGTTGAGAAACCTCAGCGAGAGTTTTTCGGCCATGTCCGGCACCTCGCCCAGTACTTTGTTCGGGTTCGGTGATTTGGCCGGGAATGCCGGCAGCACAAACTGGATGGGGCGGTTCTGCGCCACGAAGGCTTCGATGCGCGGTAACTGGATTTGCCTGACGAGGTGGTCTTCTGCACGGATGTCCTGGTCGGCCGCCGAAAAGCGTCGGCGGTATTGCAGGATCTCGTCGAGGATGATCGAGGCGTGGGACTTGTGAGTGATTCCTTGCACGAAAGAGCTCCATTTGTTGTAGGAAACAAGAAGGCGTCAGCGTGAAGGGGGCGATAGGGCGAAGTGCGGTACATATGTATATGTTTTGATTTTTTTTACGTGCACGTGAGGGACGCGGGCGCGGTTACCGATTGTCTGGAAGTCACCTACAGTTAACCCTGCGATGACGAGCGTCATTGCCCAAGGCCCTTCCACCGCAGGACACCCTCGGCTAAGGTGCGCGGCTTCCTCTACTTTCTTCGTTCAAAGGCCCGGCATGACCGAACAGAACACCAACCCGCTGCACGGCGTGACCCTGGAACAGATCCTTAACACGCTGGTTCAACACTACGAATGGTCGGGGCTGGCCGAGCGCATCGACATTCGCTGTTTCAAGAGCGATCCGAGCATCAAGTCGAGCCTGACCTTTCTGCGCAAAACCCCGTGGGCCCGGGAGAAAGTCGAAAAGCTCTACGTAAAGTTGATGCGCACCAAACGTCCGCTCTAAGGAATCGCAATGCCCGCCGAGCCGACTCGACTGTCGCCCGTCATGAGCCGTTTTACCCGTTTGGCCGCCGTGCTTGGCTGGCTGGGATTGAGCATTCAGCTGTACCTGGTGTTTTACGGTCGCTGGAGTGTCAGCGCCAGCCAGCTCGGTGGGCTGGTGAGTTACTTCAGTTACTTTACGGTCCTGACCAATACGCTGGTGGCCTCGGTGTTGACCTGTGCCGTGACTACGCGTGAGTCGAAAGGCCGTACGTTTTTTTTACAGCCGTGGGTCAGCAGTGGGATCGCCGTGAGCATTACCCTGGTCGGCCTGGCGTACAGCCTGTTGTTGCGGCATTTGTGGCATCCGCAGGGCTGGCAGTTCGTTGCCGACGAGTTGTTGCATGACGTCATGCCGCTGCTGTTTCTGTTCTATTGGTGGCGGTGCGTACCCAAGGGCACCTTGCGTCTCGGGCACATCGGTTTGTGGGCGATTTACCCGGTGCTGTATTTCGCTTTTACCTTGCTGCGTGGGCACTCGCTGGGGCTCTATCCGTATCCCTTTATTGATGTCGAAAAACTCGGTTATCCCCAGGTGTTTATCAATGCCAGCGGGATATTGCTGGGGTTTGTGCTGATTGCACTGGTGGTGGTCGGGCTGGATCGCTGGCGCGGACATAAGTAACGACACCTCTTTGCGTGCTGCCCCCCGTAGCAGCTGCCGAGCCCGCGAAGCAGCCGTAAAATCAGGCAGCGCGTTCTTTCAGGTAAACCACATACGCAGGATTTGCGAGGCCTTCGGCCTCGAACGCAGCCTCGCGGGCTCGGCAGCTGCTACAGGATGTCGAACACCGTCAGGTGATCACTCTTCGTCGCTTTCGTCGAGTTTCCAGTAGCCGACGGCTTTCACCTGATCCTGATTCAAGCCCTTCTCGTCCAGCAGCACGCGGCGGATCTGTCGTGAGGCTCTGGATTCTGTCGCGATCCACGCATACAACTCGCCACTCGGCATGGGCAGTTGTTGCACGGTGGTCAGCAGGTGGTTTTTGCCGGCTTCGCGCAAGACCCAGATCACCTTGACCTCTGCCGGGCTCTCGAGGATTTGCTGTTCGGCGCCGTTTTCGATTTCCACCACCACCAGAGCGCGACGGTTATCCGCCAGGCCTTCGAGGCGGCGGGCGATGGCGGGCAGGGCGGTTTCGTCGCCGATCAACAGATAACTGTCGAACACATCCGGCACGACCATCGAACCCCGTGGCCCGCCGATGTGCAGGAACTGGCCGGGCGCGGCCTGCGCCGCCCAGGTCGCGGCAGGGCCATCGCCGTGCAATACGAAGTCGATGTCCAGTTCCAGCGTGTCCAGGTCGTAACGACGTGGCGTGTAGTCACGCATCGCCGGCATTGGCCCGTTGTCCTTGCCTGCGCCCAGCACCAGGGTTTCCAGTGTGGCGAGTTCCGCGGCGGTTTGCGGGAAAAACAGCTTTACGTGGTCATCGGTTCCGAGGCTGACGAAGCCGGCCAGTTCCGCTCCGCCGAGGGTGATCCGGCGCATGCGCGGGGTCAGGTCGACCACCCGCAGCACTTCCAGACAACGGCGTTTGAGTTCGTGGCTGACGCGGTGAATGGTTTGCACGATGACTTCAGTCATTCGCCTTCTCCTGAACAGATTGAACGACAGGGCCATCGACGATGGCTTTGGCAGTGTTGTTGAGCAGGTCGCGCACCCGCAGGATTTCTTCCGGGCTCCAGCGGCCGTGATGCATTTGCAAGGCGTGACGCAGGTTGTGCACCGCTTCGTGGATCTCGGCCGGTCGGTCTTGCCCGCGTAACGAACGCTTGCTGACCTCGATGCGCATGCGCACGCCGTCCAGGGCAATTGCCTGCTCGCTTAACGACAGACGTCCGGCGTCGGTGATGCTGTAGCGTTTTTTTCCACCTTCGGCATCGCCCTGGATCATTTCGCTTTCTTCAAGGAAGGTCAGGGTCGGGTAGATCACGCCGGGGCTCGGACAGTAGGCGCCGTCGAACATGCTTTCGATCTGGCGGATCAGGTCGTAGCCGTGGCACGGCTGCTCGGCGATCAGTGCCAGCAACAGCAGTTTCAGATCGCCGGGGGCGAAAACGCGCGGGCCGCGACTGCCGCGTTCGCGGCCGGGGCGTTTCTCAAAGCCGTCGTGGCCGTCGCCGTGCTCGCGGTGGGGGGAATGATGGTCTCTCATTTTTTGCTTCTCTTGTCATGCTTAGACATAACTTAAGATATATCTTTGCGGGTGAGCAAGGCATTTTCGGAGAGAGCCTTGCCTTGGCCGACGAGCGGTGGCGAGCCTCTGAGCTGTCATTCAGAGCAGTGGCGGAGACTTTTATCCTGAGGCCGGTTATTAGCCTGAAAGTTAAAGCTATCGCTCTAATGTACTTGAGCATATATTCTAAATTACTTAAAGGTCCCGTATTTACAAGTTGAAACCGCTGTATGGTTTTTTAGAAATAACTGTAGGTAAGGCATAACCTACAGTTAGTGTTTTGTATTTTGGTTTTTTATATTTTTTTCTGTCCTGTCATGAAGTTCTTGAACTACGCGGTCGTCGGAAGTTACCTGCTTACATTCCAGAGTGAACAGTCGATCATGCCCTGGCGTTGAAAGTCCAAACCAACACGAGCCTTTTTCGGGTAGGCGTTGTTTGAACTTTCAATGAGCCAATCCTTTTCAAGAAAACAGGTACTGAATGATGTTCAAGAAATTCGCAATCGCTGCTCCACTGGCTGTTCTGGTTCTCCAATCCTCCATGGCCTTCGCTGCAGGCGAAGCGGCTCACTCCATCAGCCTCATTGCTCACGTGCCAACCAATGGCTTCTATGTGGTACCGACTGACCCGGACCTGGTGAACAAGGACCAGGACATGAGTTACCAGCCGACCACCGGCAAGATGGGTGAAGTCAACGGCTTCTTCGATGTGCGCAACAACAACGGTTCGGTTCACGCCAGCCTGGAAAGCGCGCCGAAGCTGATCTCCGGTGCCACAACGATCGATCTGCAAGTGTTGCTCAACAACAAGGTATTGACCACGACACCGCAAATGGTCGTGGGTGAATCTGAGTCCGACGTGAACTACCGCGCACCACTGAATATCAAGGCGTTGACGACCAACAACGTGCCGGGCGACTACACCGGTTCAGTGGCAATGATCTTCGATGCCGTTCCGCCGGTCCAGTAATCGGACGATCAGGCACTAAACGCTAACTTCTATAAGTAGCGTTACCCGGCGGACAACCTGTATGGCCTGTCCGCCGGATTCCAACCCGTTCGCAATCAGAGTAAGAGTTCATGTTCCCGATGACACCCATCGCGGCTGCGCTTGCGCTGTTGTTTTGTGCCAGCGCGGCAGCGGCACCTGTTTCTGCCGGTACGACACCGCGAAGTCTGTTGGCCCAGGCCAAAGGTTTGCCAGCAGATTTCGAGGAACATTTTTTCGATGTGCCGTTGGCCGTCAGGGTGGAGCTCGATCAACAGCCACTGGGGGAAGCCATGGTGGTGTTGTCCCGTGACGATCGCATTACGTTGCTCGCATTCACCGATACCAGCGAAAACCGTTTCGGCCCCGCCGAACAAGAGAAGTGGGCCGCGTTTCTCAAGCCTGGCGTGGCGCTGGGGGCTTGTACCGGTTCCTGCCCGGATCAGGTACTGGCGGTGCATTACAACCTGGAAAACTCACTGGTTTCGATCCTCACCGAGAACGCCGAGCGCGATGTCGAAGCCAAACGCTACTACGATCAGCCCGACGGCGGCAGTAGCGGCCTGATGGTGCGTAACCAGCTCAACCTCAATGGCGGCCAGGATCAGGATCTGGGCGGACGCTTCGGCCTTGAAGCCAGCGCCAGCCTGGGCAACTGGAGCCAGACCTTCAACATGCAACTGGCCCGCCTCGGCGGCCCGGATAACAAGCTTTACCGAGCCGTGCATGAGCTTTACACCCAGCGCGAACTGCAAGGCAGTTTCTTGCGCCTGGGCTATTTCACCCCCAATTCCGAAGGACTGACTCGCCAACCCCGTACGTTTGGCACCAGCCCCGACACGGCTGTCGGTGTCATGTATGGCAGTTCCGACAGCCTGGCCATCAACAGCCCCATGCCCAGCGTCTATCCGATCTACGTCACGGCCAATCGCCAGGGCTCGGTGGAGATCTATCGCGATGGTCTGTTGATCAATACCCAGTCGGTGCCGGCCGGTTTGCAGACCCTCGACACCCGCCCATTGCCGGGCGGTATTTATGAAGTGGAAGTGCGGCTGATCGAAGATGGCCAGATCACCTCCACCACCCAGGAGCTGGTCTACAAACCCAACAACTGGCGTAACCTCGACGAGCGCTGGCGCTACAACCTGTTTGCCGGGGAAGAAAGCAAACTGCTGAGTAACTGGGACCAGCAGTCCAGCGGTAGCCCAACAGCCGGGGCCTCGATCAACTACCTGATGCATCCGCGGGTGATTCTAGGGCTGTCGGCGCGACAGATTCGCGAAAAAATGCAATATGGCACGTCCATCGACTGGACCCTGGCCAACCACATCAGCCTGTATGCCAACGTCTACCAAACGCAGGATCACGGTACCGGCCTCGATCTGCAAAGCCTCTACAACTATGGCGCCGGCAGCCTGGTGATCAGCCACAACCGTAGCTGGCTGGACACTACCGATATTTTCGAGACCCTGCCGGACGGCACTCGGGTGCGTCAGCGCAATGTATTCAAAGGCGAAACCAGCAACTCTTCGCTGGCGCTCAACCATCGGCTGAGCAGCAAGAATTCGCTCAATGCACGGGTGTCCCACAGTGAGGGCAATGTCAAAGGGGTCGGCGTCGATCTGGGTTGGAGCCAGCGCACCGTGCTGTTTGGCAGCGACGCCAACTGGCGCCTGTCGCTGTTCGATCGGCCGGGCAGTTTCAGCAGCGGCAATGATCGTAATCGCGGGGTCGATTTGAGCCTCAGCCTGGCACTGGGCACACCCGGCCAGCAGATCACCGGCAGCATCGGTTCGCGCACCGCTCGTGACGGCGGTCGTGACAACAACGCGTCGCTCGGCTGGCGTAAAGACCTCAAGGATCATGTGCTGCAAAACATCTCGGTCACCGCGCTCACCGATACCTACGGCGTCGGTGTGTCGAGCCTGGCGAATTTTCGCACCGATGCGATCAATGGCGATGGCTTCATCCAGCGTTCCTCCTACAACGGCAACTTCACCGGTGGTTTGAACATGGACAGCACGCTGGTGGTCGGCGGGCAGCAGATGCTCATGACCAGCCAGTACGAAATGCGTGGCGCCGGGATGATCGTCGATGTCGAGTCGGACATCGACGGCATCATCCTGCGCGCCGATGACTACAGCGGCGGCAGCGCGGCGTTGAAGCCGGGGCGCAATTTCATCCCGATCACGGCGTACCAGAACAGCTCGGTGAGTTTCGATTTCGAAGGCAACCATGTGCCGGCGGCCACCATCGAGCCGGCGCGTACCCGCTATCACCTGAACAAGGGCGGGGTCGACTACCGCAAGATCCAGGTGATGAAAACCCTGACCGTGTTGGGTCGGCTGGTCAACGAACAGGGGCAGCCGCTCAAGGGCCACCACGTGATCAACCACGCCAGCCGTGGCGTCACCGAGGTCGACGGCTTCTTCTCGATGGAAATGAACGCCGGTTCGCCGACCCTGGAAGTGCGCCAGGATAACCGTCTGCTGTGCCAGTTCCGTCTCAACGAGAAAGAACATCGCAGCGAAAACAACGTGTTGATGATCGGGGATTTGCGTTGCACGCCGGACACGCTTGCCGATGCAACCATTACCGATCAGAAGGCGGGCTAGGCCTATGAAAAGATTTGCTTTCTGGTTGGGGATATCGATGACTCTGAGTCCCCTTGGCTCGCATGCGGCAAGTCAGGAAATCCGGGCGTTGTTCCAGCCTGATCCCGCTCATCCAAACAAGAATGAATTTGTCAATCAGACGCCGAACAGCGGGTATTGCGCGAACTATCCGGCGCAGTGCGCCGATCACAAGATGTTCAGCATCCAGCTGCCGATCCGTTTCAACTCGATTCGCACCATACGGGCAGGCGAAGCTATCGCACTGAAAGTGCCGGCGAACTGGCGACAACTGACGATCACCAATAGAGATACACAGGAGACGGAAACCGTCGAGGTGCGCATTATCGGCATCGGTTCGGACTTCATGTTGAGTGATACCGCCGCCAATCTGGTGGGTGTGACGGACACGCTTGAAGGTCATCAGAAGCTGTGGACCACCAGCAGTTGGGTTTATGCACCGGCTCCCTGTCAGTACAGCGGAGTTGGCGCCTACTCGCCCAAGACCTACCGTTTTTTCTGGAAGGCTCCGGTCGAAGCAGCCTGTGCCAAGGTGGCCGCTTACACCATTCCGGCCATGTCGTTTGAAGGCGTCGATATCGCTTACGAACTGCGAACCCCCAATCCCCTCGGAATGTCCTCCGGGCTTTACACCGGTTCTTTGGCCTATACGCTCGGCTCGGGCGGGGATTTCGATTTCGGGCCATTGATGGACCCGGACGACAGAAGCCTGACCCTCGACTTCGTGCTGGATGTGCAACACACCTTGAAAGTCGACCTGCCGCCGGGGGGCAACAAGGTCACGTTGGAGCCCGAGGGTGGCTGGCAACGCTGGATCGACAGCGGGCGCAAGCCCGACCGGATTTACCGTGACCAACTCTTCTACATCTCGGCCTCGTCGCGCTTCAAAGTCAAGATGCTGTGCGACTCACTGGGCGGTTCCGATTGCATGTTGCGCGGCTCGATACCGGGAGGTAGCACCATGGTGCAAGTCAAACTCGACTTACCTTCCGGTATCGACGGCCCTGGTGGGGGTAGCGGTCAAACGCTCGCCCATAACCTGTGGATAGGTCCTTATCAGCCCACGCAGTACGTGGACCGAAAACCCGGCACGTTGCGATTTGAAATGCCGCGCAGTTCGATCGAGTACCTGCTGCGGCCTGGGGCCTCCGGAACGGCGCGTGGAAACATCACCATCATCTGGGACTCCGAAATCTGATCCGGCGCGTTAACCCTTTTCATTTTTTTCATGAGGTTCAAGACGATGACACGTCTGTTTATGTTGTGGCTGCTGGGTGTGTTTAGCGGGATGGCGAACGCCGGGCCGCAAATCAATGTCGGCACCGTGTATGACTATCTGGATGGCGACAAGAGTACCTACTTGAAACGGGTATTCAACAGCGGCGACAGCACCGCGTTCGTCAAGGTCAATGTGCTGGAAATCGTCTACGGCGCGGATGGCAAGCCGCAGGAGATCCCGGTCGAAACCGCTGCCGACGGTGCGTCGCGCAATGGAGTCATGGCCAGCCCGGCGCGGCTGATTGTCCCGGCCCAGGGCATGCAGGGCACCCGCTTGCTGTACCTGGGTGAACGGGACCGCGAGCGTTACTTCCGGGTGCGTTTCGTGCCGGTAGTGCCGGAAAAGGAAGATGAGTTCCTGGTCAACGATGAGGAACGTGATGACTACAAAAAGACCCTGTCGGCTGGGGTCAACGTGATGACCGGTTTTGGCACCGTGTTTTTCGTTCGGCCCAAGAATACCCGCTACGACACGGTGATCAATGACACGCCCGGCCGTTACGTGTTGCGTAACAACGGCAACACGGTGCTGGTGGTCGATGAATTCAAGAGCTGTTCGCTGAGCGATGAAGCCGACTGTGGGGCCACCACCAAGCACCACGTCATGGCCGGCCATACCTTCGAGTTCGACAAGGAAAAGGGCCGCGAATACCGATTCAAACTGATCGAAGGCGACAACAAGAAAGATCTGAAGGTGGCGAGCCGCTAACGATCTACCGCGTCAATGGAAGCAGGTATCGAACATGAACAAGCATTGCGCCGTCGTCGCACTGATGGCAATCACCGGACTGATGAGTGACACGACCTGGGGGGCCCGGGAAGAACATATCTTCGAGGTGTCCCTGACGATCCCGAGTCGGCCGTTTTATATCATTCCCGCGGAACCGGACTGGATCCACCGTCCTCAGCATCTCGAATGGAACTACCCCACCTCGACCATGGGTGGGTTGCGCAAGTATTTCGACGTGCGGCATGACACCAGTGCCATCGAAGCGCGGCTTGATAGCCCGGCCTACCTGTCGAACGGACGGTCGGGCGAGGATATCTGGCTGCGGGTCAGTTTCAATGGCGTTGTGCTGGGGCCTGAGGTACCGCCGCGAGAAGTGGTGTCGAAGGAAGACGCGGCGGTGGGCAAACGGGTGCTGCTGGAAATCGACCCGGTGAAACCCGCCGGCGGTTATCGGCCGGGAGACTACAGCGGCAACGTGATGCTGCTGTTCAACGCCAGGGCGCCGGGTGCTTGAAGGCCCGTTACACACTTCCACTGATCAGCAGGCGGTTTGCACACATGAAAAGGTCTACAGGCTGGCTGGGGTTGCTTGCGGCATTGAGCATGTCGGCGCCGCAGGCGGCGAATCAGGAAATCCGTGCTGTCTTCCAGCCCGATCCTGCCAAGCCCGGTAAAAACATGTTTATCAACACAACGCCGAACAGCGGTTATTGCGCGGACTATCCCGCGCAGTGCGCCGACAACAACATGTTCAGTATCCGGGCCCCGCTGACGTTCCAGTCGGTGCGTTCGCTGGTACCCGGCGACAACGTGTCGGTGCGCGTCCCTTCCAACTGGCGTCCGCTGGTCGTGACCAACAGGGATACGCAGGATACGGCGATCGTCGAAGTGCGCATGGTGGGCGTCGGCTCGGAATATCACCTGAGCCACACGGCCAGCAGTCTGGTCGGCATTACCAATCCTATCGAAGCCCATGGCCTGCTGTGGGGCAGTAGTTTTGTTTATGCTCCGCCCCCCTGTCAGTACGCCGGTATGGGTTTAGCGAACTCTTACACGTTCCGGTTTTTCTGGAAGGCACCGATCGAGGCAGCCTGCACCAAAACGGCTGCCTACAGGATTCCGTCGATGGCGTTCTCCACGCTCGATTTCGCCTACGAGTTGCGCACGCCCAACCCCCTGACCATGTCGACCGGGCAGTACACCGGCTCGATGCCTTACCTCCTCGGCTCAGGGGGACACATCGATTTCGGCCCATTGATGAGGCCAGTTGACAACTACCTGACCCTGGACCTGGTCCTGGACGTGCAGCACACCCTTAAAGTCGACCTGCCACCGGGTGGGAACAAGGTATCCCTTGAGCCCGAGGGCGGTTGGCAACGCTGGATCGCAAGCGGTATTCCGCCCGCGCGGATTTACCGTGATCAAGCGTTCAATATCTCTGCATCCGCGCGATTCAAGGTCATGATGCAGTGTGATTCGTTTCAGCCTTCCGGGCCAGATTGCCGATTGAGAGGACAGTCGAATACCACTTGGGTGCACACAAAGCTCAGTCTGCCCGGAGGTATCACGGGTCCCGGTGGGGGGGCGGTAAAAGATCTCCCGTTGATGAACAACGAGTGGGTGGGCCCGTTTCAGCCAGGCAGCTATGTGGATCGCCAGTTGGGCAACCTGCGTTTCGAGATGCCCCAGGACGCCATCGCGTATGCGGTGCGCCCCGGCGTCAATGACACATTGCCTGCGCAGATCTTTTTGCTCTGCGGGCATGTCGGCTGCCTGTACCCAATCCTGTTGGGCGGTTCGCAGATCGTCCAGCTGATCGAGTTTTTCCTGATGAATGCGTTTGTTGTCCTCGAGTTCTCCCGGGTAGGTTTCTCGCAGGTACCCACTGGCTTCTCGGGAGTTCCTTGCCTAGCAAGGCCTTCATTTCTGTGTCATCGAGGAAGTCCACGAGACGTTCCGCAAATTTGCCGGCCATCATGTCTGGAAGGCCGATGCTGAGTGTTGATTCATCCGGGGCATTGGCGTTGCCATAGGTGCGATGCGCCCCGCTCAAGTCAGCATTTTCATAGACCTTCAGGGCTTTGTCGGCGGGCCAGCCCGGCAAGTCCGGGGCTATTCGTTCAAACCAG
Source organism: Pseudomonas sp. 05N431 (assembly GCF_056397005.1). Taxonomy (NCBI): domain Bacteria; kingdom Pseudomonadati; phylum Pseudomonadota; class Gammaproteobacteria; order Pseudomonadales; family Pseudomonadaceae; genus Pseudomonas; species Pseudomonas sp. 05N431. The sequence continues at coordinate 19,295 of NZ_JBFTMN010000003.1, forward strand.
TACGATGCCGGATCCAGAGGTTGCCCGGTACGAATGAGCTGGACTGTATTCTTGGTCTCATCCCAGGTCTTGAAGCGTGTGAGGGTATCGGCCAGCAACGGTGGCGGTGCGGCGTTCTCGACGTGCATCCTGCGTAACGAGTCGTCTGGAGTGCCGCTGATACTGCGAAGGTATCCAAGCTCCGTGTCGGTGTAGCCATCCACGGTGTGGCCCAGACGCCTCATCAGCCTGGAGCCTTCCCAGTCTTGCGGTTTTTCTCCCTCATGGGTCCAGGCCCCTTGACCGTTGTGACGCAGTTGCGGTGAATAAGCCTGTGGACGAGACGGGTGCTGGATGCGATGAAGGCCGCTGTCTGGATCGTGTTTCACCTCGTAATGCTTGCCTTCCAACGGCAAGATATTTTTGCCCGCGTGCTGGTGCAGACCCAGAGCGTCGGGATTCGACGTGGCGGCCAGCTGCAGATTCGGTTGTTCGTAAGGCTTGAGATCCGGGTTCCATAACCGGGTCTTGCCGTCGGACGATTGCACCGGCTTCATGCCGTCGACCAAGGGCGACAGTTTGAGACGAAATTCGTTACCGATCGCGGTGCCAGCGCCGAACGCGGCAAGCTGAATGACATCGGTAACGACCCCCACCACGTGGTCGGCCACCTCGGTCCAATGCCCTTCGGCCAGGTCCACCACGCCTTCGATGACTTCGGTGGTCAATTGATAGGCGGTATAGGCCAACATCAATTCACCCAGACCCGGAACAAAGGGGGTTATCACCAATAAGGCTGCGTTGAAAATGTCCGAGAGCATTTTCGTGAAGTTGTCCCACCACGCCCAGCGTGCCTCCCTGTCGGCTTTGGCCGTCGGCACGGCTATCTCTTGGGCGTCATTGATGATCTTGTTGATCTTTACCTGGTAAAGGTGCTCCCAGAGGTCCTTGGTGATCGGCGAAACACGAAACTCCAGGTAGGGCTTGTCCACGGGGGTTGAGCGCCATGACGGGCCTTGATCGAAGGGATCTTTTTCATACCATTCGATGATGTTCAGTCGCTGGTCGAGACCGGCGAAGAAATGTCCGCGCTGCTGCTGATCGACGAACTGGCTGAAGAACTGCCAGTAGTTGCCTTGGGTCGACGAGATGAGTTGGTTTTTCTGCAGCTGGCGCGTCAGCTCTTGCACGAACGCAAGGCCTGAGGTGTATTCCTTCAGCGGATGCTCGGGGTCATGGGGGACATACGCAATCAACCTGTCAGTACCGCGGCTTTGTTGTGCGACTGCGGTAAAAAGCACGATACCGGTCAAGGTGGCATCCATGATCGAGAGCTCGCAGCACTGCATGACTTTGCCATCCAGTGTGAGTCCGGTCTGGCCATCGATCATTCCCAGAACGACGTCGTGGGCGTTTTGCGTGACGTCCTTCTTCATCAATGCCAGATGCGCCGCTGCCTTGAGTGCGGTTTTCTGACTGGTATTGACCTTGTACTCGAGGACTGCTTTCGCCACCTCGTCATGCGGCAATAAAAATCGCCTGAGGTATCGGTTGTACCGAACACCGATATCCAGTTCCCGGCACAGTGTCTTGAATTGCTCAATGGACATCTTTTTCTTGATTGGTTTTACATCGAAGTGTCCATGTGCATCGGGTTTGCTAATGAAGTCGGAGTCAGCGGTAAATGCCTCGGCGCTTGCAAAGTTATGCAGCGCTGCATCCAGTAAGGATACGGTTCGGCTCGCGTAGCCCGGTTGTGTGTTAATGACATACCAAGGGGTTTCTTTGGGGAAGTAAAGGCGTAAATAAGTGGACTTTACATCTTCGTCAATTCCATGGATTTCTTTCAGTTTTGAGGTGAGCAGCGGTTCGGCGAACGAATAAATGTCCTGTATTTTTTCAAACAGTTGATCTGTCTGGTTTTGCGCATCCCAGGCATGCAGATTGGCGCTGTTCAGCCTGTCGTGGCCGTCATTGTCATACCAGTCCTTGATCGTTGCCCGCGTTGCGCTCAGCGCAAGTGCTCGGTTGAAAGAAGTATTTTTGAATGTGTCGCTTACCGAGTTTTTTATCAGTTCATAGTGATTGCCTTTGTTATGATTTGAAACGATTGAAGTTGTAGGTTGGGTGTCTTGCAAGTTTGCCATGAACATTGTCTTGGGTGTTGAGTGAGTCAGTAGCGTAATCCTCCTGGCCTGGAAAAAAAGTCGGAATAGTTGTTGGTAATGACTGGAATGTGACGTGTGATGCTTATTATTTTGAATGGAAGTAATACATAAATAGTGACTGTGGTTGCTCACGTTAAGTTATGGCGACCAAGTGGTCGCCTGCCGTCACCGCTGCGATACTTGAACCGGCTGACACATTGTGTGGCTGCCCGGTTGCAAGTAAGGCGTGAGAATCGGCGCCATACCCTTGAGCACCTGCACCGGCAACGCCGAGGTGAATTTAAAGGATTCGGCCGAGGCGCCTGGCACGAAGGCGGTGAGGGTGCCGAAGTGACTCTCGCCAATGTAGAACACGAACGTGGCGGTGCGGTTGATCGATTTCGAGCTCAGAACACGTCCCCCGGAACCGAAGGCTTCAATGCGGTTGTCACCGGTGCCGGTCTTGCCGCCCATGGCCAGCGGGGTGCCGTTTGGCAGTTTGAACGTACCGGCGACCCGTTTGGCGGTACCGGCGTCTACCACTTGTGACAACGCTTCGCGCATTGCCGTCGCTACTTCGGACGGCATCACTCGTTTGCCTTTGTCCGGGTCATTGATCACCGTTGTTTCATACGGTGTACCGGCGGCGAAATGCAGGCTGTCGATGCGCAGGGTCGGCATCCGCACGCCATCGTTGAGGATCGTCCCGATCAGCTCTGCCAGAGCTGCTGGCCGATCGCCGGAGCTGCCGATGGCGGTGGCCAGTGATGGCACCAGGTGGTCGAACGGGTAGCCGACTTTCTGCCAGCGCTGGTGAATGTCGAGGAAGGCTTCGATCTCCACCATGGTCCGGATGCGGCTGTCGCGAGCGCTCTTGTGCCGGCTCTTGAACAGCCAGCTGTAGACTTCCTGACGCTCGAATTCACTGGCTTTGACGATCTGGCTGAACTTGGCGTCAGGGTGGTTCAGCAAGTAGCCCATCAGCCACAGGTCCAGTGGGTGGACCTTGGCGATGAAGCCCTGGTCGGGCAGGTCAAAGGCGCCCGGCCCATAGGTTTTATAGAGTTTCTCCAGGCGTTCGTCAGTGAGTTTTTCGTTGGGTTTTCCCGTGGATTTTTCGATATTTTTATCGGTTTTCTTGGCCGTTTTCAGGTGCGCGCGCACAAAGCTGTTGAAGCTTTCCTGACTGGCCTCGGGCAACAGGTAACGGTGCACCGCGGCCAGGCGAATCGCCGTCGGGTGCATGCTGTCGAGGAAGGTCTCGAGGCGAGCCTGGGTGTCCTTCTTCTGGTACTTCTTCCAGAAGCGCAGTAAAAACGCGGTGCCCTCATGGTCGGCGAATTGCGCCAGATACTCCTGGCGCCGTGGGTTGTCATCGTCACTGAGCAACTGGCCGCTGCTGTTGGGGCCCGAGTAAGTGCTGTAGCGCACCAGGTCGCGCATCAGGCGAATGAACGGCAGGTTGATCGATTCGCGCAGGGCGTCGCGCAGGGTCGGGCTGCGGCCGTTGTCTTCCTTGCGGAAGTTGTGAAAGGTGTGCAGGCCGCCGCCAGTGAAAAATGATTCGCCGGGGTTGGCCGAGTACGTACGGTTGAGCGCTGCATCGAGCATTTTCGGCAGGCTGCGGTCAGCGTTCTGGATCAGGTAATCAACGGCCCAGCGGCTGATCACGTCCTGCTCGGGGACCGCGGTTTTTTTCAGCACGGCCGGTGGCTGGTCGCCATAACGGTCGTGCAGTTCGGAGATGATTTGCAGGTAGGAGGTCAACACCCGCAGTTTGGCGGTGGAGCCCAGTTCCAGTTTGCTGCCTTCGTTGATGTCGAAGGGTTGATCGGTGCTGTCGGTCTGCACGCGCACCCGCGAGCCATCGGGGGTCCGCTCGAACAGGGTGAAGCTGTAACGCACCTGGGTCGTGCTGGTGGGGGTCAGCAAGTGTTCGCCAAGCAGGCCCAGTTGTGCAGCATAGGTCGGGTCGGCCAGATGCTTGAGGTACTCGGTGGCTTTGGTTTGCAGGTCGTACTGCAAGGTGCTGGTGGCCGACAGGTCGAGGCGATCGAGGTCATACAAAGGGCGATTGAGCAGGGCGGCCAGTCGGCTGCGCGCCACACTGATGCCCTTGTTGGATTCGATCGGCTGAATGGTCGGCTGTTGTTGCCAGTCGCGGTAGGTCACCTTGCTGGCCAGTGCGGCAGCGGACAGCGGGTCGTCGATCACCCCATTTTGTGCGAGCAGGCGGATGTGGCTGTCGGTGAGGTCTGCCAGTTCGTCACGGCCATTGGCCAAGTAGTGTGAAGGCCGACGCTGGGCGATCATCAGCGACAGTACCTGGCGCAGGGCCAGACCGCGTTGAGACAGACTCAGCGGGTCACTGGCAACACTCGCCAGGGCTCTATTGACCTGATTGAAGTCGGCGCCGTACCACACGCGCAACCCTTCGGCCATGCCATGCACTTCACCGTGGCCAGGCACTGCCGACAACGGCACGCTGTTGAGGTAATCGCGCACGATGTTTTGACGAGCCGCGAGGGTTTGCGGGCCATCTTGATAAGCGCGCACGCTGGCGGAAATCATCTGGCGGATTTTCTCGCTGCCCGACACCGTGAGGCCATCGGGCGAGTGGCGGTATTTTTCCAGTTGAGTGGCCAGGGTGCTGCCACCGGCAGTCTGACCGGGCAGGTGCAGCAGTTTGGCGATTTGCGACCAGGCCGCCTTGCCAAAACGCGGCCAGTCCACAGCGGGGTTGGCCAGGGGTTGTTTGGGGTCGAGAAGGTCGCGGTTCTCGATGAACAGCAGGCTATGCACCACCAGTGGCGGGATTGCGTCAAAGCTCGAATACAGCTGCTGCGGATAGTTGTACTGATACAACGGCGAGGCGCGGCAGTCGGTAATGGACAGGCCAGCCTGGATTTTCTCCGCGTAGGGCACGAAGAAGCCCTTTTCGCTGTAGTCGAACAGTTTCGGTGAGAACCGGGTTTGCGCGGAGATCATGTAGCCACGCTTGAGCAAACGCGGCAAAAACTCACCCAGGGAGCTGTAGCCCAGGCGCTTGTCGAAAGGCCCGGCACCCGGATAGAAAATCGAATCGCTGGGCCCCGGTTGCATCGAGTAACTCAGCGATGCAGCAAACTGGCTGAATTCGCGCGATTGCAATTTCGAGGTGCGCATTTCCTTGGAGGCTGCCCAGCCGAGCGCAATCAGAATAATCAGTAACAACAACCAGAACAGTCGCCAACCATAACGAGGACGGCGAGTTTTTTTCGGTGAAGGCGCTTCTTCCACGCTATCGGTTGGTTCCACAGTTTTACTCGAATCGGATTGCCACAAAGCGCCCATAGTCGATTGATCCATTCACGCAGATTTATCGGACTTGTCTGAAGCTTAGTCGCTGGTTGGAACTGGTGAAAAATTTGTGAATGCAGAATTTCCGACGGTCGTCTGATCGTGACCCTGTGGGGAGGGGGCTTGCCCTCGTTGGCCGTTCCGCGTTCGGGCGTAGCAGTCGCAGGTAAAGGGCATGCGGTGTAGCCGAAGGAATGGGGGTACCGGTTTTGGGGCCGCTTTGCAGCCCAGCGGGGGCAAGCCCCCTCGCCACGGGTTCTGTGTTTGGTTCCAGATTTGGATGTTCACAGCCAGCTTGCATCCCAGAGCGAATAGTCTCCGATGTTTTCCACCAACCCGGCCCGCAATGGGTTGGCGACGATGTATCGGGCGAATGGGCGCAGGTCTTCACCGTCGCGTATTGCCCTGTCGTGGTAACCGCTTTGCCAGAGTGGTCCGTGCCGTCTCAGGGTTTTGTTCACTATCAGGGTGCAACGTGACTTGGTAGATCCCACCACGTGACTCAGTTGGTGATCTTGCAGTTCCAGTAACCAATGAAAGTGATCGGGCATTACTACCCAGGCCAATGAACTTACCTGGCCTTGGTCGTGAGCTCGTCGCAGTTCAGCGACAAGCAGGCGTCCTATCCGCCAATCGGAAAATATGGGTTGGCGATTGTGAATGACTGCAGTGATGAGATATGCGCGTCCAGCTTCGGAATATCGACCGAGCCGCAGGCGGTGAGAGTTTGGTTGGCTTGGCAATCCATTGCCTCCTGAATTCATCTTTGTGATTAACGCTAGCGCTCTATTGGCGGTTCCGGCGCTCTACTTGTTGCGTGAATATTCTGAATACAAAGCAGGACTCATGTGGCGAGGGGGCTTGCCCCCGTTCGGCTGCGCAGCAGTCGTAGATCTGTTACACACCGTGTGTCTGAAGAGCTGGGGATGCAGGTTTTGGGGCCGCTTCGCAGCCCAGCGGGGGCAAGCCCCCTCGCCACAGGATGACCTTCAGTATTGAGTGAGGGGTGAAAGGTGCGGGCTAGAGCTATCAAGCCGGTAAATACGGCCTAGGTAGGGGCATGACGCTGCACCATTGCTGTGCAATACTCGCTGCCGCTTCACTGGCGAGTTCACGGCTGAATCCCAGGTAATGCCCCTCCGCAAGGACCGCTTTTTCCGAGAGTTCTGGCTGAATCTTGTCATTTATAGAGTGAAAAGCCCTGCATGGAGCTTTTTATACTGCACGCCCCCGCTGATCTTGCAGGTTTTGTCCTACAGGACGGATCGACCCACGAAGTGGATCCGGTTTCAGGAAGTTCAGGCTTACCGCTCCGGGCTTCGACACTCGGTGGTCATATCCAATAACAATATGGAGGTTGTACCCCTATGCCCGTTGGCAATCACCAGCCCCTCGGCGAGACCGCTCACGGCGGCCCGCTCAAACGCGAACTCGGCGAACGGCATATTCGCTTGATGGCGCTCGGCGCCTGTATCGGTGTCGGTCTGTTCCTCGGTTCAGCCAAGGCCATCGAAATGGCCGGCCCGGCAATCATGCTGTCTTACATCATCGGTGGCCTGGCGATCCTGGTGATCATGCGCGCCCTTGGCGAAATGGCGGTGCACAACCCGGTCGCCGGCTCGTTCAGTCGTTATGCACAAGATTATCTCGGCCCGTTGGCAGGCTTCCTCACGGGCTGGAACTACTGGTTCCTGTGGCTGGTGACCTGCGTCGCGGAAATTACCGCGGTGGCGGTGTACATGGGCATCTGGTTCCCTGATGTGCCGCGCTGGATCTGGGCGCTGGCGGCGTTGGTGAGCATGGGTTCGATCAACCTGATCGCGGTCAAGGCCTTCGGTGAGTTCGAGTTCTGGTTCGCCCTGATCAAGATCGTCACCATCATTGCGATGGTGATCGGCGGTGTCGGTGTGATCGCATTCGGCTTCGGCAACGACGGCGTTGCGCTGGGGATTTCCAACCTGTGGAGCCATGGCGGTTTCATGCCCAATGGTGTGCAGGGTGTGTTGATGTCCCTGCAAATGGTGATGTTCGCCTACCTGGGGGTCGAGATGATCGGCCTGACGGCCGGTGAAGCGAAGAACCCGCAGAAGACTATTCCGAATGCCATCGGCTCGGTGTTCTGGCGCATCCTGTTGTTCTACGTCGGCGCGCTGTTCGTGATTCTGTCGATCTACCCGTGGAACGAAATCGGCACTCAGGGCAGTCCGTTTGTGATGACCTTCGAGCGTCTGGGCATCAAGACCGCTGCCGGCATCATCAACTTCGTGGTGATTACCGCCGCGCTGTCGTCCTGCAACGGCGGTATCTTCAGCACCGGGCGCATGCTTTATAGCCTGGCGCAGAACGGCCAGGCCCCGGCCGCTTTCGCCAAGACCTCGAACGGCGTGCCGCGTCGCGCCCTGTTGCTGTCGATTGGCGCGCTGCTGCTGGGCGTGTTGCTCAACTACCTGGTGCCGGAAAAAGTCTTTGTCTGGGTTACTGCCATCGCGACCTTCGGTGCGATCTGGACCTGGGTGATGATCCTGCTGGCGCAGCTCAAGTTCCGCAAAGGCCTGACCCCGGCTGAACGTGCCGGTCTCAAGTACCGCATGTGGCTGTACCCGGTGAGTTCCTACCTGGCGCTGGCGTTCCTGGTGCTGGTGGTTGGCCTGATGGCCTACTTCCCGGACACCCGCGTCGCGCTCTATGTGGGGCCTGCATTCCTGGTGCTGCTGACGGTGCTGTTTTATGTGTTCAAGTTGCAACCGACCAACGTCCCGCAGGGTGCGGTGCGCTCGGCTTCGTAATCGTATGAGGCTGTAAAAGCAAAAGCCCCGGTCGAGTGACCGGGGCTTTTTGGTTTCAGGCGGCTACCACTTGCGCCGGTCGGTTCAGCCGTTTGTTCCAATCCAGCCACGCGGCCAGTACCGCCATCAATCCCGCCCCCAGCAGGGCGCTGAAAATCTGCATGAGCAACGCATCACCGGCCAGCGAGTTGAGCATGTCCGCCAACGGCGCCAGCAGCACACCCAGACAAAACACTTCCAGCGAATAACGGCCCATGCGGCAGCTTTGCCGCGCCAGCCAGTTTTGCGTCCAGCCGCTGTTGGGCAAGAGTTTGGCGATGACGTAAGCCAGTGCCAGAAAGTGCAGCAGCCGCGCCGGTGACAGGTTGGTCTTGCTGATCGGGTACAGCCATTCGCCAAGCATCCGGGGCATGAACGCGTCATGCACCGTCGGCCATTTCCACGACACTGCGATCAGTCCGGTGATCAGCAGATAGGTCGCTGCCGCAACAAACAGTGGCTGATGTGGCAAGGCGCGGGTGTCCGGTACAGCGAGGCGCTGACCATGAATCGCCGCTGCACCTCCGAGGATAAACAGCAACTGCCAGGCCATCGGATTGAAGAACCACACGCCACCGTCAGTGGCCGCCAGGTTCCATTGAAACCACGGCGCCAGCATGTACAGCACCACCGACAACCCGACCACGTACTCGGCCTTGCGCAGCAACATCGGCAGCATCAGCGGCAGCCCGAGCAACAGCAGAATGTACAACGGCAACGGGTCCATCAGGTTGGGTTTGAAGCGCAGCAACAACTCATCGACCAAGGCCTGCTGCGGGTTGCTGAGGAAGTATTGCAGGCCCATTTCCTGGACCAGGTCACGGGTTTCCACGTGACTGTTGGCGAAGAACACGATGCCCATCAGCACCGCCAACAGAAAGATATGCGCCACGTACAGCACCCAGGCGCGGCGCAGGATTTTTACCGTCGCAACCAGCAAACCATCGCGTTGGGCAATCTTGCCGTAGGCCAGCACCGCCGCGTAGCCCGCCAGAAACACGAAGATTTCCGCCGCATCGCTGAAACCGAAATTGCGCACTGTGAAATGGGCGAGGGGGTTCTGCGGCACGTGATCCCAGAAAATGAAGATCAGCGCCAGTCCGCGAAAGAAATCGATACGAAGGTCGCGTCCTTGGGTCATGACAACGGGCTCTTGAAAAGGGGGGGTAAAGAGTGGTCCGCGGCGCAAAGGGTTGTGCGCCGCACATCGGCGGCGCGCAGGGTGGCGTGATTTGGCGGTAATTGCAAAGGCGGGCTATTACCGGATGTCTCTGCCGCAGGAGCAGCAGGGTGGGACACATCGATGATGGCTGAAGTGAGCCTTTTGGCCATTGGTCTAATCGTTGGCTGGAAAGTAGACAAGTGAGGCAGGGGTGCCAAGCTCTTTTCAGAGCGCGCGTTCAAACTGGAAACAAACGCAATGAACTTGAGAGCCGCATTTCACGGTTTCCCCAAATTCGTGTCGGTTGGCCTGCTGAATACGTTGATCCACTGGTCGACGTTTTTTGTTCTGCACACAGTCATGAGTTTTCGCCAGGCACCCAGTAACTTCGTGGGTTTTTGCCTAGCCGTTTCATTTTCCTTTTATGCCAATGCGCGATACACCTTCAAACAAAAAACCAGTCTTCTACGGTATTTGCTGTTTGTCGGGTTCATGGGCGTGTTGAGTTATGGCGTGGGGTATGTGGCGGATCAGTTGCTGCTGCCGGGGTTGATGACGTTGGTGGTCTTCTCGGGTATCAGTCTGGTCTGCGGTTTTTTGTACTCGAAATATGTCATCTTTCGGGGGCGTAAACAGTGAAGATCTCGCTGATTGTTCCAGTGTTCAATGAAGAACAGGCGATTAACCTGTTTTATCAGGCGGTTCGTCAGGAACTGTCGATCGCTGATTGCGACGTCGAGATCGTGTTCATCAATGACGGCAGTTCCGACCAGACCGCTGCGCAGGCCAAAGCCATCGCGCTGGCTGACGAGCATGTGCTGGTGATCAATTTTTCGCGCAACTTCGGCAAGGAGCCCGCGTTATTTGCCGGGTTGGAGTACGCCACCGGCGATGCGGTGATACCGATGGATGTCGACTTGCAGGACCCGATCAATGTGATCCCGTTGTTGATCCGGGAGTGGCAGAACGGGGCGGATGTGGTACTTGCCAAGCGCCACGATCGCACCGCCGACAGCTATATGAAGCGGCACAGCGCGGCATTGTTCTATCACCTGTTGAACAGGATCGCTTATACCCGGATAGAAGAGAACGTCGGTGATTTTCGGTTGATGGACCGCAAGGTCGTGAACGTGATTCGCACGCTCCCGGAGCACCGGTTGTTCATGAAGGGCATCCTCTCGTGGGCGGGCTTCAATACCGCCGTCGTCGAATACGATCGGGCCGAACGCGTGGCGGGCACCACCAAGTTCGATATCTGGAAACTGTGGAATCTGGCACTGGAGGGGATTACCTCTTTTAGTACGGTGCCCTTGCAGTTGTGGACGTATATCGGTAGCGCCATTTCCCTGTTTGCAATTGTCTATGCCATTTACATGGTGCTGGACAAGATTTTCTTTGGCAATAACGTACCGGGTTACCCTTCGTTGATGACCGCCATTCTATTCCTGGGCGGTGTTCAACTGATTGGTATCGGCATATTGGGTGAGTATGTGGGTCGGATTTATATTGAATCGAAACACCGACCGAGGTACGTGGTGAAAGATATTGTGGGTGGCAAAGGTCAGCGCGAATCGTAAAAAAACAGGTGAGGCCCGGGCCGGGAAAGGAGCGCCAAAATGAAGGTGGCGAGTGTATTGAGTAGGGAGTTGCTCGGCCGTGAAGTGTTTGTGTTTTTTTTACTCGCCACTCTTGTTTATGTACTCCCCCTGATACTGGTTGATTATTACTATATAGATGATAACTGGCGGTCCTTGGCGGCCGGTACTGGCTGGACGGAGCAGGGGCGGTTACTGGTCGAGCTGTTTTACAACGTCTTGAGCTTCACCTCGGGTGCACCCGACCTGTTCCCCTTACCCCTGCTGATCGCCACGCTTGCCATGGCGTTTGCCTTGACGAAACTGACGATGCATTACTACAAAATGCCCAGTGTTTCATGTTGTCTGGTGTTCCTGCCACTGTGGTACAGCCCGTTTTTTCTACAGAATTTATCTTATCAATATGACGGGCCGGCAACAGTGTTGAGCCTGGTGGCGGTGATCTATGCATTGGTATTTCAACATAAAGCTGGCGTCGTTCAGGTACTGGTGCCCGGCGCATTGATTGCAGCGGGGCTCAGTTTGTATCAACTGAGTATCAATGTGTTTTTGGGGTTGTGCTGCATCGAGTTCGTGAGAGCTCTTGATAATAAGGAATCCCTTGCCTGTTTGTTATCAATGGCAGGAGCGAAAGCCTTGCAGTTGGTGGCAGGCGTGATCATTTATTTTTTGTTGGCCTATCCACTCATGACCCATGAGCGCCTGGAGATGATTCCGTTTAATACGAACGGGCTATTGTTGATCCTGAACAATGCAGGTGTGTTAGTCGGAAAAATCGGATTGCTTTTTCAGGGCGGGAATCGTTGGCTGGCGTGGATGGTGCTGGTGTTTGCTGTCGTTGGAGGAGGGCGGGTTGGGCGAAATATTACCCAGGGGAAAGAGCCGTCGTTAAATAAGATGCTTTTGTTTTTTTTGTATTTCCTTATGGTTTTATTCCTGGTTTTTCTGGTGTCAGGTTCGGCCCTGTTATTCAGGTTTTTCAATGAGGGTGCCAGAACCCTGTTGGGTTTTGGCGTGCTGCTGGTATTTTTGTTTTACCTGGCTCATCAGTGGTTGGTGACGGTTGACGCCAGGCTTGGTGTTGCATTGATTGTGCCGTTGCTCAGTATGCTGTCGATGTCATATGCCTATGGACGGGTACTGAATCTGCAGAAAGAGTTTGGGCTGAATGCTGAATTCAATATGGCCTATGATATTGCTTCCCATCAACGCTTGCGCGAAGCGAAGCGGATATACATGTCGATTAACTATTCAAACAGTTGGTTGCTCAGCGCCAAGGGAAGTTTTGAGCGGATCCCGGTGCTGAAATACATACTTAATATTGATTTTTACATGTTGTCTGAAAACCTGCTCAGGGCGGGCATTACCAATGTCGTTATTGAAGATGAGCGGAGGAATGCGACGCTGGTAGGGTATCAAAGGTACACACCGGTGGTGGACAGTAAATTCTACTCTATGTACCTGATTGGCGATTATGGCTTTATCGTTATGAAGGAAGTGCCCTCTTCTGGAGAAGACAAGTGGTAAGGAAAATCGATGGCTCAACTATCAGCACGCTCCAGAGTACGTGCTGGATACTGCTGATTATTCTCGTGGCGGCAGGGGTGCGTTTTTACGCCTTGAGCCAACCCGCTGTCTGGGCCGATGAAGGGTTTACCTTGCTGTTGAGTTCTTATTCGCCTTCTCAAATCCTGTTCCATACGGCCCGGGATGTGCACCCGCCGCTGTATTATCTGCTGTTGCATGAATGGATGAATGTGTTCGGAAATGGCGTTTTTGCTGCTCGAAGCCTGAGCGCACTGGCGGACGTGGTCACCGTCGGGCTCGGCATCTGGCTGGTTTGTCTGGTCAGTACGCGACGGGCGGCGATGCTCGCCGGAGTCATGTTGGCGTTACTGCCCATAGCGGTACGCTACAGTCAGGAAGTTCGCATGTATGCATTGCTTGCGCTGTTAATGATAAGCGCGACGATTGCTTTCGTTTACTGGGTAAAAGGCTCAGGCAGTCATTGGCTGCTTGGCGTCTATGCGTTGCTGATGGTCGCGGGACTTTATACTCACTATTTTGCCGCGGTGTGCATGGCGTCACACTGGGCCTGGCTGTTGGTATCGAGGTTTAAGTGCAAGTTGTTAGCGCCTGCATGGTGGGTGGCCAATGGAACGGTCATTTTACTGTTCATGCCCTGGGTTCCGAGCCTGATGAACCAGTCAAGGTTTTCCGGGTTTAACTGGATAGCGCCGCTGGATGTTCCTACGGTGGTGTCAGCGCTCTGGCAGTTTGTGAGTTATAGCGATGGGCCAAAAGAATCAATCTGGCTGTTCTACAGTGTGCCGTTATTGATGTTGCTGGTATCAGCAGTGATTGTCATGCGGGACACGAGTGAGAAAAAACTCGGCACGTTGCTCGTCATGTATACCTGGTGTCCATTGGTATTGATTGCAGGGGTCTCACTGATTCGACCACTGTTTGTTTACCGTTATTTTGTGTTTGCTGCGCTGGGCTTTCCGATGATCCTGGCGGTGGCACTGGATGCACTGTGGGGGCGCGCAAAAACGTTGTTTTTTGTCTTGTTGCTATTGATAGTGTCGATGGAAAGTGTCGGGTTATATAACGTTCATCAACGGGGCCATGTTGTGTATGCCGAAGTCAACAAGGTCGATGTGTTGGCGGAATACATCAATGCCTCTGCTCGACCTGATGACGGTGTCGTGGTTGCCAACAGGTTTCTTTACTATCCCTTTGCGTACTACAACAAGACCGGCGTGATACCGAGGCTTTATACACCGCCGCAAAAGGACGGTACTTCCGGACGTCCCGACGGCTATCTGACTTCGACACTGACTCAACAAAACGCAGATAAGGTCTATCTCGATAATCTCGAACGCCTGACGCCGAGCTCAGGTCGGGTGTGGGTGTTGGACGGCCGTGGTGACGGGGCACAACAGGTCGTTATCCCTGAAAGCTGGCGGCTGCTCGATGCTTTTACCCAAGGGGATGGGGACGTCCGATTATTTTCAGTGAGTCCCGGAATTCCGTGAAGACCAAAAAAAAACAATCCGGGGCAGCTCCTTTGGCTAGCCTTTACCGATGACAGCAGGCCGTTTTATCGAGAGTGTTTAGCGTAAACACGGATTCACGATGACGCTGAGTCGTCCGTGGACAGGCACCTGTTTCTATCAGGTTTACGTTGTCGGGGGGGGGGGGGATATGCGCTTTCTGCGTCGTGACGATACGGGGTTTCTATCCCTGCGCTCATCGGTAGATAACGGTGGGTGGGTGCTGGTCATGATGCTCGCGGTTGTTGTTCGGTTTTATTGCATCAGCCTTCCTTATTTCTGGACCGATGAAGCGTTCTCGGCGTTGGTGGGGGTTCAGTCGCCGGAGCGTATCTGGTTTCACCTGGGGCATGACGTTCATCCGCCACTGTATTTTTTAGTGCTCCATGCCTGGATGGCGGTTTTTGGTGAGGGTGTGCTTGCGATTCGGACCTTGAGTGCGCTCGCGGGGGTGGCGACAGTCGCGTTGGGTATATGGCTGATGCGATTGATCAGCACACCAAGGGTGGCCTTGCTGGCCGGGTTGTTTCTGGCCTTGTTGCCGATATCTGTTCGCTACAGCCAGGAAGCCCGGATGTACACGCTGGAGGGGGTATGGCTGCTGGGCGCAACCATCGCCTTGGTCTATTGGCTTAAAAGCGCTCGCAACCGGTACCTGATGAGCTATCTCGTGCTCATGACAGCCGCGTTATACACCCATTACCTGGCTGTTTTATGTTTGTTGTCTCACTGGTTATACCTCGTTGTCTTGCGTCTTCAGCGAGATAAAACCCTTCACTACCTTTCGCGGCCAATGTGGTGGGGCACGAATGTGGCCATTGTTGTTCTTTATATTCCCTGGTTGATCAGTCTGGGTAATGAGCTGTTTTTAAATACGGAGCAGCTAAAGACCGGAGGGGATATTTTCTGGATCCCTGAATTGACGATCTATACGTTGCCTTCAGCGGTCTGGAAGTTTTTAACGGTGAAGAGTGGACTGGAGTTTGCCAGCCCGGTTTATGTACTGCTTCCGGCGCTGGTAATGGTATCGGTGGTGTGGGTCGGGCTCAAGGAAAGAAGCCGGTTGAAATTTGAGCTGTTACTGGTTATCTACGTGCTGTTGCCGGTGTTGATTGTCTTTGTGGTGTCATTCGGTTTCCCCATCTTTGTTGAGCGGTACATGGCATTTGCGGCGCTGGGCTTGCCGATGATTGCGGCGTTGGCAATCAGCCGGCTTGCCCGTCGTACACGTGCCCTGGCGTGGATATCTGTCCTGTTGATGGTCGGTGTTCAACTCTTTGGACTCAATACAATCTATCAACAACAAGATGATCTGGATGATCCACGCAACGCATCCCAGTATCCGCTTGACGACATTGTGTCGCGTATCAATGAGAACGTGATCGCAGGCGATAACATCATTGTGGATGGTGCGTACTGGTATTACAGCGTCGCTTACTACAATCGCTCCGACATTCAACCACGGCTGTTTCAGGCGCCCTGGGATAACAGCACGGCTCACCGACCTAACGGTTATGGTGCGTCCACGTTGATTTACCAGGACCGGGATAAAGTCTTTCTCGACAACCTTGTCAGCGTATCGCCCGACATCAAGCGAGTGTGGTGGGTGACATCGACGCGCCTGGCGGATGATGAAAACCATTTTCCAGGCAATTGGCAGTGTGTGTTCGCGCAAGGCGCGGGGGACATGGAGCTTCGACTCTATGTCACCCGCGCTTCCGCAGAGCAGACCATCACCACCACCGGCGGCTGTGCTACTCAGCCACCTGATAGTCGCGTGTATGCGTTACACGGCATTGGCCTCAAAACTGTCGGCCCGAGCCATCTGCCACATCCGTGAATAGAACTCGCCGTTCACTTCCCCGGTCAGCAACTCGCCGGGTTTGAGGAACACATGCAATTGGGAGAACAGTTTGATCTCGGTGGCTGACATGCGCCGTACCAGATGTTTGGCCGACAGTTGCGACGGGTGTTCGAGGCCTGCCGCAGCGAGCATTTCGGCCAGGGCCTTGAGCGTGCTGCGATGGAAGTTGAACACGCGCTGGGCCTTGTCCGGTACCACCAATGCGCGTTGGCGCAGGGTGTCCTGAGTGGCGACGCCGGTCGGGCACTTGTTGGTGTGGCAGCTTTGCGACTGGATGCAGCCGATGGCGAACATGAAGCCACGGGCCGAGTTGGCCCAGTCGGCGCCAATCGCCAGGACGCTGGCGATGTCGAAGGCACTGACGATTTTGCCGCTGGCGCCGAGTTTGATCTTGTCCCGCAGGTTCAGCCCCACCAGGGTGTTGTGTACGAACAGCAGGCCTTCACGCATCGGCACGCCGATGTGGTCGGTGAACTCGACCGGCGCAGCGCCAGTACCGCCTTCCTTGCCGTCGACCACGATAAAGTCCGGCAGGATGCCGGTTTCCAGCATGGCCTTGGCAATGCCCATGAACTCCCACGGGTGGCCTAGACAGAACTTGAAGCCCACCGGTTTGCCGCCCGACAGCTCACGCAGTTGCTTGATGAAGTGCATCATTTCGATCGGCGTGGAGAATGCGCTGTGGCGGGATGGCGACACACAGTCCTGGCCCATCGGAACGCCACGCGTGTCGGCAATTTCCTGGGTCACTTTGTGTTTGGGCAGGATGCCGCCGTGGCCGGGTTTGGCGCCCTGGCTCATTTTGATTTCGATCATCCGCACTTGCGGGTCCTGAGCCTGGGCGGCAAAGCGTTCCGGGTCGAAGCGTCCGTCGGCGGTACGGCAACCGAAGTAACCGCTACCCAGTTCCCAGGTCAGGTCGCCACCGTGTTCGCGGTGGTAGGGGCTGATGCTGCCTTCGCCGGTGTCATGGGCGAAGTTGCCGAGTTTGGCGCCCTGGTTGAGGGCGCGGATCGCGTTGGCGCTCAGTGAGCCGAAGCTCATGGCCGAGATGTTGAAGACCGAGGCCGAGTACGGTTTTGTACATTGCGGACCACCAACGGTCACCCGGAAATTGCTCGGGTCACTTACGGGGGCTGGGCGCATCGAGTGGCCGATGAACTCGAAACCCGATTGGTACACGTCGATCAGCGTGCCGAAGGGTTTATCGGCGCTTTCGTTCTTGGCCCGCGAATAGACCAACGAACGCTGGGCCCGGGAGAAGGGCAGGGCATCGCTGTCGGATTCGAGCAGGTATTGGCGGATTTCCGGGCGAATGCCTTCGACCAGATAACGGATATTGCCCAGGATCGGGTAGTTGCGGCGTACCGCGTGAGGGCTTTGCAGCAGGTCGAAAATACCCAGCAGGCTCAGCAGGCCAGTGACGATGGAGATTGGCCAGAGCCAGTCGTATTCAAGAAACGGCAGGCTGGCGAGGGTGAAAATCACACAGACGGCAAAGAAGGCGTAGCGGCTCAGGAGTGACAGGCTCATACGGTTTCCTTGGGTTCGGACTCAATCAGTTATTGGATCTACTTCGTAGCAGCTGCCGAGCCTGCGAGGCTGCGTTCGGCCGCACAGCGGTCGTAAAATCATGCAACGCATTGTTTCAGGCAAACCGCGTACACAGATTTGCGAGGACTTCGTCCTCGAACGCCGCCTCGCAGGCTCGACAGCTGCTACACGGGTGCGGCTCGGCACCTATGTCAATCGCTGGCCAGCCAGCGACTACGTGTTTTGTGCCTGGAGAAATATAGAGAACAGTTCGGACTGGGATTTGATCCCCAGCTTGCTGTAAATGTGTTTCTTATGGACTTTCACGGTTTCGGCAGAGATTTCCAGCTTACGAGCGATTTCCTTGCTGGAGCAACCGCTGAGCATCCAGCGACCGACGTCCAGCTCTCGGGCTGTCAGTTGTGTGCCCTTGAGCTGTTTCACCGAAGCTTCGAGACGCAAGCGCCAGTCGCTGTGTTGGGCCGGTTGCGCAGGCGTCAGTGTTTCATTGATCTCAAACGGCAGGCGCTGACGCATCAGGCTCGACACCCAAGGCTGGATCAGTGACAGCAGGGCTATTTGTTCGCTGCTGAAACGCTGCTTGCTACCCAGCGAAAGGCACAGCGTACGGTCACCCTCAAGTTGGCAATTGAACTGGATTTCGTCGGCCACCACATTCAGACGAAAGTAGCGCTGGTAATACTCGGTCAGTTCGAAATGCTCCGGCGCCACCTCGGACAAACGGTAGAGGCCGGTGCGCGATTGTTCGCGGCAGGCGATGTAGAAGGGGTCCAGCAGGAACAATCCCATGAGGTAGTCCTGAAACAGCTGGTCCGGGCTGCCGCCCTCGCTCGGGCTTTCGGCGAACACCTGCGGGTGTTGATCGTCATTGAAAAGCAGCGCCACCCAGCTGTCGAAGGTCACGTACTGATCCAGCAGGCGCAGCAGTTGCGTCCAGAAATTGGGTGTGTCCAAGGCGTCAATCAACTGCCCGACCGAGCGGTGCCAGGCGATGTCTTCCAGCGAGAGTTTCATTCGTCGATCCCTATCGGCCGATTTGCTGCGGTGCATACTGGCGCACAGGGACTGGCCGGGCAATCACCGAAAGATCGCAGATTCAGGTGACGAGGTTTGACTGGCGGATTGGCAGTTCGATCCGAAAGGTGGTGCCCACCCCGACTTCGCTGCGCACGGTAATGTCGCCACGATGCTTTTTCACAATGCCATAGGACAATGACAGGCCTAATCCGGTCCCCTGGCCCACCGGTTTGGTGGTGAAGAAGGGATCAAAGATTTTCTGCAGGTATTCGGGCGCGATGCCTGAGCCGGTGTCCGCCACTTCGAACCAGACCTTTTCCCCGGCAACCCCATTGCTCAGGGTAATGGTCCCGCGTTCGGGGCCCATGGCCTGGGCGGCGTTGACGATCAGGTTCATGATCACCTGATTGATCTGCGAGGGCAGGCACTCGATTTCGGGAAGCGTCTGATACTGCTTGATCACATCGGCCTTGTATTTGAGTTCGTTGGCGACAATGTTCAGCGTCGAATCAATGCCCGTTTGCAGGTTGACCGACTGCCACTCCTGGCTGGCATCCACGCGTGAGAAGTCCTTCAGGTCCCTGACGATTTGCCCGACCCGGTTGATGCCGTCCTTGGACTCCTTGATCAGCAGCGGAATGTCTTCGCGCAGGAAGTCCAGTTCTGCGTCTTTGCGCAATGTTTGGAGCTGTTCGAGAAGTTCAACGGAGCCAATGGCTTTTTCGGCCCCTTGATAGGCGTCGAGCATGCCCTGCAACTGCTTGAAGTAACCCTCCAGGGCGCCGAGGTTCGAAGAAATGAAGCCAATGGGGTTGTTGATTTCATGGGCGACACCGGCTGCCAGTTGTCCCAGGGACGCGAGTTTTTCCGACTGTATCAACTGGCTTTCGAGCAGCTTGCGTTCGTCGATCTCCTGTTGCAGTTCGACGCTCGCTTGCTGGAACTGCCGGGTCCGTCGTTCTACCAGGTGCCCCAAATGATCCAGTTGCACACTGGCGCGTTCGGTCATGTCCCATTTGCTGGTCAGGGTATTGGCCATCTGCTGGACTTCGATGTTGTCGAAGGGTTTTTTCAGGATCAGCAGCCGGTCGTGGGCCTGCAAGCGATTGAGCAGTTCATCCCAGGAGTAGTCGGAATACGCGGTACAGACCACCACCTGCAAACGCGGATCGGCTTGCCATAAGTGCTCGATGGTTTCGGCGCCATCCCAGCCCTGGGGCATGCGCATGTCGACGAACGCTAGCGCATAAGGGCGATTGTCCTGTCGGGCCTGGACCAGTTTGCCCAAGCCTTCCTGGCCAGCATAGGCCGAGTCCAGTTCGAAACTTGTGGTCGTTGTCTTGATTTGCGTACCGAACAGCGCCGACTCCATCTCGTCCAGCTCGCCGTGTTGCGGCAGCTCAGGAGTCAGGATCTTGCGAAAGTCGTCATGGATCGACGGGGTGTCGTCAATCAGCAGGATGCGTCGATTCGATGACTCGCTCATGTTTCACCTTCAGCGATTTTCAGGGGGATCTTCAAGGTAAACAGTGCACCTTTTCCCGGACCGTCGCTGTGGGCCGTCAGGTGCCCATTCATCTCGATGGCGGCGAGGGCGCAACTGTGCAGACCAAAACCGTGACCTTCCTTGCGCGTGGTGAAACCGTGGGCAAAGATCCGGGTCATGTTCTCGGCCGAGATACCTTCGCCTTCGTCCTTGACGCTGACCTGCAGCGTTGCGTCGTCGACCACCTTGACCCCCAGGGTCATTTCCCGGGGACGGTCGCTGAGGTCGGACATGGCGTATTTGGCGTTGCTGATCAGGTTGATCAGGATCAGCAACATCCGGTGTTTATCGCCCATGACCGTGGGCACTTCGGCGTAGTCCTTGACCACGGTGACATGGTGGCGGGTCAGGGCGCCCGAGTTCATGCGCAGGGCGTCTTCAAGCAGTTCGCTGACTTGAAGTGGCTCCATCAGGCTATTGGCCCCGGCGTAGGACTGCTGGGTGGCAACGATGTCCTTGATGTGGTCAACGCTTTTGCTCAATTGCGCCAGTTCGTCGGTAATGCCCTGCTGCTCAAGGGCAATGGCATCCACCAGTTGATTCAGGTAACCGGGCAGCAATTTGCCTTTTTCGTCTTCGGTGATGAAGTGCCCGAGGTCGCCCTGGTGCTCGTTGATCAGTTGCATCGCCTTGCCCAGCCCCAGCGCCTTGCTGTTGCGCAGTTTGCGGGTGACCAGGTCGGCGGAGATATTCACGCTGTTGAGCACGTTGCCGACGTTGTGCAGCACGTTGGTGGCGATCTCGGCCATCCCGGCCTGGCGTGCGGTGTCCAGCAGTTCGCTTTGGGTGTCCTTGAGTTCACGGGTGCGTTCTTCGACCCGCTGTTCCAGGCTTTCATTGGCGGCTTGCAGATCCCTGTTGACCCGGTTGATTTCCGCAAAACTGCGTAGCAGCCGGATGGTCATAACCAGCAACAGCAGAACCAGCAGCGCTGAAAACACCAGCATGTACAGGTGATATCGCTGCTCGTTCGCGTCGATCAATTGCTCGTCTTTATTGAACAGGTCGGTGATGTCGTCCAGGCGTGCAGCCACCGGTATCGCTTCGATCCGTGTCAGGAGGCTGTTGACGATCGGTTGTTCGCGCAGGATCAACGCGATGTGATTGCCCAGAATGTCTATCGGCTCATGAAATTTATCGGGCAGGCGCAGTTTGTTCACCGCCAGTTTGTTCTGGCCTACCAGGATGTCGGCGGCCCTCTCGTCATTGGTGACCTGTGCGAACTCCAGACTGCTGAGTAACAGGTCGTAGGTGTCGGTGGCGATGTTCTGCAGTTGCAGTTTGTCGTGATCCGGGAGGTGGGCGAGCTGGTTCTGGATATCGTCTTCGGCAGTCGGCAAGAAAGCCAGGGAGTTGCGCAATACCGCGTTATGGGATTTGAACTGCTCTACCAGGCGGGTCTTTTCCTTGATCAAAGCGAGGTAGGCGTCATAACGGGCCTGCCAGATTGCCGAGTCACTGTGCTCGTGGGCGGGTTCGATAGTCTCGAATTGTTGCCACAGGCGAGTCATCTCGGTCAGGGGCGCGACCAGCGGATCGTAGTCATGGCTGATGGCGATCCTGGCCTTGAGAATCTCGGTTTCCCATTGCGCGTTGAGTTGCTTCATCCGACCGATCAGGTCTCGAGCGTCGGGATAGCTTGAGGCCGGGTCGGAGCTGGACTTTATGTACAGGAACACCAGTGTGGAAGCGAGCAACAGGGTGATGCCGCTGAGCAACAGCAAACTGAGTCGACGGGACACTTTCATAAGGGTTTGCCTCCCCACTCGCCGGTCAGGGTCTTGAGGAATTTGATGATCAGGGCCTTGTCTTCTTTGGAGGGGATGCGTCCCAGCTGGAACTCGAACATCACATCAACGGCGTCTTCGAGGGTTTTCGCCGTGCCGTCATGAAAGTACGGCGCGGTCACCGCAACGTTGCGCAGGCTGGGGACCTTGAACACGTTGCGGTCTTCCTCGTCCTTGGTCACCAGGTAGCGGCCCAGGTCCGATTCGGTCGGGTTGCCCCGTGCCTGGAAGTAATCGCCCATCACCCCGAACTTCTGGAACATGTTGCCGCCGATGTTTACCCCTTGATGACAGGCGATGCAGCCGTAGTCCTTGAAGCGTTGGTAACCGTATTTTTCATCGAGGCTGAGAATGTCGGTATTGCCCTTCAAGTACTGGTCGAAACGCGAATTGGCGCTGAGCAGTGTGCGCTCGTAGGTGGCCAGGGCGTTTTGCACATTGGCCGCCGTGACCCCATTGGGATAAGCGTTGCCGAACGCCGAGTTGTAGGCCGGGTCAGTGGCCAGCATTTGCACCACGTGTTCCCAGTTGCTGCCCATTTCAGTGGGACTTTCCACCACTGCGTGAGCCTGGTCTTCCAGGGTCGCGGCGCGACCGTTCCAGAACTGCCGGAAGTTCAGGCTGGCATTCAACACGCTGGGGGTATTGATGCTCAGCGGCTGGCCGTTGAAACCGATGGAAAATGCCTTGTTGTCGGCGCCGCCCTTTTCCAGGCGATGGCAGCTGGCACAGGACAGGCTGTTGTTGACCGACAACCGTGTTTCGTTGAACAGCTGACGACCCAGTTCGACGCGCTGAGGGTCTTGCGCAGGTACCGGTGGCAGCGGTTTGAGGGGTTCGTCCAAAGGCTCGGCGCTCGCCGTCAGGCAGAGTCCGAGCATCAGTGTGGTGAGCAGCGTGAATCCATAGGGTGACATCTGATGATTCCTTTGCCGGGTGCCTGCACTGTTGGAGCGTCGGTCTACGTGTGCGGTAGTGTCTGCTGGCTGTCGGTGAGCAACTGTACGAATTCCTGGGGGAGTACGGCTTTGCTGAAGAAGTAACCCTGACCTTCCTCACACTGAAGCGCCTTGAGAAAGTCCAGTTGTTCCAGGGTTTCCACGCCTTCGGCGATGATATTGAGGTTGAGGCTCTTGCCCAGGCTGATGATGGCGCTGACCAGCGCGGCGTCGTTGTTTTCGGTGCTCAGCCCACGAACGAATGACTGGTCGATTTTCAACACGTCGACCGGGAACCGTCGCAGGTAGCTCAGGCTGGAATAACCGGTGCCGAAGTCATCGATTGCCAGGCGCACGCCCAATGCCTTGATGGCGTGCAAGGTTTGCACGGTGGCCTCGACGTTCTGCATCAGCACGCTTTCAGTGATTTCGAGTTCCAGCAGCGTTGGGTCGAAGCCGGTCTGCTCGAGGATTTTCACGATACCGTCGACAAAGTCGCGCTGACGGAAGTCGATGGCGGAAACGTTGACGGACATGCTGATCGCCGGCAATCCGGCCAGTTGCCAGGTGCGGGCCTGTTGGCAGGCCTGGGTCAATACCCATTTGCTCAGGGGAACGATCAGCCCACTGTCTTCGGCCACCCCGATGAAGTCTGTTGGGTACACCCAGCCGTGACCGGGTTTGAGCCAGCGGATCAAGGCTTCCGCACCGACCACTTTGCCAGTGCGCAGATCCAGTTTGGGTTGGTAATGCACGACGAACTCATTGCGCTCCAGCGCCAGGCGGATGCCGGACTCGATACTTTGCTGTTCACGGGCGCGCTGATTCATGTCGTCGGTGAAAAAGCGGAAACCGTTGGTACCGTTCTCCTTGACGTTGTGCATCGCCGTTTCGGCTTTCTTGATCAGCGGCACGGCATCGAAGCCGTCGTCCGGGTAGATGCTGATGCCCAGGCTGGCGGTCACGCTCAGGTCATGGCCGGCGATGTGCTGCTGGGTGCGGATGGCGTTCAGCAGCTTTTCGGCAACCCCTTTGGTTTGCTGGGGATGGTTGATGTCCGCGAGGATTATCACGAACTCGTCGGAGCCATAGCGAAACACCGAATCGGACTCACGCACCGTGGCCACCAGGCTCTGGCCGACCCGTTTGAGCATTTCGTCACCCGTCGGATGGCCCAGTGCGTTGTTGATGCGCTTGAAGCGGTCGAGCCCCAGAAATATCACCGCGAGTTGTTTGTCGTGTCGCCGTGAAAGGGCCAGGGACTGGGTCAGCCGGTCACCCAGCAGGGTGCTGTTGGGCAGGCCGGTGAGTACGTCGTATTGCAGCAGATGAGAGACTTTGAGCAGTTCTTGAACGCGGTCCTCGATGGTGCGCTCCAGGCTGAGCATTTTTATCGCGGCGTCCTGAGCCATCTGCCATTTCCAGGTCAGGGCACTGGCCATCTGGCGGATTTCCAGGCTGTCGAAAGGCTTTTTCAGCACCAGCAACTGGTCGCCGAACGCCAGGCGTTCGGCCATCGCTTCCCAGGTGTAGTCAGAGAAGGCGGTGCACAGGGCAATTTGCAGGTGCGGGTCGACCTTCCAGAGTTGTTCGATGGTTTCCAGACCGTCCCAACCCGGCGGCATGCGCATGTCGGTAAATGCCAGGGCATAGGGCCGGCCTTCGGCCTGAGCGCGCTTGACCAGTTCCAGTGCTTCTTTGCCCTGGTAGGCGGAGTCGAGGATAAACGTCGGGCGAGAGGGTTGTTCAGAGCCAAACAGCAGTTTTTCGGTGCCGGCCAGCGTCTGCTCGTCTGGCGCGTCGGGACTCAGAATCTTGCGAAAATCATGATGGATCGAAGGCATGTCATCGATGATCAGGATGCGCCGGTTGGTGGGGGCGAGTGATGGTTTCATCCCCGTTCCTCCGGTGGCTGAGGCGAATCTTCGTACACTGGGTTTGTTTTGCCGGGGAAGGTCACTGGCACGATGCTGCCGGCCATCAGCAACGCCGCGGCCTGCTGGCTGCTGACGGCTTTGCTGAAGTAGTAGCCCTGAGCGTTCATTGGCGAGCCGGTGGAGATCAGCGAGCTGCGCTGTTCCTGGGTCTCGACGCCCTCGGCAATGATGCCGATCCCCACTTCGCGGGCGAAATTGATGATCGCGCGCAGGGTCGTGGCGCTGGCGGGATCGCGGGTTGCGGTGTCGATGAAGGCCTGGGCGAGTTTGAGGTGATTGACCCGATAGGTCTTGAGGTAGTCGAACGAGGAGTACTCGGTGCCGAAGTCGTCGATGGCTATTTTCACCCCCAGCTCACGCAGGCGTGGCAGCACATCGTTGTGGGTCCATTTGGTTTGCGCCAGCGTCGCTTCGGTGACGTCGAAGCGCAGGTCCCAGGGGCAGAGGTTCCACAGGGCCGTGGTGCGCAACACGTCGTAGATCAGGTCCGGACCGCTCTTGAGTTGGGCCAGAGAGAGCTTGATTGCAATCACCGGAGGCGCCATGCCTGCATCGCGCCACTGACGCATTTGCTTGCAGGCCCGATCCAGCAACCAGTGCCCCAGCGCGATGATCGCGCCGGTTTTTTCCGCCGCAGGCAGAAACATCTCGGGCTCCAGTAATCCACGTTCTGGATGACTCCAACGGACCTGGGCTTCCATGCCGAGGATTTTCCCTGTGCTCAGGTCGACTTCGGGCAAATAGTGCAGTTCGAGCTCATCGCGCTCGATGGCTTGTTTCAAATCGTTGGCAATGGAAACCCGATCGAGTACTTCCTGATTGATCTCCTCGGAGTGGAAGTGGTACTGGTTGCGGCCTTTTTCCTTGGAGCGGTACAGCGCCATGTCGGCCTGAGCCAACAGACTCTCGGCACTCAGGCTGGTACTGGAATAAGTGCTGATGCCGATGCTGACCGAAACCCGTACGTTGTTGCCATCGAGGGTGTAAGGCAGCACCAGTTCATCGCGGACCTTGCCCGCCAGGGCCGCCGACTGTGTCGGATCGCCGGCATCGAGCTGCACGATTGCAAATTCGTCACCACCCAGACGCGCCACGATGTCGTTTTCGCGGACGCAGGCCTTGATGCGCCGGGCGACTTCCTGCAACAGCAAATCCCCGATGGGATGGCCCAGGGTGTCGTTGATGCGTTTGAAATGATCGAGGTCCAGGTAGAACACGGCGAATGTTGCCGCCCCCCGACGCGCGGCAGCGAATGCCTGGTGCAGACGTTCGAGGAGCGTCGCGCGATTGGCCAGCCCAGTCAGCCCGTCGGTGCGTGCCAGCAGGGAAATCTTCTCTTCGGCCAGCTTGCGTTCAGTGATGTCGATGATGATGCCTTCGACTTCCAGCAAGCGTCCGTCCTGGTTACGCACCGGCACGTAGCGGTTTTCGACCCAGCGCCAGTCGCCGGTACCGGTGCGCAGGCGAAACTCGATGGACGCCCCCGCCGCATCCCGGTCGAGTATCCGCGCCATGGCATTGTCGACTTTGCCCTGGTCCTCGGGATGAATCAGCTCCTGAGCCCAGTTTGCCGACGCCACCAATTGTGCGGCCACGTGACCGAACTTGGTGATGTTGTGGGAGATGTACATCAACGGAAACGAGGGTTCGCCGCGCAGCCGGTACAAAATGGTCGGGCTGTTCTGCACGATGATATTGGCGTCGGACAGCTCGCGGGTTCGCTCTTCGACCGCCAGCTCCAGCAGGTTCATCTTTAATGCGGCGTCTTCGGTCATTTGCCATTTGACGGTCAGGGCGCTGGCCATTTGACGGATTTCGATGGCATCGAAGGGTTTCTTCAGGATCAGCAGGCGATCGCCCAGCTCCAGCCGTTCGGCGATATCGTCCCAGGAATAGTCGGAGTACGCGGTACACAGGGCGACTTGCAGCTTTGGATCGACCTGCCAGAGCCGTTCGATGGTTTCCAGACCGTCCCAGCCGGGCGGCATGCGCATGTCGATAAAGGCCATCGCATAAGGAAGGTCCTTGGCCAGGGCGGCTTCGACCTTGCCCAAGGCTTCCAGGCCCTGAAAGGCGCTGTCGAGCACGAAACCCACGTCTGAAACCACCACTTGCGTGCCGAACAGGGCTTCCTCGGTGCTGCTCAACGCATCGTTATCGAGCGCGTGGGGGCAGAGGATCTTGGCAAAGTCCTGATGGATGGAGGCGGTGTCGTCGACGATCAGGATCCGTCGGTTGTTCCGCGCATACGGTGCCTTCATTGCAATGCACCGTTGCAGATGACCCAGCGCTGCGTTGTGTTCATGCGGCATCCCTTCCTGATCACGGAGCGTTACAGGTGCAGATCTTGGATCCAGGTACCCAGAGCATAGTCTGCAGCTGTTGAGTTCGCCGCCCGCTGCGTGGCAAATCTATTGCGAACTGTGCTGAAAAACCGTCTAGCCTGTAGTTCAGGCCCAGAAGTAGGGGACATTTCCTTGGGCGCTCACGAAACGATTGGGTTGTTTCAGATGAGGTAATGCCATGGATGAGCTGCTTAAACCCCGAGTGCTACTGGTTGATGATGAGGAGTCGATTCTCAATAGCCTGCGCCGGCTGTTGCGCGGCGAACCCTATGAAGTGCTACTGGCCGTAAGCGGCGTCCAGGCGCTGGAGATCATGGCTCAGCAACCGATCGATCTGGTGATGACCGATGCCCGCATGCCCAACATGGACGGTGCGACCCTGCTGGCGCACATCCACGAGCGCTATCCCGATACCGTACGCATCCTGCTGACCGGCTATGCCGACCCGTCGATGATCATCAAGGCGATCAATGAGGGGCAGATTCACCGTTACATCAGCAAACCCTGGAATGACGAGGAAATGCTGCTGACGTTGCGTCAGTCGCTGGCGTATCAACGCTCCGAGCGCGAGCGGCTGCGTCTGGTGCAATTGACGTGGGATCAGAACGAAGAGTTGAAGCTGCTCAACGTGTCCCTGGAAAAACGCGTCGCAGCACGCACTGCCGAACTGCAGCAGACCGCTGACATGCTCGATCTGGCCTACGAAGAGCTCAAGCACAGCTATGTCACCGGCACCGAGGTGTTTTCGCTGCTGGCCAATCTGCGTTTGCCACCGGCCAAGCAAACCAACCGGCAAATCATCGATCTGGTGCGTATCTACTGCCAGACCCATGGGCTGGACGAGGCCAGCAGCCGCGACCTGACCATGGCTGCGGCGCTTTACAACATCGGCAAGCTGAGCTGGACCGACAGCATGATGACGACCCCTTCAGACCTGTTGCATCACGCCGAACGGGAGCTGTATCGCAGTTATCCGAAACAGAGCGAGTCGCTGTTGATGACCCTTGAGCCGATGAAGGATGCCGCGCGCCTGATCCTGCATCACCAGGAACGCTGGGACGGCAGCGGGTTTCCCGATCGCCTCAAGGGGGAGGCAATCCCTTTGGGATCGCGCCTGCTGAAGCTGGCGGTGGACTTCATCGAATTGCAGTGCGGGCTGATTCTTGAGCGAAACATGAACAGCGATGAAGCGCTGCTGTTCATCCGCAAATACACCGGGCGTCTCTACGACCCGGAACTGGTGGAGGACTTCGTTCAGGTTTGCGCCACGTACCAGCGCGATATCACCCTCGGCGATCCGACGGTCAAGGTGCTGGGCACCCGCGACCTGGCGGCCGGGATGGTGCTGGCGCGCAACCTCAATGCCGACAACGGCATGCTGCTGCTCAATGCCGGCAAGGTGCTCAATGGCCCGCTGGTGGAAAAACTCATCGCCTTCGAGGCGATGGAGGGCGCCAAGTACAGTGTGTTTGTCCATGTGCCAGAGGCGTCGCAAACGGCTATCTCCGTGTAGGAACGGTAGTTTTTCGAGGTGACGCGGAACCTGCGCTCATGTGATCCTTGGCTCTTTTGTCCAAGGCCATCGTTGATCCATGACGCTTTCATCCGCTGTTTCACCGCGCATCATCCGCATCGCCGCCGCCCTGCTGATCGGCCCGGACGGCCGAACCCTGCTGGTGCGCAAGCGCGGGACCCAGGCCTTTATGCAACCGGGTGGCAAGATCGAGGCCTGTGAGCAACCGGTCGAAGCGCTGGCCCGCGAGCTGGAAGAGGAACTGGGATTGGTCATCGATACCACTCAAGCGGGTTATCTGGGCAAGTTTTCTGCACCCGCCGCCAATGAGCCGGGGTGTGTGGTCGAGGCCGAGATTTTTCAGCTGGATATCCAGCAACAGGTCACCCCGGCAGCAGAGATCGAAGAAGTGCTGTGGGTTGATCCGCACAACGTCATTGATGTCATCCTGGCGCCATTGACACGGGACCTGATCCTGCCGTTTTATCGAACCTCCCTGACGGCTTCGGCCTGAAGCACATGACAATCCAGCGACTCGATGCCAGCCATGCACTCGCTTACCGGGCGCTGATGCTTGAGGCCTATGACCGTCACCCGCAGGCGTTCACGTCGAGTGTCCGCGAGCGCGCGGTGATGCCCTTGAGCTGGTGGGAGTCACGCTTGACCAGCCCGCTGGACGTGCTGTTCGGCGCGTTTGAAGACGGCGAACTGGTGGGCATTGTCGGCCTGGCCTTCGAGGCGCGGGAAAAAGCCCGGCACAAGTCAACGCTGTTTGGTATGTACGTGTCAGACACGGTCAGGCAGCGCGGGCTCGGCTACCAACTGGTTCAGGCGCTGTTCACTGAGGCTCGGGGTCGGCCGGGGTTGAAGCTGATTCAATTGACCGTCACTGCGGGCAATGACGCCGCATTGGCGTTGTACCAGCGTTGCGGTTTCGTGCAGTTCGGGCTTGAACCTCTGGCGGTGCGGGTGGGCGAAGAGTACTTCGACAAGATCCATATGTGGCGCGAGATCTGAAACCAGTGCGATTACCTGTGGGAGCGAGCTTGCTCGCGATAGCGGTGTGTCAGTCGCATCAATGCTGGATGTGCCGCCGCCATCGCGAGCAAGCTCGCTCCCACAGTTGATCGGCGTTGCCCGATCCATGTGAGTCAGCGCACCGCACTGACGCCATCCAGGGTCGAGAGCGAGGTGTCCTTGGCCGTGTCCAGCAGGCAGTCGCGCATGTACGGTGCGTCGAGCATGTCGGCACGGATTGCGGCATACAACGTGGCAAACAAACCTTTTTCGCTGAGGCCCTGGCCATCAAACACCTCTTGCCTCTGGTCGGAAACCTGTGTCTACCTGTTATTTCTGACAGTAGGCAGCGCATCGGTACTGGGTGTTAGATGAGCGTCAGCCCGGCCGCTCACGTTGCGGCGACTCTTGCGAGAAGGAGATTGCCTATGAACGTTCCAGTTATCGCTCCCCAAACACAAGCCCCTATCCCGGCTCTTGACCCGATAGAGGTCGAGCCGACGATCGGTAATGATCTGGATTCGTTCGGCACCATCGGCAAGTTCAGAGCACTGATCAATACGACGAAACTGCTGTCGAGTGACAATTTCTATGTCGAGCTTACTGGCGAGCCCGGCACCCCGGCAGGTGGACAGTCTAAAAGCCCCACGTTACCTCTGGGGTCGGCAAACCCCACCAGGTCGCTGAATCTGGACAAAAAGGTCGTTGCGTTCCTTCTGGGCAAAAAAATGGAGGTGACGTACACCATCATACGGGTCGGTGAGGCCAATGAAACCTCTAAACCGCCCCTGGTTCTCAACGTGCTTCCCCTACCAAAGAGCGAGTTGAAAGCAGCGCTCATCCTGGAGGCAGAGAACGCCGGTAACGGGCCCGGACTGGACCTGATCGGCAGTACCGCCGACCTCACGTTGCGCTTGAAAAGCTGGCCGCTGATTGCCGAAAAGCAACGGTGCTGGATTTACCTGGAAGGCAAGAAAGCCGGTAATGTCGATCACCTGTTCACCGTGTTGCAATCGGAGCCTGTGGATGGAAACTGGATCACTCTCGGTTATCGCGATGTGACGGTGCCTCGCAGCTATTTCGCAGAGTTGATCGACGGCTCGGAGCTGAAGCTCATCGTCAAAGTCGCGCTGAATCAGGAAGACGACGAGACCCAGGCGTTTGATTTCGAGGAGCGAATTTATACGGTCAAGAATGTCGCCGTAGAGAACCCCGAAATCACCGAAGTGAAGGACTCCTTAGGCGTGCCGATCTCCAATCCCGGCTTGGCCAGCAGTATGCCGTTGAAACTCAAAGGCACGATGGATTCGGTAGACAAGGTCAAGATTTATAACGGCAACACGTTGCTGGGTGAGAGCGAGCAGACGGGGGCCGCCACATGGGGGTTCGATACGTCGAAGTTGCCTCCCGCAACGTATGCGCTCCAGGCCATAGGGCAGGGTGGCAGTTCAGGCACATGGGACATTACGGTGGTGAATCCCGTGACTATCCGCTCCGTCGAGGAACTCAACGGTGGACGCTTGATCCCCCGTGACGGTTCAACCACTCAGCGCGATGTGATGTTCAGAGGAACAGCCCATCCCTTACTTGAACTTAGATTTGAATCGCTGAGTAGCTATGCGGGGAATACCACGGTGTTGCCAAATGGCGAGTGGAGCCATCGCGTTGGAACGCTACAAACTGGAAATGTCAGAATCTCGGTTGGCGCAGACGAACCCAAATATGGTTGGGGGTCAGATTTTTGGGCATTTGAAGTCAAGAAGCCGTAGTCAATGTGGACGTTAACCCCCAAAGCTTATCGAACTCGACATAGGTCGCACCAAGGGAAGTTTCCCTTCATTTACCGGACGACAGCTTTTCAAGCTCCGTGTGATGGCCAGGCAGCGGCTATGGCTCAAATGCCTGGAAATTTACTGTGGCAGTGAGGTAGAAGAAGACTCTGCCAGACAGAAAAAGCCAGTGGAGAGTTGTTCCCTCCGCTGGCTTTTTATTGAGTCAGCGCACCGCGCTCACCCCATCCAGGGTCGAGAACGAGGTGTCCTTGGCCGTCAGCAGGAAGTCGCGCATGTACGGCGCGTCGAGCATGTCGGCGCGAATGGCCGCATACAGCGTGGCAAACAAACCTTTCTCACCCAGCCGTTTGGCCTTCACGTAACCCCGTGAACTGTACTCATGCAGCGCCCAATGCGGCATGCCGCAGACGCCACGACCGCTGGCCACCAGTTGCATCATCATCACCGTAAGCTCCGAGGTGCGCACTTGTGCCGGTTCGATGTCGGCCGGCTCCAGGAAGCGGGTGAAGATGTCCAGTCGATCGCGTTCCACCGGGTAGGTAATGAGGGTTTCGCTGAGCAGGTCTTCCGGGACGATGTACGGCTTGTTCGCCAACCGATGCTGGTTGGCCACCGCGAGCATCGCTTCGTAGGTGAACAACGGCACGTAGGTAATCCCGGCTAGCTCCAGCGGGTCGGACGTTACTACCAGGTCCAGGTCGCCACGGGCCAGGGCCGGCAGTGGGGCGAAGGAGAAACCCGACGCCAGGTCCAGCTCGACTTCCGGCCAGGCGTCACGGAACTGGTCGATGGTCGGCATCAGCCACTGAAAGCAGCTGTGGCATTCGATTGCCATGTGCAGCCGTCCGGCGGTGCCACCGGCCAGTCGTGCGATGTCGCGCTCGGCACCGCGCAGCAGCGGCAGGGTCGCATCGGCCAGTTGCAGCAGGCGCAGGCCGGCGCTGGTGAAACGCACCGGTTTGGTTTTGCGCACGAACAGTGGCATGCCCATGCGCTCTTCCAGCTCTTTGAACTGGTGGGACAGGGCGGACTGGGTCAGGTGCAGACGGTCGGCGGCTTCGACCAGGCTGTCGGCCTCGCGCAAGGCGTGCAGGGTCTTCAGGTGACGGATTTCGAGCACCGGGGTCTCCATGAATAGATTTTGTGATCAACACGAAAAGGTTGAGTTTGTCTCATGTTGGGTTGGCTGTCGACAATAGGCCATCTTTTACAGGGAGAAACACATCATGGCCTTGGCCCACACACTCGGTTTTCCACGCATCGGCGCCGACCGCGAGCTAAAAAAAGCCCTCGAATCCTACTGGAAGGGCGACCTCGATCAGGCCGGGCTGAAAATCGTCGGCCGTGAACTGCGGGCCAGACACTGGCAAGTGCAGAAAGACGCCGGTATCGACCTGCTGCCCGTGGGCGACTTCGCCTGGTACGACCAGGTGCTGACGCACTCGCTGACCTTTGGCGTGATCCCCGAACGCTTCGACAGCGCCAGGGATGCCCAAGGCCTGCCGACCCTCGACACCTTGTTCGCGATGGCCCGTGGCGCCAGCGCAAAGTGCTGTGGCGGTGAGTCAGCCAAGACGCACCATGCGCAGGAACTGACCAAGTGGTTCGACACCAATTACCACTATCTGGTCCCGGAATTCAGCGCCGACCAATCGTTCAAACTGAGCTGGGAACAGCTGTTCGATGAAGTCGACGAAGCCCATGCCCTCGGTCACCGCGTCAAGCCGGTGATCATCGGCCCTTTGACTTACCTGTGGCTGGGCAAGGCAAAAGGTAACGACTTCGACAAGCTTGATCTGCTCGAACGCCTGCTGCCGCTGTACGGCGAAATCTTCAATCGGCTCAAGGCCCAAGGTGTGGAATGGGTGCAGATTGACGAACCGATCCTGACCCTCGACCTGCCGCAAGCCTGGAAAAACGCCTTCGAGCGCGCTTACCACATCCTGCAGTATTCGCCGCTGAAAAAACTCGTGGCCACCTACTTCAGTGGCCTGGAAGACAACCTCGGGCTGGCCGTGAGCCTGCCGGTGGACGGCTTGCACATCGACGCGGTGCGGGCGCCGGAACAACTGGGCCAGGTACTCGATCGCCTACCGACGTACAAAGTGCTGTCGGTGGGCCTGGTCAACGGTCGCAATGTCTGGCGTTGCGAACTGGAACAGGCGCTGGCACAACTGAAACCGGCGCAAGAGCGCTATGGCGACAACCTGTGGGTCAGCAGTTCGTGCTCGCTGCTGCACAGCCCGGTGGATCTGGACCGTGAAGACACGCTCGATGCAGAGCTGAAGAGCTGGCTGGCGTTCGCTGTGCAAAAGTGCGGTGAAATCGCCGTGCTGCGTGATGCGCTCAACGATCCGCAAGCGCCGAAGGTCCAGGCTGCGCTGGCGCAGAGCCGTGCCGTGCAGACCAGCCGTGCGCAGTCGCCACGTATCCACAAAACCGAGGTGCAGGCGCGCATCAGGGCCATTCGCGACACCGACAGCCAACGCCACTCGGCGTTTGCCCAGCGTATCGAGTTGCAACGTGCACGCCTGCAACTGCCGGCTTTCCCGACCACCACCATCGGCTCGTTTCCGCAGACGGCGTCGATCCGTCTGGCGCGCCAGTCGTTCAAGCAGGGCAAGCTCTCGGCCAACGATTACACCGACGCCATGCACAGCGAAATCCGCCACGCGGTGCAAATCCAGGAACGCCTGGGGCTCGACGTGTTGGTGCACGGTGAAGCCGAGCGCAACGACATGGTCGAGTACTTTGCCGAGCAACTCGACGGCTACCTGTTCACCCGTTTCGGCTGGGTTCAGAGCTACGGTTCACGCTGCGTGAAACCGGCGATCATCTACGGTGACCTGAGCCGTCCGAAGGCCATGACCGTCGACTGGATCACCTACGCCCAGAGCCTGACCGACAAGGTCATGAAAGGCATGCTGACCGGGCCGGTGACAATGCTGATGTGGTCGTTCCCGCGTGAAGACGTGTCGCGTAAAGTCCAGGCGCAACAGTTGGCGCTGGCGCTGCGCGATGAAGTGGTCGACCTGGAGCAGGCCGGGATCAAAATCGTCCAGATCGACGAAGCGGCGTTCCGCGAGGGCTTGCCGCTGCGCCGGGCGCAGTGGCCGCAATACCTGGACTGGGCGGTGGAGGCGTTCCGCTTGAGCGCGTCTGGCGTGCGCGATGAAACCCAGATCCACACCCACATGTGCTACAGCGAATTCAACGACGTGATCGAATCCATCGCGGCCATGGACGCTGATGTGATCACCATCGAGACCTCGCGTTCGGACATGGAATTGCTCGAAGCCTTCAAGGCCTTCGACTACCCGAACGACATTGGCCCGGGCGTCTACGACATCCACTCGCCACGGGTGCCGGACACGGCCGAGATGGTCAAGCTGATGAGCAAAGCCGTGCAGCGGATCCCGGCCGAACGGCTGTGGGTCAACCCGGACTGCGGCCTGAAGACCCGGGCCTGGCCGGAGACGGAAGCGGCGCTGGTGAATATGGTGGCGGCGGCGCGGCAGTTGCGTAGTCAGCTGGCTTAATGAAAAACCTGTGGGAGCGAGCTTGCTCGCGAAGAGGTGTGTCAGTCGACATCAATGTTGCCTGACGCACCGCATTCGCGAGCAAGCTCGCTCCCACATGGATTGCTCCTGACTGCCAGAAATCGTGGCTAGCCGCTCCTTTTAAGCCTCAGAGATTTTCGAAGTGCGGCAACACCGCCGATCTTTTGCCGATATCGGCGTAAGGCAGGTCGGCGTCGTCAGCATGGGTCAGAAACCGGTGCTCCGGCAGTTTCAGGTGGGCTTTCTCAAAACCGCTGAATTCAGGCGCGGCTTTGGAATAATGAAAATGGGCATACCACAGCACCTTGGGTGGCGTGTGCGTCATATCCCAGACTTCGTACTCCTGCATATAGTCGTAGCGACCGTCCCGACGCTTGCCCAGGTTTTTGATCGCGCTGGTTTTGCGAATGACCACCGCGTTGTGAGTGACGAGGTCGTCGAGCATTCCATCGGTGGGTTTTTTGCTCAGCAGCGACTGCTGGGTGCGCAGGGCGCGTCCAGTGGCGATAAGTTCGGTGGCCTTGTCGCGCAGTTGCTGGATAACAGCATTGCTCGGGGCAATCTCCTCGATGCCAAGGGCGCGGCGGGTGAGCTCATTCGCCTCGCTGAGCATCATGTGTTCCAGGTCGACCGGGAGCATGTTTTGATCCGCATAGTCCTGAACCCTGGCCTGATAGGTGTCCTGTGATTGCATTCGCTGGCGGGCATCGGCCACCAACGAATCGAGGTTCCTGTGATGGGCGTGAGATGGCGGCGGCGGCGGCGACGGGTTCAGCAGACGGAACTTGCCATTGCTCCCTTGTTCCCAGATCTCCTCGTATCCACTACGCCCGGTCAGGGTGTAGCGGCGTTTTTGCGTGGAGGGTTCCAAGTGCTCCACACCGATCAGCAATTGATCGGTTTCAGTGGTGAAGACTTTTTTACTGATTTGCCCTGCTGGTGTCGCAGGTGCAGGCAGATCGATGGCCTTGCGAGCCCTCTCAGCCATTTTCTCTATACCGTCCATCAACAGCGGCACGGCTTCCAGGTGGAAGTGCTGTGGGTAGCTGGCGGTCCACGCATTCATATCGCGACGAAACTGGTTGTAACTCTCAATGCACTCTTGAAGAATCTGGTTGCGCTGAGCCTTGGTCGCACTGACTTGCGGCAGACTGTATTGAGCGAGCAAGCCCCGGTCGACCCGGTCCCTGATCGCTCGCGCCTGACCTTGAAGAAAGAACCAGGATAAATCGTTGCTGGTCTCATAGCGGGTGACCATTTCCAGCAAATTGCCTGTTCTCAAGTAGAGGATGTTTGCTTCGCTCAGGCGCCCGTTCAGCATGGTGACTTCCTGAGTCAGTTGGGCTTTTTGTGCGCTGACGGTGATGCGTTGGTACCAGTGGTTAAGCTCTCGCAGATGGGCGTCAATCGTGTTGAACTCCTTCACCATTTCAAGCCGCAGCTTCCTGATGTCTTCCAGTACGCGCAACCGCTCGGAGAGGGCTGTTGCAGGTAGCGCATCAAGCCTTTGCGTGAGTGCATCGATACTGTCCATCAGGGGACTGACGCGATGGTTGGCCAGGAACAACCGTTGCTTGTACCGGTCGGCGTGCATCAGGGCGACGTTGCTTTGGAAATCCAGGAGCACGCGCCTTTTGTTGCCGTGGGTGAGTGGAAGCAGGTCTACCAGCGTCTGGTGATAACGCCCGGCCAATTCGATATCGCCAATGAGGGCTGTTTCAAGCTGCCGCATCAGTGTTGCCGTACGATTGGCTGGAGGCGTGGTGTTGTAGGTGTCCAGGAGCGCATCGGTACGCTTTATCCGTGCATCGATTTGCAGCGCAATATTGTCGGCGCCCTCAGTCAATGCATGATTGCGACGAAACGCCTCGTCGACCCACCAGCGCGGCAAGCGCTCTCGGATGGCCCGCGGCCAGACGGGATCAAGGGTGTCTGCCAGATGCCCCAACAGGTTGCCACCACCGGGTCCTCCTCCTTCGAACGTCACGCCATGGACGCCAAAGTAAGTGTCCCAGTGTCCGGCTTCATCCAGCGCGATAGGTTGTTTGTAGGTTTTTTGAGTGGTGCCTTTCAAACGCCAGTTGCGCGAATCCTTGCTCCGCTCAACCTGGTAAACCCGTCCCTGGCGCACGATGAAGTCACCGTCGGCATGGCGATAGATATTGCGATAGATCCCATGGGTTGCAGTTTGCACTTGTGACAACGAGAGCGGTTTTTCATACTCGTAGCCGGCGAAGCGTTCGACCACCCTGCGCGCCTCGTGCAGGGAAGGAGCCTGCGTTATTGCACGTTTACTCAGCGCTGTCAGTTGACGCAATCGGGTCGCCGAGCGGGCGCCCTGAGGCGTGCCGGCGGCAACGCCTGGGAGGATGTCCATCGCTGCATCGATCAGGCACAACAGCATCGACTCGATCTCTGACAGTCCATCGCCGACCTCGCCACGCACGAATGCCGAGACAGCGTGATTGGCGCTGTTCCAGGCGTCATACAAGGCAATTGCGGTCCCGACGAAAGGCACCAGGCCAAGCGCCATTTTCATGTAGTTGAACACCCGTGGGCCCTGGAGCGTGTAACGCTCCAGGTACAAGGCATCGTTGGAACGGGACGTAGCGCGATGAGCTTCGATCAAGCGCCCCTTATGCGTATTGAGTAGATGGGCGGCCAGCGATGTGGTTGAGGGCCAGCGCGGGCCAACCCCGATCATGGCATCGAAGTGCCTGAGCGAGGCCTGATTGATGCGACTGATATGCGCCTGGACATTGCCTTGCAGAGCGCGCCCCGCCAGATAGCTGACCATCTCGTCGCGCAGGCACAGATTGAACAGGGCCTTGCGAGCCGTCTCCAGGTTGTTGTAGCGCCGTAGAAATTGACCGTCCGGGCTGTCTGGCAGATAGAGCAAGGTCATCGCACTGACTTGTTCCTCGATGAAGGTCACGCCCGCCAGAGTGACGGGACCTTCATTCGGCGTGTCCTTGCCGCCAGCGCTCAAATACGCCGGCCAGAGCACGATGCGCTTGCCATCGACGTGCCAGGCTTGCTGGGTATCGGCGTCGATGGCGATGTTCAATACCTGCTGTTCATCGCGGCTTATCTGCTTTTGCAGGCGGGCGCATTCGCCTTGCAGCTTGAGCATCAGCTGCCACGGCTCGATCAAGCATTCATGCCGATGCTCTCTCACGAACGCAGGTTCATCAGCCGAGCCCATGAATGTATCCAGAATCAATTTTTCATAGGCCTGAGCCAGGTCCAGCTCGGGCAGGATCCTGCGAAGATAAGGCAGGGTGATACCAGTCGTCAGGGCCTGGCGTTCGCTTTCATCTTCTGCTGCAACCTCCACCCGCATGTACGACAGCCGCAGCACTAACGGCTCCAGATTCATTGACGGGGTATTGTCGATATTGTGTTGGGCCAGGTCCTCGAGCGCCATCTTGCTGCGTGTGGCGCTGGGGAGCAGAACGAGCTTTTGTGGGGTTCCCGGCGCGCCGGGGGCAGGGATGAAATGCTTTTCCCACGACACCGAATCGGGTAGATCGAGCTGCACTTCAAAGTGGCCTTTGATGGAAAAGTCGCTTCGCAGCCGGGCATGCAGGCGCTGTCGGGTGAAGTCATTGCGAGGAATCAGCGCAATTTCCAGTTGCTCGTGGCTACGGTGCATCGCTCCGATGTAGGCCTGGATCAGTGCCTTGAGTTCGACGCTTTCATTCGCCCTCTGTTTTTTCAGCCAGTCGGGCAGGTGCGTGGCCAGG
Source organism: Pseudomonas sp. 05N431 (assembly GCF_056397005.1). Lineage (NCBI taxonomy): Bacteria > Pseudomonadati > Pseudomonadota > Gammaproteobacteria > Pseudomonadales > Pseudomonadaceae > Pseudomonas > Pseudomonas sp. 05N431. The sequence goes on from NZ_JBFTMN010000003.1 coordinate 58,015, forward strand.
GTCGCGCTGCGGTCTTGCTCCAGACGGTGCGAGAGCGTCAGATGCCGTGCGGCATGCAAGGGCACCTGCAAGTTGGCCAGGGCCTGGAGGCGTAGTTTTTCCAGTTCATCGGCACGTTGTGCTGCCTGAGATTCATGGGTGTAGCGCTGACGAATCTGCGCGGCATTCTGTTCAAAATCGCCGGTCAGTTCATTCAGGCTGTACTGAATAGGGTCAGTGGTGATCCTGTTCAGGTTCAGGGCCCGGTGATCGTCCTGGTCCTGAATCTTGAACACCTCGCGCTCCAGCGCGCCTACGCTACTGAACCGTTGCAAACCGCCACCGGTGCCGGGCCAGTAAAGCAGCACGCTGTGCGGCGATGCCGCGTCGAGGAGCGAGCCCGGTGGCGCAATGACCCACGGACCGCTCAGTGCCTGGGTGGTGACCGTCGTTTTATCGCTGTTCTTTGCTGTCATGGTTAGTGACAGGCTGGCTACTACGCAGGTCGCACCGGGATCGCTGCCGTCGGGAACATCCAGCAAGGTCTGGAGCAGGCGGTATTCATCCTCGGTCAAATGCTCAAGGGCCCGTTGCAGTTCGGCCTCGGCACGCAGACCTGCCTTGTGCGCCTGATAGAGCGCCGTGAATTGTCGATTGAACGTCGTCAGGTCCAGGACACGAGACCTGTAAAGCAGTGCTGCGGCTGCCTTGTCGGCGGATTGCACGGCTGTTTCCAGGGCGGTGAGCGAGGCTTTGAGTGTTGTATGGCGGTCGCTTTCGAGATCGTTTCCCAAAAACCTTTCGAGCGCTTTGCTCTGCGCGTTCATGGCTGCCTGGCGCTCGGACCATGGGACATCGGCGTACAGGTTGCCGAATAGCGCCTGTTGATCGCCACTGGTGCTGCCGGCGATGGCTGGCGTGTTCTCAGGAATTGGCGGTAAGGCGAAGATAGTGGCACCACGGATATCGGGGGTTTTCATGCGTGCGCTGGCGAGTTGCGCCTGTTGCCAGTGCAAAAGAAGTTCGGTGATTCCGACTGTCAGTGGCTGAGTTCTGCTGCTGTATTCGAAACGGATGTCAGCGCTGGGCAGGTCCTGCGGGACGAGTGACTGTCGCGACAGCCAATCTTCCATGTCACCACGTTTTGCGAAGGCTTTTATCGCGACCGGTCGATAGGGCAGATACAGCCAGTGAGTCACAGGATGTGAGTCACCCACGCTGATGACCCAAGCGGCAGGGTATTGCACTTTAGTGTTGTCGCTCAACACCAGAGCCAGTTGTTCTGTGCGTACGGGCTGGTTGTTCAGGCGCAAATCAGTCGTCGTCGAATCCAGGAGCATCAACAGCGTTTGCAACTGTTCGGCAGTCAGGGCTCTTTGCGCGAATGCAACCTGGACGACCGCCTCGAAATGGTCGCGGTACAACCGGGCGGCCCGATCGCGTCGGGACAGCGGTGTACCCGGCGCTCTGGCGGCCCAGTAGGCATTCCAGGACTCGGTGTCGATCGTGACTGGCGTAGCCGGCGCATTGGCGAGCAGCTCGCCCAAGCCGATGCTGCTGTCGCGCCAACGGGCGGAAGCGTTGAGGAGCAGGCTTTCATCGAGGTTAACCGGCAAGGGCGACAAGGGCGGTCTGACGATCGTGGCAGGGACGGGGAGGTCGGGAAAGAATCTATCGGTCATTGAGAAATGGCTCGGTCTGGGTGGAGTGGCAGATCCACTCCTTGACGAGTCATTTAAGGGAAGTCTTGCGGGGCATTGGCACTACATAGTTATCGCGGCAGTGCTCGGGCTGTTGCTTGATTAATCTCGTTGGGCCATCCAGCTCAATGGGACATTTTATTAATCGACCATTCGGCACTCTTCATCAAACTGTCACGTAACTGTGGCAGCGCGCTTTAACAAAGTTCATCAGACTCGCGCTCTACTGGGGTTCTGCGTTTTGGTGTTTTTCATGCGGGTACGATTTTTTTCTACTGCGGTTTTTCTGGCCGCGCTGTTGTTGGGTCTACCGTCTTTGGCGGCGTCGCGTTGCGATGTCAATGTTCCGACCGAGCGGGTCGATCTGGCGCAGGTGAGCCTGGCGTACCAGAGCATCGGTCGTACGTCCGACCCTGCGTTGCTGCTGGTAATGGGCCTGGGTGGCCAGTTGATTCACTGGCCGGACGAAGTGGTGGTGGCGCTGTGCGAGCAGGGTTTCCGGGTGATTCGCTATGACAATCGCGATGTCGGGCTGTCGACCTGGCGTCAGGCTCCGGCCAACGCCAACCTGACCTTTGAGGTGCTGCGCTACAAACTCGGTTTACCCGTAGCGGCGCCGTACAGCCTGACTGATATGGCTGACGACGCACTCGGCCTGATGGATGCGCTGCACGTGGAGCAATTCCATGTACTGGGCGCGAGCATGGGCGGAATGATCGCCCAGCACCTGGCGGCCATGGCACCGCAACGGGTCGAGAGCCTGACGCTGATCATGACCAGCTCCGGCGCCGAAGGGCTGCCGGCGCCGAATGCGGCGCTGGTGCAATTGCTCTCACGGCGCAGTGCGCCGAACCGTGAGGTCGCACTGGAGCAGCAGGCCGATCTGCTGGCAGCGCTGGGCAGTCCGCAGGTGAGTGACGATCGTCAGGCACTGTTGCATCAGGCCGCGGTGGCGTACGACCGGGCGTTCAATCCTGAAGGCGTGAAACGCCAGATCATGGCGATCCTCGCTGAGCCGAGCCGGGTGGCGTTGCTCAACCAGCTGCGGGTGCCGACGCTGGTGGTGCACGGCACCGCTGATCCGCTGTTGCCGGTGATGCATGGCATTCACCTGGCGGCGCATATCCAGGGCAGTCAGTTGAAGCTGATTCCGGGGCTGGCCCATCGTTTTCAGGAAGCGTTCAAGGCGCCGTTACTGGCGGCGGTGTTGCCGTACCTGAGAAACCACCGTGAAGACGCCTCGCATTGGGCGCAGATCGATCCGGTACAGGCGCCGAATCTGTTGTAAGGCGGATCGTCCCCACGCGCAGCAAAGGAATGCCTCTACGGACGCTGCGCGTTCGGCTGTTGAAGGGACGCGGAGCGTCCCGGGCTGCATTCCCACGCAGAGCGTGGGAACGATCATGCGGAGGAGCGTGGGAACGATCTTCAGCGGACGATTTTGTCCACATGAATCCCGAGTTTCTTCAGTCGATACCAGAAGCTGCGCTCCGAGATACCGATCAGTTGCGCGGCGGCCGCTTGCACGCCATTGCTTTGTTGCAGGGCGGCAAGAATGTACGATTTCTCGACTTCCACCAGCGCGGCATCGAGGTCCGATGGCACGCCAGTACCTTCGTTGAGGGACACGCGGGCACCGTCGACGGTGGGTTTTGAGGCAAACAGGTACGCCGGCAGATCGTCTTCCTCGATCACTGCACCCGAGGCCACGATGGTGGCGCGTTCAACGCAGTTCTGCAGTTCGCGGATATTCCCCGGCCATGAATAATTGGCCATGGCCTGCAAGGCTTCCGGGCTGAAACCGGTGATGCGTTTGCCGGCGGTGGCGCCCAGGGTGTGAGCGAAGTGTCGGGCCAATGGCGCGATGTCTTCAACCCGTTCACGCAGGGCGGGCAGGGGGATCGGGAACACATTGAGGCGATAGTAGAGGTCTTCGCGAAACTCTTTGTTGGCCACCGCTTCCAGCAGGTTCTTGTTGGTGGCGGCGATCACTCGCACATCGACTTTGCGCTCGCGCGGGTCGCCCACCGGCTCGATCACTCGCTCCTGCAAGGCCCGGAGGATTTTTGCCTGCAAGGCCAGCGGCATGTCGCCGACCTCATCAAGAAACAGCGTGCCCTTGTCGGCCTGCATGAAGCGCCCGACCCGGTCCGCCACGGCACCGGTGAAGGCGCCTTTGCGATGGCCGAACATTTCACTTTCCAGCAATCCTTCGGGGATCGCCGCACAGTTCACGGCGACGAAGGGTTTGTCGGCGCGGTTGCCGTGTTTGTGGATGGCCCGGGCGACCATTTCCTTGCCGGTGCCGCTTTCGCCGGTGAGCAGGATGGTCGCATTGCTTTCGCGTACCGAATCCACTGCTTGCAGCACTTGACGGAAGGTCGGGCTGTCGCCCACCAGGCTGTCGATCTGCTGGTGTTCTTCAAGCTCGGCGCGCATGCGCTGGTTGTCTTTGAGAATGTCGCGAAATTGCAGGGCCTTGTTGACGGTGATGTCCAGCTCATCGATGTCGAACGGCTTGGCGATGTAGTCGAAGGCTCCATTGCGCATCGACTGCACGGCATTTTTCACCGTGCTGTAGGCCGTCATGACGATCACCGGCAGTTGCGGGTAGCGCACTTTGACTTCCGCCAGCAACTGCGGCCCGTCCATGCCGGGCATGCGCCAGTCGCTGATCACCAGGTCGATGTCTTCCTGTTCCAGTACCTTGAGCGCGTGCAGGCCATTGCTGGCGGTGAACACCTGGATGTCGTTCTGGCTCAGGGCTGAGGCCAACAAGTCGCAAAGCTTGGGCTCGTCATCGACCACCAGAATGTTATGCGTCATCACTGTCCTCGTCGTCGCTGTCGTCTTCACCGTTGGCCGGAATGTACAGGCTGAATGTGGAGCCGGCATCTTTTTCGCTGACGCATTCGACCCGTCCGTCGTGGTTTTCCATGATCGAGAAGACTTTTGCCAGCCCCAGACCGGTACCTGAAGCCTTTGTGGTGACGAACGGTGTAAAAATCCGTTCGAGCATGTCCGGTTCGATGCCCTGGCCGGTGTCGGAAACACTGATGACGGTGTATTCCTTATCGCTGGAAATGCCCAGGGTCAGGCGACCGCCGTCAGGCATTGCGTCAATGGCATTGATCACCAGATTCAGGCAGGCCTGTTTGAGTTGCCGGGCGTCGGCGTACATGGTTGCGGCCGGCGCGTTGTCCTCGATCCGAGCGTCGATGTTGTGGGTCGCAAGTTCCGGGGCGCAGAACCCGATCAGCTCATCGACCAGCGGTCGCACCAGTTGGGTCGAACGCATGGGCGCGTTGGGCTTGGCAAAGTCGAGGAATTCGGTGATCAGGTCGTTGATCCGGCTGACCTCGCTGACCACGTATTCCAGATGCCGTTTGTCGGTCTCGGGCAGGTCGGCGCGACGGTGCAGTAATTGGGTCGCGGTTTTGATGATGCCCAGCGGGTTGCGGATTTCATGGGCCAGGCCCATGGCCACTTCACCGAGGGCGTGCAAGCGATCGCGGCGGCGCAGTTGCGACTCCAGGTGCTGCAACTCGCCGAGACGTTCGGTCATGTGGTTGAAGGTGCTGCTCAGTTCGGCCAGTTCATCGCTGCCATAGACAGGCACTCGCTGACGATAATCGCCGTCGATCACCGCCCGAACGCCTTTGGATAGCGCGCGCAGGGGCTGGGTCAGGCGTTGCGAGACCAGCCAGCCGACACCCAGTGACAGCGCCGAGCTGAGGATGAAAATCAGGATGAACAGATTGCTCTGGTTCACCAGCCCGACCAGGCTGTTGTGGCGCAGCAGGCCACTGAAGATCACACCCTGAAGTTCACCGCTGTCATTGAGGATTGGCCGATAGATGCCGCTGTAGTTATTGGTGAACTGTTCGATCGGTTTTTTCGTGGTGCGCAGGATTTGCTCGATATCTTCGGGCACCTTCATGGGGTGATCGTCGAAGCGCTGGGTAGCGAAAATTTCCGAGAAGTCTTCGTCCTTGGCCAGGTACAACCGCAGGTCAAGGGAATGCACATCGGCGACGCTGGTGAGAAAGCTGCTGTCCAGGTAGTTGGCGAGGACCAACTGATAGTCGACCCCAGCCTGGGTTGTCTGGAAGGTCGAGACCAGGATGCCGGTGGACGCGCCCGTGACCTGAATGGTTTGCAGGACGGCTTTGGGCGCAGTGTTGATTTGCTGGACGATGTCGTCGGTCACGGTACTGAACAGCACTTTGTGATCGCTGGTGCGCACCAGCGCCACGACGTCGATGCCCATGGCTTCGGCAATGTCGGCGCTGAGGCGGTCCTGCCGGGCCGAGAGCCGGTCGTTGATCGGGCGGATGTGGCGCAGCAACAACTGGGCGACCCGCGTGTTTTCGCGCAGGATTTCCCGGACCTCGTCTTCGACGATCTTGGTCGATTCCTGCAACCAGATGCGCACGTTGCTATCGAAGATCTGTGACAGCGTGGTGGCCGCCAGTTCCGCAGCAATCATGGTCGGAATCACGCTGACCAGCCAGAATGCCAATACCAGCTTGCGTTGCAGGCTCCAGCGGGAGATGGCGAAGGGCAGGGCTTTACGGCGTCGGTCTTGTTTCATCAGGTTTCGCTTATCGCAGCAGCCATGGCGGGGTCGGACTTATCCGGTCGGACAAACAGTTTCACGAGTTTGAGCAAAGCGTTGAGCAGCGCGTTTCGGTGGTGAAAAAACAGCGTATTGCCTTCGAATTTACAGCCGAGCCGCAGCTTACTGGCATAACCGGCCTGGCCACACTCGTACAGCGCAATCTTGTGTTGAATACAGTAGTCGACATTGGCCAGCCAGCTTCTGAAGTACAGGTTGTACTCGCGGGTCTGTTCCAGGTCGTGGGCAAAAAATTTGTCCACCAGTCGATGTTCGTCCAGCAACAGCAGATTGAACGCCACCAGTTGCTCGCCCACCCAATACAGCACGCACGCGGCACGTTGGTCGAGGTGTTCAAGGATACTGGTGAAATACTCTGCCGACAGTCGTTCGAACTCCAGATCACTGCGCGCCAGGGTGGCTTCATACAAGCGCATCATCTGCGGCAATACATCGTCGACCGAACGTCGCCATTCGATTCGCGGGCCTTGTGCCCTAAGTTTGCGGCGTAAATCCTTGCGGGTGGATTTGCCCAGGGTGCCGAGGTAGGCATCAAGCGACCCAAACTCGATCGGCAATACCGCACTCGGTAAACCGGGCATGGTTTGCAGCCCGGCCTCGCGGCAGACGTCAATCCACTGCTGATCGTGGCTGGGTGCATCCTTGACGGCCAGAAGGCCGATACCTGCCTGGTTGGCATCGTTGCGAGCCAACGTCAGTAACTGACGCAGCAGTGCCGGACGTCGGTCTTCGGTGATGTGGCTGGCGGTACCTGCGTGGCATTGCTCGGTCACTGGCGATCCCAAGGCATACAAGCGAATATCCAGCATACCCGGCAGCCATTGGCGCAAGCGCTGCGTGATGCGTTTGCCGATGCCCTGCACCGTGGTGTCGAGCGAGTACTGGGTGGTAAATGCCGCGGCTGCGGCAATCAATGTGCTGCCTTCATAGAGTGCAAGGTAGCGCCACTGGAAGTCGGCGACCCCCGCCCGTTCAACGGCCCGGTAATAATCCCAGTCCTCCAGTTCCCCAGGGAAGCAGTCATTCCAGGCGCAGCGTTCGATGGCCTCGATGGTTGAAAAGGCATGGGCGGTAATCACGTCTTGTCCTTAAGCTACGCCAGTTGTCGATACTCTTCAGGCTTGCCAGGCTTCATGGAAAGCTGATGGACAAAGTCCGCGCTCAGGTCCACGACGCGGCGGTATTCCAGGTCAACTGTGATCATGTGATAGCAGTTGTCCAGCATGATCTTGGTGACCGGGCCGCCGAGATGACGTTCGACGTAATCGGCGTTCCAGCGGCTGGTGATGTCGTCCTCGATGGAGTGCAGTACCAGGGCCGGTGTCTTGATCGACGGCATGCGCTTCTTGACCACGGCATTCATCCGGTGCAATTCGCGCACGGTGACGCCTTCCATGGTCAACAGACCGGCATTGCTGCTTTCGCCGTCCTTCATCTGACGTTCGACGATCGCCCGCAGGCGCTCGTTCTTGATGCCATAAGGTGGCTTCTCTTCGAAGCTGCAGATGTGCACGCCGAACGGAATCTTCATCAACAACGGCGTCAGGAACGCCAGTTTGTGGATGCTCCAGCCGTCGTAGCGCAGGGTGGTTGAATACATCAGCAGGCCGGCGACCTGTCCTGGATGCTCGGAGGCTACATACATGGACATGACCGCGCCCATGGACAGACCGCCGACGAACACCTGTTCGTGCTTCTGGCGTATGCCCACGAATGTTTTGCGTACACCTTCGTACCAGTCCTGCCAGCCGGTGGCTTGCAGGTCGGCGTTGTCACCGCAGTGCCCGGCCAGGGTTGGCACGTACACCGTGCAACCCGATTTGGCCAGGCCAATGGCAACCCGACGCAACTCCGTCGGGGTGCCGGTCAGGCCGTGGATCAACAACACCGCGACCTCGCCACTGCCGAGAACGAAACCGGTACTGCCTTCTCCGAGATCGATCTCTGTTTCTTTCATCGTTTCATGGCCCGATCAAGCAGGCGGTCGAGCAGGGCGATGCCCAGGTCGATTTCCTCGTAGCTGATTTCCAGCGACGGGGCCAGGGTGATGACGTTCTTGTAGTAGCCGCCCACATCGAGAATCAGGCCCAGACGCTTGCCGTCGATTTCGATGTCGCCCTTCATGCCTTCTTCAACCATGAAGTCCAGGGTGGCCTTGTCCGGAGTGAAACCGTCCGGGCCGCAGATTTCGCAGCGCAGTGCCAGGCCCAGGCCGTCGACGTCGCCGATGATCGGGTAGCGTTTCTGCAGGTCCTGCAGACCGTCCAGGAAGTATTTGCCCTTGGCCATGACCATCGAGCCGTAGTCGACTTCGTGGGTCATCTTGAACATTTCCAGACCGACTGCAGTGCCCAGCGGGTTGGACGCGAAGGTGGAGTGAGTCGAACCTGGCGGGAACACCTTCGGGTTGATCAGCTCTTCGCGAGCCCAGATGCCGCCCAGTGGGTTGAGGCCGTTGGTCAGTGCCTTACCGAAGACGATCACGTCCGGTTTGACGTCGAAGTGTTCGATCGACCACAGCTTGCCGGTACGCCAGAAACCCATCTGGATTTCGTCGACAACCATCAGAATGCCGTGCTGATCCAGCACTTGCTTGAGTTCGCTGTAGAAGTTCATCGGCGGAATCACGTAGCCGCCGGTGCCCTGGATCGGCTCGACGTAGAAGGCTGCGTATTCGCTCTGGCCGACTTTAGGGTCCCACACACCGTTGTATTCGGTTTCGAACAGACGGGCGAACTGCTGCACGCAATGGCTGCCGTATTCTTCCTTGGTCATGCCTTTCGGGCCACGGAAGTGGTACGGGAACGGGATGAAGTTGGCACGCTCACCGAAGTGACCGTAGCGACGACGGTAGCGGTAGCTCGAAGTGATCGACGAGGCGCCGAGGGTACGACCGTGGTAGCCGCCTTCGAAGGCGAACATCAGGCTCTTGCCGTTGGTGGCGTTACGCACGACTTTCAACGAGTCTTCGATGGACTGCGAACCGCCGACGTTGAAGTGCACGCGACCGTCGAGGCCGAACTTGTTCTTGGCGTCGACCGCGATCATTTCCGACAGCTCGATCTTGCCTTTGTGCAGGTACTGGCTGGCGATTTGCGGCAGGGTGTCGATTTGTTGCTTCAGGGCGTTGTTCAGACGCGGGTTGGCGTAACCGAAGTTGACCGCCGAGTACCACATTTGCAGGTCGAGGTAGGCCTGGTCGCTGGTGTCCCACACGTACGAACCTTCGCAACGGCTGAAAATGCGCGGTGGTTCGATGTAGTGAACAGTGTCGCCGTAGGAGCAATACTTGGCTTCTTTTTCCAGAAGGATCTGGTCTTCAGCGGTAGCGATTCGGATATCAGACATGGTGGAAGAGTTCCTGATTTTGTAGCGAGAGTTCAGAAGAGGTTTCAAGCGCGAAGGCAGTGGCGTTGGCGGCGCTGCCTGCAGGCAGTTTGGCCAGCAGGGCCGGCAGTTCGGCGAAGCTGTCGAAGCGGGCGTAGGCGATGCCATTGCGTTCGCAATGTTCGGCCAGGCGGTCCTTGGCAAATACGAAGTCGGCGGTGGACGCCACGCACATGTCGGACTGACCGTCACCGATCACCAGCACGCGTTTGCTGCTGGGTGTGGATTTGCATTTGCAGTTGCCGGAAGCTGCACGGCAGGCGTCGCTCGAATACGGGAAGTCGATGCGCCAGCTGTTGTTGTCGACCTGGCGCAGGCGGTTGGCGAGGATCGGCAGGAGGCTGACGTAGTTACGCGCCAGAATCCGTGCGATACCTTGTTCGATGCCGTCGCTGACGACTTCGATGGAAGCACCCAGGCCGACCACGTGGTCGACAAAGTCAGGGAAGTCGGCATCGATTTCGACGCTGTCGAAGAACTCGAGCAGTTCGTTGGGGGTTGCCTTGACCAGCGATAGCTGGCGGCTGAGGCATTCACGCGAGCCGATAGCACCGCTCAGCCACTCGTCCTCGATCGCTTCCCAGCTCGGGTCGGCGAAACGTTGGAGAATGCTGTCGATCACGTCGGTGCGGGTGATAGTCCCGTCGAAATCACACACGATATGCCAGTCAATCATCTGCATTACCTATTGGGCAGGGGCGCGCTGATGCGCTTGCAACGGGGTATAGCAGGGAATGTGCCAAGTTGTTTCAAGCCCCATAGGCTGGGGCCCTGAGGTATGCTTGGCAGGAAATGTGTCCGGCTAGCTACAATTTTTGTAGGTTGCTACAAACAACATGAGTGCTTGCGCAGCAAAGTCGACCTGGGAGTTGATGCGCGCCTGTACTGATAAGGAATCGCTTTATGTTCAGGAACATTTGCGCACTGCTGGCCAGCCTGCTGTGCCTTGGCGGCTTTTGCGCCACCGCGCAGGCTGCCGGGATAACTGGTGAGGCGGGTCTCGGCATGAGCAATCAGCCCTATGACCCGACGGGTAGCCGTTATGAAACCGTGCCGGTGCCTTACTTCGATCTGGACTGGGGCGATGTCAGCCTCAGCACCGACGACGGTTTGACCTGGAGTGCCTTGAAAACCAATGGTTTCAGTGCCGGACCGTTTATCAATTACATTCCGGGACGCAACTCCAATGGCACGTTGCGGGGCCTGCACAATGTGTCGGCCATGGGCGAGGCCGGTGGCTTCGTTCAGTACAGCCCGGCTGATTTCTGGCGAATTTTCGCTTTCGTCGGCCATACCGTGGGTGCTAATCGCGGCCAGGGTGGTGTGCTCGGTCGGGTCGGCGGGGAAGTCGGTTATCCAGTGGGGCTGGGGATCATTGGCAGTAGCGAACTGAACGCGAATTTTGCCGATCGCCGGCAGACACAGACGTTCTTTGGTGTTTCCGAGAAAGACGCCCGGGATTCGGAGTTCCGTCCGTACAAGGCCAGTGGCGGCTTGCAGAATGTGGCGTTGACCCAGAACTTCGAGTTCCCGCTGGCCGCAAAGTGGTCGCTGGTGACCAGCGCCACCTGGAGGCACCTGACCAACTCGGCGGCGGACAGCACTATCGTCAAACAAGAAGGCCGCGTGAACCAGGGCGAAGTACAGGCGGCGATCAGCTACAAATTCGATTGACCTGAGCTCAGATCCCCCGTAGCAGCTGGCGTAGCCTGCGTTCGGCTGCGCAGCAGTCGTAATCAAGTAACACTCGGTATTTCTGGAAGCACCGGGTGGCCGGATTTACGACTGCTACGCAGCCGAACGCAGCCTTCGGCAGCTGCTACAGGTAAGTTTGGTCTGCTGTTTGCAATAGCTATGGAGAACTCAATTTCTCAGGAGTGCTTCATGGCTCGTCCCGCGTATCGTTTCCTTGCCTATTCGCTGTGGGATCTGGTCCCGATTGCGCTGGGTGTGGCTCATTTGGCGTTTGTTCTGTGGTTGGTGCTGGCCTTCCATGACCTGTCGTGGTGGGCCATTGTGCCGCTGGCGCTGGTCTATGCCGTCAGCCTGTCGTGGAGCATCAACAGCATTTCCCACAACCAGATCCACAACCCGTACTTCACCCTTGGCTGGATGAATCGGGCATTCGATCTGTTGTTGTCGGTCACCATCGGTTTCTCGCAGACCCTCTACCGCGACATCCACAATCGCCATCACCGTGGTAATTCAGACTTGCCGGATGCGCACGGAAAAACCGTCGATCCGCTGTCGATCTACCTGCGTGGCAAGGATGGGCAACCTGAAAACCCTTGGTCGTACACTTTTCTCAGCTTTTTCCGCGATGATCCCAAGCCGTTCTACGAAGAAATGCAGCGCAAGCGGCCGAGCGATGCGCGCTGGGTCAAGGTCGAGATTTATGTGACGGTGGCGGCGTATGTGGCGCTGGCGTTCTATGACTGGCATGCCGTGTTGCTGTTGCTGCCGTTCTGGTATCTGGGCCAGGCGCTGTCGTCGCTCAATGGGTATTACGAGCATTTTGGCGGTAATCCGGACTTGCCGATCGCTTGGGGCGTGAGCAGCTACAGCGTGCTCTACAACCTGATCTGGATGAACAACGGCTATCACGCCGAGCACCATTACCGGCCGAAAATGCACTGGACCCAGGTCAAGGCGTTCCATCGCGAAATTGCCGAGCAGCAACGAGCGGCGGGGGTGAAGGTGATTCCGGTGTCACACGGTTTGGGCTTTCTTACGGCCCACCGCAAAGGCTGACCCAAAAGCACTTTTGTGGCGAAGGGGTAAGTTAAGCCGCGACACGATCCGTAGCAGCTGGCGAAGCCTGCGTTCGGCTGCGCAGCAGTCGTAAAATCAGGCACCACGTTACTTCAGGTTAACCGTGGAGGCAGGATTTACGGCCGCTTCGCAGCCGAACGCAGGCTTCGCCAGCTGCTACAGGGAGTGTGCCGAGCCTTAATAGGGCAGTGGTGTTTCAGGTTTCTTCGCCTTCCGCCAGCAATGCTATCCCGCCCATGATCACCGCCACGCCCAGCCAGTGCAGTAGGCTGATATGTTCGCCGAGGCCGAGCCACGAGCCGAGCAACACGCCGACAAACACCAGGGAACTCAGCGGAAATGCCAGTGACAGGCTGCTGCGCCGCAGGATCAACATCCAGACGAAAAACGCCCCGATGTAGCAGGCGATGGCCGTCAGCACCCCAGGATTGCCGGCAACGGCGGCCAGCCATTGCAGGTTGAAATCCATCTGCCCCAGTTGATCGCCACCGACTTTGGTGGCGATCTGACCGCCACTTTCAAAACCGATCAGCAGCATCCAGAGCACCACGGTGCCCAGACGTCCGTGCAACCAACCCATAGTGCTGTTCCTTTCCATCATCGATTGAGCTTCAGGCATGGGCGACACACACGAGCATCACGCCCGCCGTAATCACCACGGTGCCCAGCCAGCGCCGGCGGCTGACGGTTTCACCGAGCACCACTTTGCCCGCCAGTACCACGCCGCAATAAGCCAATGCCGCGGATGGAAACAACAGGCTCAGCGGCGCGCGGGACAGGGCTTCGAGCCAGACAAAGAACTCGATGGCGTAGGCGCCGATCCCGCACCAGAGCAACGGCGCGTTGAACACCTGGCCCCAGAATGCATTCAGTCGAAAGCCGCCTTCGAGCTCCGGTAAACGGTCCAGGCCCAGCTTGAAACAAAGCTGACCGATGACGTCCAGAACAATCGAAAACGCCACCAGTAACACCACGGTCAAGGTCACGGGAATAACTCCTCGAACAGGCTGATCAGCGCCTGGTTGGTTGCCGCATTTCGCAGCAGATCGTCTTCGCTCCAGCGCTCGGGAGGCGGCTGGTCGGATTTGGCTTCCCAACGCTTGAACGCGTTGCTGAAGGCCGGTTGGGCGAATTCGCCGCAGACATCGATGCCGAGGATCCGTTTGCTCGCGGCCAACATGCGCAGGGCTTGCAGCAAGTGCGTCAACCGCATGCCGCCCTGATCCCAGTTGGTCGCGGCGTCTTCACTGGCCAGCACATCCTTGTCGATGGTGATCCACACCGCTTCGGTCGGCAGGCTCTCGATCAATTGCTGGAGAAACACCGGCCAATCGAGGTCCGCCAGGTTGCGCCAGTGCAGCAGGTTTTCCCGCTGTTGATGCCCGGCACCATCGCCGATCAAACCCCAGACCTGAGACGGCGGGTGCTGCCAGGGGAACAGCTGCAAGTCGCCACGCTTCAGCGCGCCGAGGTTGCCGCCACGCAGCTGCGGGTTATGCAGGTCATCGCTGCACGGCCCGAGGGTGACGATGCGTTTGATGTTCGGCAGTTTCAGTGCCCGGTTGACCCATGAACCGCAATGCCGACGCGGCGCGAAACGCACCCAGTCGGGATGGTTGTCGAAATGAATCAGGCTGACCGGCTCGGTAATCTCGGCAAGAAAAGCCGGAGTCAGGTGGTGGTAGTCACCGGAACCTATAAAGAAGATTTCCGGCTGCGGCCCCGTATGGCGGGGCCGTTCGCGCAGGCGTTCGGAAAAGCGTCGATAGTTTTTCTCGCTGGACCACAAACGCAGTTTGGGGCCGAGATCGAGCAGGTCCAGACGCTTGGCGCGACCGCTTTCCAACAGTCGGGCAATCGGCGCCTGGGCTGTGAGGCTGTGGTCGAGATCAAGGATATTCAAAACGTGTTTTACCCATGGCAGCGCCCCTGCAAGGCCGGCGCGAACAATCGTAAACGCAGGCCTGACGGGCTTTAGCGGGTAAATGCAAGGGACGGGCCAGCGTCGGGTTTGAATGACCGGGTTTGATCGTTCCTACGCTCCGCGTGGGAATGCCTCTAGGGACGCTCTGCGTCCAGTGACGCGGAGCGTCACGGGCTGCATTCCCACGCGGGAGCGTGGGAACGATCGAGTGGGAGCAAGCCGCCACAGGGGGGTGGTCAGGCGTGAACGCGGACCCAAACAGAAACCAACACCGTCGCCGCCATCAGCCATGCGAGCGCCGCCACCGCTAATGATGCCTCCAGTCGCAGCCGATCCACCATTACGTACAGTGTCGCCAGATAAACGAAGTACGGAATGATCGACCACATGCCAAACACGATGGTGGTCTTCAGGTCGTCCAGCGAGCGGCCCTTGCCGACGATGTAGTGGGCAATCAGTGCAAAGGTCGGAAACAGCGGCACCAGGCCTGCGATGTAATAGTTTCTGGTTTTGGCGAGGAAGGCGAGGATCACCACCACCGCGGCGCCCAGTGAAGCTTTCAACAGTAGATCCACGGAAATTCTCGCAGTGGGTTAGTGGCTCAAGCCGTATTTTTTAACTTTGTCGAACAGCGTGGTCTTGGCCATGCCCAGTTCCAGGCTGGCCTGGGTCAGGTTGCCGCCGCTGCGCTGCAAGGCGTCGTTGAGCAGGTTACGTTCGAAGGCTTCCACCGCTTCGGAGAACGCCAGGCCTTGGGCGGCACCACCGCTGCCGGATTTCTTGAAGGCCGGCAAACCCAGGGCAAATCGCTCGGCGACGTTGCGCAGCTCGCGCACGTTGCCGGGCCAGTCGTGGCTCATCAGGTTCGACAGGGTCTGGTTGTCCAGTTCAGGCAGCGCACGGTCAAAGCGCAGGGACGATTGCTGCAAGAAGTGTTCGAACAATTGCAGGATGTCTTCGCGGCGCTCACGCAACGGCGGCAGTTCCAGCGTCACTACGTTCAAGCGGTAATACAGGTCGCTGCGAAACTGACCGGCGCGGCTCAAGTCGTCGAGGTCGGACTTGGTTGCCGCGATCACCCGGCAGTCGACCGCAACGCTCTGGTTCGAGCCGAGCCGCTCCAGCGTGCGCTCCTGCAATACCCGCAGCAATTTGATTTGCAGCGGCAGTGGCATGCTTTCCACTTCGTCGAGGAACAACGTGCCGCCGTTGGCGTGTTCGATCTTGCCGATCCGGCGTTTGCCGGCGCCGGTAAACGCATTCGCTTCATGACCGAAGATTTCGCTTTCGAACAGGTTTTCCGGCAGTCCACCGCAGTTCAGCGCGACGAATTGCTGCGACTGACGGCGGCTGAAGTCGTGCAGGCAACGCGCGACCAGTTCTTTGCCGGTGCCGGTCTCGCCTTCGATCAGCACGTTGGCCGAGGTGTCGGCGACGTTGGCGATCAGCTCGCGCAGGTGCTGCATGGCGGGCGAGCGCCCGATGATCCGGCCCTCAAGGGAGTCACGCTCGGCCAGTTGTCGGCGCAGCGAGGTCACCTCTCGGGCGAGGCTGCGTTGCTCCAGGGCGCGGCGTGCGACGTCGACCAGGCGTTCGGGGGAGAACGGTTTCTCCATGAAGTCGTAGGCGCCTTTTTGCATCGCGCCCACCGCCATCGAGATGTCGCCATGGCCGGTGATCAGCACCACCGGCAGGCTACGGTCGCGGGCCTTGAGGCGGTTCAGCAGTTCCAGGCCATCGATGCCCGGCAGGCGGATGTCGCTGATGACGATCCCGGCAAAGTTGTCGCCGACCCGTGCCAGGGCCTCTTCAGCGCTGCCAACGCCTTCGCAGGGGATGTCTTCCAGGGCCAGGGCCTGCTGGCAACCGAGCAGGACATGGGGATCGTCTTCGACGATCAGCACACTAAGATCGTTGTTCATATCGGCTCGGCGGGAAGGGGGCTTACCAACGGTAAGCTGAGGACGAAAGCGGTACCACCGCTGGCCGGGTGCTCGACGCCGAGGTGACCGCCGGTGGCGGCCGCCAGGCTCGCCGACAGGGTCAGGCCAAGGCCCAGGCCCTGTTCGCCGGGTTTGGTGGTAAAGAAAGGTTCGAACAAGTGCTTGCGGGCTTCGGCGTCGATACCGTGGCCGTTGTCGCGGACGCGCAGGCGATATTTGCCGTCGACAACGTCACCTTCCAGCCATAACTCGGGTAATGGCTGCGCTTGCATGGCGTCCAGCGCGTTGCCGATCAGGTTGACCAGGATCTGTTCCAGGCGGGTCTGGTCGATCTGTACTTGCACGTCGCTGAACTCGCGGTGCAACAGCAAACGAGCGCTTTCAAGGCGTGCGCCGAGCAATTGCAAGGCGGCATCTACCGCTTTACCGAGGCTGGCCTGGCCCTGATCGTCGCCGCGCCGGGCAAAGGAGCGCAGGCTGGCGGTGATCCGGCCCATGCGGTCGATCAGATCGTTGATGGTTTTCAGGTTGGCACTGGCAATGTCCAGCTGACCGCGCTCAAGAAAGCGCACGGTATTGCCGGACAAGGTGCGCAACGCGGCCAGCGGCTGGTTCAATTCATGGGCAATGCTGGTGGACATCTGGCCGATGGCGGCAAGTTTGCCAGCCTGTACCAGTTCATCCTGAGCCCGGCGCAGCGTTTCTTCGGCCTGGCGCCGTTCGCGGATCTGGCTTTTCAGGCGCTCGTTGCTGGCCCGCAGGTCGGTGGTGCGTTCGGCAATCTTGCGTTCGAGCTGATTGTTGGCTTCTTGCAGCGCTTCGCGGGCGGCGAGGCGGGTGGCGATGACTTTGCGCCGTTCGTTCCAGGCAATCAGCAGGAACGCCACCAGCGCGAAGGCCACCGCGACCAGGATGCCCTGGTTGATCGCTTCACGACGCAAATCCCCGAGCGGTGTGAGCAGGGTGAAATTCCACGGTGTATCGCTCAAGGGACGGGTCTGCGACAGGTAGCTGATTTCCTGTTCATCGGAGACCAGTTCGGCGTTGGCCGGGAAGGTGATTTTTTCCACGCCTTCGGACAGTCGCTCGCGTGCCAGCGGTTCCAGTTCGTTGAGCGGGTACCAGTAATATTGCAGGCTGCGGGCCAGGCGCTCCTTGGTGTCGTCGCTGAGCGGGCGAACCGATTTGAGCCGGCGCGCCGGGTCGCTGGACAGAATGATGATGCCATTCTCGTCGCTGACAAAGGCTTCCAGGCGTGCACGCTGCCAACGCTCTTCCATGGCTTCGAGGCGGACTTTGACCACCGCGACGCCGATGATTTTGCCTTGCTCTTCCAGGCCATGCGCCAGGTAGTAGCCGGGTTCGCCGCTGGTGCTGCCGATGCCGTAGAACCGTCCGGGCTGGCCGCGCACGGCATTCTGGAAATACGCACGGAAGGACAGGTCTTCGCCGAGGTAGCTGTCGACATCGCGCCAGTTGCTGGTGGCCAGTACCCGACCGGTGGTATCCATCACGTAGATTGCCCGACTGCGGCTGCGCCGGTTCAGGCCTTCGAGGTAATTATTGACCGCTTGCCGGTGCTCGGGCGTAGGGTCGGCCAGCAGCTCTGAAACACTCGATTCGAGCTCCAGCAGGCTGGGCAGGTAGGTGTATTTGCTGATCTCGCTTTCAACTGCGCGGGCGTGCAGTTCCAGCTGACGCTGACCGTTCTCGCTGAGGCTGCGAATGCCGTAGTGCTCGCTGACCGAGAAGCCGACGTAACCCAGCCCGATCATCAGCAAGATGACCAGCGGTGGCAGAAACAGGTGGCGAATCAGACGGGGTTTCACGGCAAGTGATGGCGGCGCTGCGCGATAGAGGGTGGGGTCGCATTTCATCACAGATGCCTTGGGTCAACCACAACACAAATCTCCAGACCACCACCGGCCCCTGTGGGAGCGAGCTTGCTCGCGATAGGGGACTAACAGTCGACATCATCATTGACTGGTAGGCAGTCATCGCGAGCAAGCTCGCTCCCACAGGTGGGGAGCGGTGTTGTTATCAGTGCTGCAGAATCTTGTCGAGGAAGTGCTGCGCGCGGTCCGAACGGGCGTTGATGTCACCGAAGAACTCTTCCTTCTTGCAGTCTTCGATGATTTTGCCCTGATCCATGAAGATCACCCGGTCCGCCACTTTACGGGCGAAGCCCATTTCGTGCGTGACGCACATCATGGTCATGCCTTCGTGGGCCAGTTGCACCATCACGTCGAGCACTTCATTGACCATTTCCGGGTCGAGCGCCGAGGTCGGTTCGTCGAACAGCATGACGATCGGGTCCATTGCCAGCGCGCGGGCAATCGCCACACGCTGTTGCTGACCACCAGAGAGCTGGCCCGGGTGCTTGTGGGCGTGAGCCGAAAGGCCGACGCGATCAAGCAGTTGCAGGCCTTTCTTGGTGGCTTCTTCCTTGCTGCGGCCCAACACCTTGATCTGCGCGATGGTCAGGTTTTCGGTGATGGTCAGGTGCGGGAACAATTCGAAATGCTGGAACACCATGCCAACGCGCGAGCGCAGTTTCGGCAGGTCGGTCTTCGGGTCGGCGATGGACGTGCCATCGACCACCACGTCGCCTTTCTGGAACGGTTCCAGGGCGTTGACGCATTTGATCAGGGTGGATTTACCGG
Organism: Pseudomonas sp. 05N431; assembly: GCF_056397005.1. Taxonomy (NCBI): domain Bacteria; kingdom Pseudomonadati; phylum Pseudomonadota; class Gammaproteobacteria; order Pseudomonadales; family Pseudomonadaceae; genus Pseudomonas; species Pseudomonas sp. 05N431. Next base: position 77,022 of record NZ_JBFTMN010000003.1, read on the forward strand.
AGCCGGACGGCCCGCACACCACAATCACTTCGCCTTTTTTGACCTCGGTGCTGCAATCAGTCAGTACCTGGAAGTCGCCATACCACTTGTTGACATTCTTGATAGAAATCATACGGCAAACCTTTTTTGCAGACGCTTGACCAGCCGTGAGGCGGCAAAGCTGATTGTGAAGTACACGAGACCTGCGATGATCAGGAACTCATTGGCGCGGCCGATGATGTCGCCACTGGCGCGCGTAGCATTGAGGAAGTCCACCAGGCCAACGGTGTAGACCAGCGAGGTGTCCTGAAACAGGATGATGCTTTGTTGCAGCAACAACGGGGTCATCTTGCGAAACGCTTGCGGCAGGATGATCAGGCGCATCATCTGGCCGTAGCTCATGCCCAACGCCTTGGCTGCGCCCATCTGACCTTTGGGAATCGACTGCACACCGGCACGGACGATTTCGCAGAAGTACGCCGCTTCGAACATCATGAAGGCCACGATGCACGAGGTGAACGCACCGATCGGCGTGTCTTCGCCGGTGATCCAGCGCAGCACGAACGGTACCGCCAGGTAGAACCAGGTGATCACCAGCAGCAGCGGGATCGAGCGGAAGTAGTTCACGTAAGCGCCGGCAATGTTCGACAGCAGCTTGCTGTGAGACAGCCGCATCAGCGCCAGGATAGTGCCGAGAATGATCCCGCCGACGACGCCGAGCACCATCAGTTGCAGGGTCATGACCATGCCGTTCCACATGCCGGGGACGGCCTGGACGACGCCACTGAAATCGAGATCCATTATTTACCCCCCACGGAAATCAGGCCGGGCACCGCAACTTTCTTCTCGACCATGCGCATCAGCAGCATCAGGCTCATGTTCAGGGTGAAGTAGATCAGGGTGGCCAGGGTGAAGGCTTCGAACAGGTTGGCGGAGAACTCGGCGGTCTGTTTGGTCTGCGCGAGCAGCTCCATCAGGCCGATCAAGGAGGCGACGGAGGAGTTCTTGAACACGTTCAGGAATTCCGAGGTAAGCGGCGGAATGATGATCCGGTAGGCTTGGGGCAGCAGCACATTCCAGTAGATTTGCGGCAGCTTGAAGCCCATGGCGCGGGCGGCCGATTCCTGGCCACGCGGCAGCGCCTGGATACCCGTGCGCACTTGCTCGCACACTCGGGCGGCAGTGAACAGGCCCAGGCACACGACGACGCTCAGGTAGGCCGAGGTGGTCGGATTCAGGTCCTGCTTGTACCAGTCCTGCAGGTTTTGCGGCAACAGGTCGGGTACCAGGAAGTACCAGATGAACAGCTGAACCAGCAGCGGTACGTTACGAAAGAGTTCCACATAGCAGGTGGCGATGCCCGATACCAGGCGATTCGGTACGGTACGCATGACGCCGAGCACCGAGCCCAGCGTCAAGGCGACGATCCAGGCCACGATGGCGATGGCGATGGTCCAGCCCAATCCCGTGATGAACCAGTCGAGATAGGTCTCGCTGCCCACACCGGTGGACTTGAAGAACACGCCCCAATCCCAGTTGTAATTCATTAGGGTCTCCCCTCAGATCAATCGATGTACAAGTGCCCGCCTGGGAAACTCCGTTCCCTCTGATCTCGACGATCAGGCACACGCGATCGGCTCGACAACCACCGGTTCGAGTGTTTCCAGAAAGTGCCAGCAGGTAGTGACAGCCTCCTGAAAGGGTGCAGACCCTGTCAGGAGGTGGGTTAGTCAGAAATCAGGATTTCTTTTCTTCAGCCGCTTTGTCGGTCGGGTTGGCGATCAGGGCCTTGAGCTCGTCGCTCATCGGGAACATCAGGTTCAGGTTTTTTGGAGGGATTGGCTGCATGAACCACTTTTCGTAGATCTTGTTGATCTCGCCGGACTTGTAGGTCGCAACGATGGCGTCGTCCACAGCCTTCTTGAACGGCGCGTCGCCCTTGCGGACCATGCAGCCGTAGATTTCGTAGGACTGTGGAGTACCGGTCACGGCCCAGTCAGTCGGCTTCTTGGCCTTGGCCATTTCACCGGCCAGCAAGGCGTCGTCCATCATGAAGGCGACAGCACGGCCCGATTCCAGCATCTGGAAGGATTCGCCATGGTCTTTGGCGGAGATGACGTTCATGCCCATCTGCTTGTCGGCGTTCATCGACTTCAGAATGCGCTCGGACGTGGTGCCGGCGGTGGTCACGACGTTCTTGCCTTTGAGGTCGGCGAAGTCTTTGTACGGCGAATCGTTTTTCGACAGCAGCTTGGTGCCGATTTCGAAGATGCCAACGGAGAAGTCAACTTGTTGCTGACGCTCGACGTTGTTGGTGGTGGAACCGCACTCGATGTCCACAGTGCCGTTCTGCACCAGTGGAATACGGGTTTGCGAGGTGACCAGGTTGTATTTGACCTGCAGGTTCGGCATGTCCAGGTCTTTTTTGATGGCTTCGACGATTTTCAGCTGAATATCGTGGGAGTAGCCGACCGGTTTGCCGGAAGCGTCTGCAATGTAGGAAAACGGAATAGAAGCGTCGCGATGCCCCAGAGTAATGGTGCCGGACTCTTTGATCTTCTTCAGGGTGCCGGTGAGTTCGGCGGCGAAAACTGGCGTGCTGATCAGAGCGGCCGCAATGGCTGCGCCCAGGATATGGGGAACGATACGCATCAAATTTTCCTCAACATTGTTTTTATAGTGAGCCAGCTCATCGGCCCTTTTGTACTGCGGAATGCCTTGACGGCTCCTGACGTGTTGGCACATCAGACATTCGTCCCAAGTTGTAGAGCATGACTCGTGCCAGGCTTGGCCTTGTCGATTAAATTATTGATTTTAAAAGAAATTAAATATTTTCGGTGTTGGGTTTAGCACTCAAGAGTCCGGTTAACCGAATCGACTGATGGGTCGCGTTCGGAAAACCGAATGCAATCCCCCTGTCACCGAATGTCCTGTGGGAGCGAGCTTGCTCGCGATAGCGGTGTGCCAGGCGACCTCGATGCTGGGTGTGCAGGCCTCATCGCGAGCAAGCTCGCTCCCACAGTGGATTTGTGATGTGCATCAGAATACAAAAAGCCCCTGGACCTTTCAGTGCCAGGGGCTTTCGTTGAACCGGATTACCGATCAGGCCGCTTCGATCTTGCTGCGGTTCTGCTCGAGCTTGTTCAGGTACAGCTGCACGTTCTCTTGTTCCGCCTGGGTGGTGAACAGGCCCAGTTTGCTACGACGCCAGAGAATGTCGTGAGCGCTGGTGGCCCATTCTTCGCGGCACAGGTAATCGACTTCTCGGGTGTAAAGACCGCCCCCCAGGTGTTCGCCCATGTCCTTCAGGCTCTGTACACCTTCGAGCATGCGCCAGGTGCGGCTGCCATAAGTGGTCGCCCAGCGTCGGGCAATATCCGTCGGCAGCCAGTCGAACTTGTCGCGAATCAACGCGCTCAAGGCTTGTGGCGTGGTCATGTCTTCGCCGCCCGGCAGGGTCGCTTGTGCGGTCCAGCTCGGCTTCATGTTCTTGAAGTACGGTGCCAACTGCGCCATGGCCGACTCAGCCAGTTTGCGGTAGGTGGTCAGCTTGCCACCGAACACCGACAGCAGCGGAGCTTCTTCAGTGCCGCCGGACAGTGCCAGGGTGTAATCACGGGTCACGGCCGACGGATTGTCGGATTCGTCGTTACACAGCGGACGAACACCGGAATAGGTGTGCAGGATGTCGCTGCGGCTGACTTGTTTCTTGAAGTGCGCGTTGACCACTTTCAGCAGGTAATCGGTCTCGCCTTCAGTGATCGAGACTTTTGCTGGATCGCCGGTGTACTCGCGGTCCGTGGTACCAATCAGGGTGAATTGATTGAGGTACGGAATGGTGAACACGATGCGCTGGTCTTCGTTCTGCAGGATATGCGCGTGTTCGCCTTCGTACAGCTTCGGCACGATCAGGTGGCTGCCCTGAATCAGACGGATGCCGTAAGGCGACTCCATCTTCAGGTCATCACGAATGAACTTGGCGACCCATGGGCCGGCGGCATTCACCAATGCCTTGGCGCGGATCGAGAACAGGCTGCCATCGGCACGTTCCAGGTTCAGTTCCCACAGGTCTTTGCTGCGACGGGCACTGACACAGCGAGTCTGGGTGTGAACGTGGGCGCCTTTTTCGCGGGCGGCCATGGCGTTGAGCACCACCAGGCGGGCGTCGTCGACCCAGCAGTCGGAGTATTCGAAACCTTTGGTGATTTCGCTTTTCAGCGCGCTGTCGGCACCGAACTTCAGGCTTTTGGAGCCGGCGAGTTTTTCCCGTTTGCCGAGATGATCATAAAGGAACAGGCCTGCGCGGATCATCCACGCCGGGCGCAGGTGCGGGCGGTGCGGCAACACGAAGCGCATTGGCTTGACGATGTGCGGGGCCTTGGCCAGCAGTACTTCACGCTCGGCCAGGGCCTCACGCACCAGGCGGAATTCGTAATGTTCGAGGTAGCGCAGGCCGCCGTGGATCAGCTTGCTGCTGGCGGACGAGGTATGACTGGCCAGATCGTCCTTTTCGCAAAGGAACACCGAAAGACCGCGACCGGCGGCATCCGCTGCAATCCCCACACCGTTAATCCCGCCACCAATGACGGCGATATCGTAGACCTCGGCAAGAGGGGGCATAGGCAAGGTTGAAGTGGGCATCGGCTGGCCTCGGGGTTCTTTCAATATTTGAATTCGAACATTAATGTTCATTTGTGAAAATGGTAGCGCATAAAACCGGGCGCAGCTAGCTGACTTCGATTGAAAATTCTGATCGAAGAGAGGGGAAAGGAAAATTTTCGAACATTCAGGCCCTCGGTAGGGCGCGGAAGGTGTGGTGAATGGGCGGCCGCCATCGCGAGCAAGCTCGCTCCCACAGGGATTGCGCGGACTCTGTGGGAGCGAGCTTGCTCGCGATGGCGCCGGTATAGGCGACGAAAATCTCGGGGGGGGGTTAAACCACTTCCAGCCGAATCTTGTGCTGGCTCAGCAGTTGCGCCAGCGCTGGAACCGGCGCGTGGTCGGTCACCAGGCAGTCGATCAGGCTGATCGGTCCCAGGCGGACCATGGCGTTACGGCCGAACTTGCTGGAGTCTGCTGCCAGCAAGACTTGCCGGGCGTTGGCGATGATCGCCTGGGAGACCCGCACTTCCTGGTAGTCAAAGTCGAGCAGGCTGCCGTCTTCATCGATACCGCTGATGCCGACCAGCGCAAAGTCGACCTTGAACTGGTTGATGAAGTCGACGCAGGCCTGGCCGACTACGCCGCCATCACGGCGCACGTTGCCACCGGCCAACAGGACTTCAAAGTCATCCTTGGCGCTGAGGATCGAGGCGACGTGCAGGTTGTTGGTGATCACCTTGAGATGGCTGTGATTGAGCAGCGCCCGGGCGATGGATTCGGTGGTGGTACCGATATTGATGAACAGCGAGGCGTGATCGGGAATTTGTGCGGCGATGGCTTCGGCGATGCGTTGTTTCTCATCGCGCATCTGATCGGCCCGCATGGCATAGGCGGTGTTTTCGACACTTGAATCGTAAGCAGCGCCGCCGTGATAGCGACGCAACAAATTCACTTCCGCCAATTGATTGATATCGCGGCGGATGGTCTGCGGTGTAACAACAAATAGCTGAGCCATTTCCTCGATGCTGACGTAGCCGCGTTCGCGGACCAGTTCGAGGATTTGCTGCTGACGGGGAGGCAGATTCATAGGGCTTCCTTTGGGCTGCCGTGCAAAATTTGCCCATGATGCCGTAGGAATCTGCTCCCGACCAGTTACAACCGGATACGAATCCGGTACTTGGCTTATTCAGCGCCCTCGTGCGGTTCCCAGTTGCGGGTGCGGCTGACGGCTTTTTTCCAGCCGGCGTAGAGTTTTTCCTTCGCGGTTTCGTCCAGTTGCGGGTCGAACTCGCGCTCGATCACAGCCTTGCCGCGCAGTTCGTCCAGGCTGCCCCAGAAACCGCAGGCCAGGCCGGCCAGGTAGGCGGCACCCAGTGCAGTGGTTTCACGCATTTGCGGGCGTTCGACCTTGGTACCGAGGATGTCGGCCTGGAATTGCATCAGGAAGTTGTTCGCGACCGCACCGCCATCGACGCGCAGAGCCTTGAGGCGTTCGCCGGAGTCGTGTTGCATGGCGTCGAGTACGTCGCGGGTCTGGTAGGCAATCGACTCCAGTGCTGCGCGAATGATGTGATCCACGCGTACGCCGCGAGTCAGGCCGAACAGCGCGCCACGGGCATACGGGTCCCAGTACGGAGCGCCGAGGCCGGTGAAGGCCGGTACCAGGTACACGCCGTTGCTGTCCTTGACCTTGTTGGCGAAGTATTCGGTGTCGTGAGCGTCGTTGATGATCTTCAGCTCGTCGCGCAGCCACTGAACGGTGGAGCCGCCGTTGAACACTGCACCTTCCAGTGCGTAGGCGACTTCGCCGCGTGGGCCGCAGGCGATGGTGGTGAGCATGCCGTGCCGGGATTTCACCGCTTTGTCGCCGGTGTTCATCAGCAGGAAGCAGCCGGTGCCGTAGGTGTTTTTCGCCTGGCCCGGTTCAACGCACATCTGGCCGAACAGTGCGGCCTGCTGGTCACCGGCAATACCGCCGATGGCGATGCCGCTCTTGGTGTGGCCATAGATTTCCGATGACGACTTGACCTCCGGGAGCATCTCGCGCGGGATGTCCAGCACTTCGAGCATCTTCGCGTCCCACTCCAGGGTGTGGATGTTGAAGAGCATGGTGCGCGAGGCGTTGGTGTAGTCGGTGACGTGGGTCTTGCCGCCGGTAAATTTCCAGATCAGCCAGCTGTCGACGGTGCCGAACAGCAGTTCGCCTTTGCGTGCGCGTTCGCGGCTGCCTTCGACGTTGTCGAGGATCCACTTGAGTTTGGTGCCGGAGAAGTACGGGTCGGTGACCAGTCCAGTGGTTTCGCTGATGTATTGCTCGTGGCCGTCGCGCTTGAGTTGCTGGCAGATCTCGGTGCTGCGGCGGCATTGCCAGACGATTGCGTTGTAGATCGGTCGGCCGGTGGTCTTGTCCCAGACTACAGTGGTTTCACGCTGGTTGGTGATGCCGATGGCCGCCACCTGATCGTGATGCAGGCCGGCTTGTGCCAGGGCCTCGACCATCACGGCGCTTTGGGTCGCGAAGATTTCCATCGGGTCGTGTTCGACCCAGCCGGCCTGCGGGTAATGCTGGGCGAATTCACGTTGTGCAGTGCAGACCACGTTGGCGTCACGGTCGAAAATGATCGCCCGGGAGCTGGTCGTGCCCTGATCGAGGGCAATGATGTAGTTCTTATTCTGAATGTCGGTCATGTCGATTGCCTTGGACGAAATAAGGGAGTGGGTTGGGACGCGTGCTCAATGGTGGGCAGGATCACGCGCTACCGCTTTCAGGAAATTCGTGCTTTGCCTTCAATGGCAGGTTCTGCATCCTTTGTCGCAATTACGGGGCTTGGCAGGTGGCGGGCAATCAGCCCGCGATACGCTGCCGCGCCGAGGCAGGCACCAACGATCGGTGCAAAAACCGGAATCAGGAAGTACGGAATATCACGGCCGCCAGTGAAGGAAATTTCACCCCAGCCAGCGAAGAAAGTCATCAGTTTAGGACCGAAGTCGCGTGCCGGGTTCATCGCAAAACCGGTCAGCGGACCCATCGAGCTGCCAATGACGGCGATCAGCAGGCCGATCAACAGCGGCGCCAGCGGGCCTTTAGGCAGGCCATTGTTGTCGTCGGTCAGGGACATGATCACGCCCATCAGGATGGCGGTGATGATCACCTCCACCAGAAACGCCTGGGCTGTCGACAGAGCAGGGTTCGGGAACGTGGAGAACACCGAGGCCAGTTCGAGGCTGGCTTGTGTGCCACGAACCATTTGGTGAGTTTGTTCGAAATCGAAGAACAGGTTGCTGTAAAGCGTGTAAACCAACAACGCTGCGCAGAAGGCGCCAGCGACCTGGGAGAAGATGTAGAGCGGCAGTTTACGCTTCTCGAAATCGGCGAAAATGCACAGCGCGATGCTGACGGCCGGGTTCAGGTGAGCGCCGGAAACACCTGCGGTCAGGTAGATCGCCATGCTGACGCCGATCCCCCAGATGATGCTGATTTCCCATAGTCCAAAGCTGGCACCCGCGACTTTGAGCGCGGCAACGCAGCCTGTACCAAAAAATATCAATAAGGCAGTACCCAGGAACTCGGCCATGCATTGGCTTGAGAGCGATGGCTGTTGTGATGCAGTTGTCATTGAAAACCTCGTTTTTGTTGTTGTTGGGCGCTCTTCTCGAAATGGTCGGAGCGCGATTTTCACCGAGGCAGGATCCCCATCCTGGTCTCGGCCTACTGCGGGGTACTGCGTAGAAATGTTCGCACATTATTCAGATTCGAAAAAATATAGACAAGAAACACTGCTGTCAAAGGTCGAAAGTGAACCATCAGTCATATTTAAACTATTAATCAGGTGAATGATCATTTGGATGGCTGCGGGAAGTGGCTGGTTTTTTCCCCGCGCTTGGCTGTTTCTGGGCGGGCAGGAGTCGGTAATAGAGCCTTTTGCTCGGTGATGGCCTAGAATCCAGCGCAGTATTTTTCTGCTATCGCCAGGCTTGGAGCTGCCATGACCCCCGCATTGGATCTGTTGAAAAAAGTTCGTGCCGAACATCGTGTGCACAGTTATGAACATGATCCGAAGGCTGCGTCCTACGGTCTGGAGGCAGCGGAAAAGCTCGGGCTGGATCCGGCGCAAGTGTTCAAGACGCTGTTGGCCGCGAGTGAGAAGGGCGAGTTGCTGGTGGCTGTCGTACCGGTCGTCGGAAGTCTGGATTTGAAAGCGCTGGCGCATGCCGCCGGGGTGAAGAAAGTCGAAATGGCTGATCCCGCCGCTGCGCAACGGGCGACCGGTTACTTGTTGGGGGGCATCAGTCCGTTGGGGCAGAAGAAGCGTTTGCGCACGTTCATCGATAACAGTGCTCAGCCTTTCGCGAGCATTTACGTCAGCGCGGGTCGACGCGGTCTTGAGGTCGAGTTGGCGCCGACGGTGCTGGCCGAGCACACCCAGGCCAAATTCGCCGATATCGGCCGGGCCTGACTGCCGCGCTGTATGGTAAAAATCGGCAGGTTCTGTCTCTGGTTGCCGGTTAATGGCTGATGCATGCTCGCCTTCGCCTAACAAGAAGGAAAACACTCATGCAGCTAGCGTTTCATCAGGTCGACGCGTTCAGCGACCAACCGTTCAGTGGCAATCCGGCGATGGTTTATCGGCTCGACGCCTGGCTCGCCGATGAGCTGATGCAAAAGATCGCCGCCGAACACAACCTTGCCGAAACTGCGTTTGTGGTGCGCGAGGCGCAAGGCTGGCGTATCCGCTGGTTCACACCGACCACCGAAGTGCCGTTGTGTGGCCACGCGACGCTGGCCAGTGCTTATGTGTTGTTCGAGGTCTATAAAGAACCGGTGGAGCACCTGGACTTCATCAGCAAGTCGGGCCCCTTGAGTGTGAGTCGGGAAGGCGAGCGGCTATGGTTGGACTTTCCGGCGATTGAACTGCGCGAAGTCGGCGTAACCCTCGATGTGGAGCGGGCGCTGGGAGTGCAGGCGGTTGATGTGCAGGGTTCCAACGAATTGTTCGTGGTGCTGGAGTCGGAGCAGGCGGTGCTCGATTGCCAGCCGGACATGGCCGCGCTGGCAAAGCTGCCTTGGCCTGGCGCGATCGTGACGGCGCCTGGCTTGCGGCATGATTTCGTCTCGCGGTACTTCGCACCGGCCATCGGTATCAACGAAGACCCGGTCACCGGTTCGACTCATTGCAGCCTGATTCCGTACTGGGCGCAGCGTTTGGATAAATCGAGCCTGACGGCGTATCAGTGTTCGGCGCGGGGCGGGGAGTTGTTTTGCCGCCTGGAGGGCGAGCGGGTGAAAATCGGTGGTCATGCGACGCTGGTGGCCAGCGGGACGCTGATGTTGGGCTAACTGACAGCGGCAATCCAGTGTGGGAGCGGGCTTTTGTGGGAGCTGGCTTGCCTGCGATGGCATCAACTCGTTTCGGCACTAAACCGAGTCGCCTGCATCGCGGGCAAGCCCGGCTCCCACAAAAAACCGCTTTCACATTAGTCCGTATTGTTCAATGCGCAGCGCTGTACCGACGAACCCCGGACTCTACCGCTGGAATGTGCGCCGCTGTGCTGCCGGCTGCCTGGAACAGCACCAGGTGCTCGGCGGCCACGCGAATGCCGACATCGGCGCCGACCAGATGATCGGCATGGCTCGGGAAGATCGATTCCAGTTGGCTGCCGGTCGGCAACTGCAGGCGATACAGCGTCGATGCACCCAAAAAGGTCTTGCCAACGATCCGTGCCTTCAGCGGGCTGTCGGGCGCGTAAACGATATCGTCCGGGCGCAGCAACACATCCACCGCGCCACCGGCAGGCCAGGTGTACGCGCGATTACCGCGCAGCACACCGAGTTCGGTCTGTACCGATTCCGGGGTCTGCAGCTGACCGCGAATGAAATAGCCCTGACCGATAAAGCTCGCCACAAACGGTGTTTGCGGTTCGTGGTAGAGGTTGTAAGGCGTGTCCCACTGCTCCAGTCGACCTTCCTTGAACACGCCAACCTGATCACTGACGGCAAAGGCTTCTTCCTGGTCGTGAGTCACCAGAATCGCACTGGTGCCGCGAGCCTTGAGGATGTCCCGGACTTCATGGCTGAGCTTGCGGCGTAATTCGCCATCGAGGTTGGAGAACGGTTCGTCGAGCAACAGCAGTTGCGGCTCCGGTGCCAACGCCCGGGCCAGTGCCACGCGCTGTTGCTGGCCGCCGGAAAGTTCGTGCGGGAAGCGCTTGCCGAGGTGCTTCAGGTTGACCAGTTCAAGCATCTCTTCGGTGACGCGGTCTTTCTGTGGATGCTTGCGAATGCCGAAGGCGATGTTCTCGGCCACGCTCAGGTGCGGAAACAGCGCGTAGTCCTGGAACACCATGCCGATTCGGCGTTTCTCCGGCGCGAGGGTGAAACCGGCGCTGGAGATGGTTTCACCGGCCAGCTGGATCTCCCCTTCGTGAACCGGTTCAAAGCCTGCAATCGCCCGCAACGTGGTGGTTTTACCGCAGCCGGAAGAGCCGAGCAGGCAACCGATATCACCGGCATTGAGGTGCAGGTTGAGGTTCTGGACGACTCGCTGGTCCTGATAACCGCAGGCCAGATTACGCAAATTCAGCAGTAATGGATGACTCATGCGTGGTGGTACGAAGGCTCAACGAGAAACTCGAGCAGAGCCTTTTGCGCATGCAGACGGTTCTCGGCCTGATCCCAGGCAACCGAACGCGGGTCGTCGAGCAGGTCGAGGCTGATTTCTTCACCGCGGTGGGCGGGCAGGCAGTGCATGAACAACACATCCGCGGCGGCCAGATCGAGCAGGGCACGATTAACCTGGAACGGTGCGAACAGCTTGAGGCGTTTGGCGGTTTCTTCTTCCTGGCCCATGGAGGTCCAGACGTCGGTGCTGACCAAATGTGCGCCACGTACCGCTTCCCGAGGATCGCGGACGATGGTCACCCGATCTCCGGCCTTGGCCACGAACTCAGGATTTGGCTCATAGCCTTCAGGGCAGGCGATGCGCAGCTGGAAGTCGAACTGGATCGCCGCTTCTATATAGCTGTTGCACATGTTGTTGCCGTCGCCGATCCAGGCCACGGTCTTGCCCTGAATCGAGCCGCGATGTTCGAGGAAAGTCTGCATGTCGGCCAGCAACTGACACGGGTGCAGGTCATCGGACAGGCCGTTGATCACGGGCACGCGCGAGTTGGCGGCGAATTCGGTCAGGGTGCTGTGGGCAAAGGTACGGATCATCACCGCATCGAGCATGCGCGACATGACGATGGCGCAGTCGCCGATCGGTTCGCCGCGACCCAGTTGGGTGTCACGGGGCGACAGGAAAATCGCCTGGCCGCCTAGCTGGATCATGCCGGCCTCAAACGACAGCCGGGTGCGCGTCGAGGATTTCTCGAAGATCATCCCGAGTACGCGATTTTTCAACGGCTCGAACAGTACGCCGCGGTTACGCAGGTCTTTGAGCTCAATGCCTCGACGGATCACGCTGACCAGCTCTTCGGGCGTGCAATCCATCAGGGAGAGAAAGTGCCTTGCGCTCATCATTGACTACCTTTTTGCAACAGACCGCAGATACTCAAAGCCTTGTTTAACTGAAAAACGGGCGAGACCTGCGGCGAAAGCCGCACGGGGCGACGAAATAGGGGGAGACGCGATATTGACATTAAATGTCGCGTCTTACCAATAGGCTACGGTTTTTAGGGGATTTCAGAGGGGCTACGGGATGACCGCAGTCGCGCTTTTGAAGCCTGTTTCCTGACAGCAGCGACCTCTTTGTACACTGCCCTCGCGCGCCTTGGCAATCAAGCGGGGCGGGCTAAGCACAGTCTCGGTCGGTTTCTGACCTCTCGGCCGGGGTGGTTACAGGCAGGATCCGGCCTGCCTTCGCTTGAAACATTTGCTAATGCAAAGTGCTGGGTTATAACTAAGTCACGAGTGACACAGGAAGCTTTGGAATGGAATCGAAAGAACAGCAATTGCTGGAACTGCTGGGGCTCACGGCGCGCACCCTGACTCACCTGACCGCTTCCATGACCTCAATGTCCTTTGAGTTGATGCGCAGCGAGGATGACGTGACCAAGGCTGCGGGTCGACGGATGATCGACCGCATGGCCACCGTCAGCGCCGGGCTCGACGAGCACTGGCGCCTGATCGGCGAACTCACGGGCGTGCACATTGCCCAGGAGCAGATCGAAACCATCCAGGAAATCCAGCTTCAAGCGCCTCCCAGGCTTCCGTAGGGTTGATATCTGCGGGCCTGATAGGCCTCGATTCACAAGACGAACGTCGCTGGCGCAGCGGACAGTCGCGGCCCATAGTTTTGTTCCCGCAACCTCACACGGGTTGCCCTGAATAAAACAGAGAATGGCCATGACCAAAACTCTTCATCACCGTGCCTGCCACCTGTGTGAAGCCATTTGCGGCTTGACCATCGAAACCACTGCAACCGACGACGCTGGCGTGCAAATCACCTCGATCAAGGGTGATCCGCAGGACAGCTTCAGTCGCGGCCATATCTGTCCCAAGGCGGTGGCGCTGCAGGATATCCAGAACGACCCCGACCGCCTGCGACAGCCGATGCTGCGGGTCGGCAGCGAGTGGCAAGCGATTGCCTGGGACGAGGCTTTCGCTCTGGTGGCCGAGCGCCTGTCGGCGATTCAGGAGCGCCATGGCCAGAACGCCGTCGCGGTTTATCAGGGCAATCCCAGCGTGCACAACTATGGGTTGATGACCCACAGCAATTACTTCCTCGGCTTGCTGAAAACCCGCAACCGCTTCTCTGCAACCTCGGTCGATCAACTGCCTCAGCATCTCACCAGTCATTTGATGTACGGCCACGGTTTGCTGCTGCCGATTCCGGACATCGATCACACCGATTTCATGCTGATCCTGGGCGGCAATCCGCTGGCCTCCAACGGCAGCATCATGACCGTGCCGGATGTCGAAAAGCGCTTGAAGGCGATTCAGGCCCGGGGCGGCAAAGTGGTGGTGGTCGATCCGCGTCGCAGCGAAACGGCAGCGATTGCCGATCAACATGTATTTGTCCGTCCGGGCGGTGACGCGGCCCTGTTATTCGGCTTGCTCAATACGTTGTTCGCTGAAGGCTTGAGCCGTGACAGTCATTTGCCGGTAGACGGGCTGGAGGAGGTTCGTCAGGCCATCGCTTCCTTCAGTGCCGAGGACATGAGTCCGCTGTGCGCCGTGCCGGCCGAGCAGATTCGTCAGTTGGCGCGAGACTTCGCCAGCGCGAAGACCGCCGTGTGTTATGGCCGTATGGGTGTTTCGACCCAGGCGTTCGGCACCTTGTGTCATTGGCTGGTGCAACTGATCAATCTGGTCACCGGCAACCTGGATCGGGTCGGCGGCGCGCTGTGCACCGAGCCTGCGGTTGATCTGGTGGCGTCGACCTCGGGCGGGCACTTCAATCGCTGGCAAAGCCGCGTGTCTGGCCGTCCGGAATACGCCGGTGAGTTGCCAGTCTCGGCGCTGGCCGAAGAGATGCTCACCGAAGGCGAAGGGCAGGTGCGGGCGTTGATCACCGTGGCCGGTAACCCGGTGTTGTCGACGCCTAATGGCCGGCAGTTGGAGCAGGCGCTGGACGGGCTGGAATTCATGCTCAGCATTGACCTGTATATCAACGAGACCACGCGTTATGCGGACCTGATTCTGCCGTCGACCTCGGCGCTGGAAAACGATCACTACGACACCACGTTCAATATGTTCGCGGTGCGCAACGTCAGCCGTTTCAACCGGGCGATCCTGCCCAAGCCCGAAGGCGCGCTGCACGATTGGGAGATTTTCGTCGGCTTGGCCCAGGCTTTTGCGGCGAAGACTGGCAAAGAGCTGAAGCCGACGATGCCTCCGGCGAAGATGATCGACCTCGGTTTGCGAGCAGGGCGCTATGGTGATGCGTCGCTGCATAAGCTGTCGGTGGCGAATTTGTTCGATCATCCTCATGGGGTCGACCTTGGCGCTCTTCAGTCAAACCTGGCACCGCGTCTGAAAACCGCCAACCAGCGCGTGCAGGCGGCGCCGCCGGAGATCCTCGCCGACCTTGCTCGATTTGCCGCATTGCAGGCGCCGGCTGTCGATGAGCTATTGATGATCGGTCGCCGCCATGTGCGCAGCAATAACTCGTGGATGCATAACTATCACCGTTTGGTGAAAGGCAAACCGCGTCATCAATTGCTGATGCACCCGGACGATCTTTCCAGTCGCGGGCTCAGCGATGGGCAGCGGGTACGGGTCAGCTCGCGGGTCGGGGTGATTGAAGTCGAGGTGCTGAGCAGCGTCGAGATGATGAAAGGCGTGGTCAGCCTGCCGCACGGTTGGGGGCATGCCCGGCCGGGAGTGCAGATGACCATTGCCATGGGGCAGCCAGGCTCCAGTGCCAATGACCTGACCGATGAGCGCCAGCTCGATGAGTTGTCCGGAAATGCGGCGCTTAATGGTGTACCGGTGACCGTCGCGGCGGCGTAAGTGTCTGTCGGGGAGACCGAGCATGGCGCTCGGCTTTCCGTTACAATGCGTCACCGTGCCGACAACTGAGTCGGAAAGTTCAGCCGAGGTGCTCCATGGATATCATTGAAACTATTAAAGAGCAGATTGCTAACAACACCATTCTGCTTTACATGAAAGGCTCGCCGAATGCCCCACAGTGTGGCTTCTCCGCGAAAGCCGCTCAGGCCGTCATGGGCTGTGGTGAGAAGTTCGCTTACGTGGATATCCTGCAGAACCCGGAAATCCGTGCCAACCTGCCAAAGTACGCCAACTGGCCAACCTTCCCGCAATTGTGGGTCGCTGGTGAACTGGTCGGTGGTAGCGACATCATGACTGAAATGGCCGCTGACGGTTCATTGCAGGCCCTGATCAAAGACGCTGCGGCCAAAGCTGCTGCTGGCAAGACCGAAGCTTGATTTATAGGCAGAAGCGGCCACCTGGCCGCTCTTGCTGGTAATAAAAAGCCCCGCCTCTCGTAAGAGGGCGGGGCTTTTTATTGAGTCGAGTTCAGTGCTGTAGAACTTACTCGTCGCCCATCTGCGATTGCAGATAGTTCTCAAGACCGACTTTATCGATCAGGCTCAGTTGAGTTTCCAGCCAGTCGATATGCTCTTCTTCGGATTCGAGAATATCTTCAAGCAGTTCACGGCTGCCGAAGTCCCCGACTGTTTCGCAATGAGCGATAGCCACTTTGAGGTCGGCATGGCCGGTACGCTCGATGCGCAGGTCGCACTCAAGCATTTCCTTGGTGTGCTCGCCGATGTGCAGCTTGCCCAGGTCCTGGACGTTTGGCAGGCCTTCGAGGAACAGGATGCGCTTGATCAGCTTGTCCGCGTGTTTCATCTCGTCGATGGATTCGTGGTACTCGTGCTTGCCGAGCTTGTTCAGGCCCCAGTCTTCATACATGCGCGCATGCAGGAAATACTGATTGATTGCGACCAGCTCATTGCCAAGAATCTTGTTGAGGTGCTGGATAACCGTGATGTCGCCTTTCATGTGGGGTCCTGCCCTTTAATTACCCTGTAGACGGCGAAGTTTGAGCTTGGCAGTTGTTAGTGTCAAACCTAAGTTATTGAATACTATATGAAAATTAATCGGAATAAGAATGTTTGTGTTCCGCATCCTAACGCTAAGCGATTGAATTACAGGCATAAAAAAACCGGACGCTAAGTCCGGTTCTTTCGAATGTTCTATTTACGCTGTCGAAAATTCTACGGGGTAGGGGATCGCCGCCTGGCTCAATTGAAGGTCGGCCAGGGTTTCGCGAACCACTTGCTTGGCAAGGCAGGCGCATTTGCCGCATTGGCTGGCAACGCCGGTGGCTTGGCGTACCTCGCGGTAGCTGCAGCAACCTTCATAGATCGCATCGCGGATTTTTCCGTCGGTGACACCAGTGCAAAGGCAGACATACATAAAGTGAGAACCGTTGTGGGTTATGACTCAATTGCGACGGATCTTAATGTTAACGAGAATGATTGTCAAAGTGGTTTCGACAGGCTTTGCGCCAGGGCAGCGATTGCCTGACGAACGGCATAATGCGGCCCGGGATGGTGTCATCAAGCCTGCGCCGAGGTTTTTGATGTCGTTGTAAAAAGCGCTAAGGACAGGTGAAAAACGCGGTGTATGATGTCCGGTCTTTGCGAAGGGCACTCGAGTCATGAACCTGTCGTTTATCCGCGACAGACTGGTTCGATGCCGTTCTTCACGCCACCACACCAGGAGATATCCAATGAGCGTACTCGTAGGCAAACAAGCCCCTGACTTCACCGTACCGGCCGTACTCGGCAATGGCGAGATCGTTGACAGCTTCACCCTGTCCTCGGCCATCAAAGGCAAATACGGCCTGGTGTTCTTCTACCCACTGGACTTCACCTTCGTTTGCCCGTCCGAGCTGATCGCTCTGGACCACCGCATGGCTGACTTCAAGGCACGCAACGTTGAAGTGATCGCTGTTTCGATCGACTCGCACTTCACCCACAACGCCTGGCGCAACACCCCGATCAATGCCGGCGGCATCGGTCAGGTTCAGTACATCATGGCTGCTGACATGAAGCACGACATCGCCAAGGCCTACGACGTTGAGTCCGAAGGCGGCGTGGCTTTCCGTGGCGCATTCCTGATCGACGACAAGGGCGTTGTTCGCTCGCAAATCGTCAACGACCTGCCATTGGGCCGTAACATGGAAGAGCTGATTCGTCTGGTCGACGCCCTGCAATTCCACGAAGAGCACGGTGAAGTTTGCCCGGCCAACTGGAAAAAAGGCGACAAGGGCATGACTGCTTCGCCAGAAGGCGTTGCGGCTTACCTGACCGAGAACGCTGGCAAGCTGTAAGCCACGCGTCAGGCATAAAAAAACCGGCCGCTGAGGCCGGTTTTTTTATGGGCAGGATAAATCCGGCGACTGAATCAGTCGTTGAAATCTTCCCAGCCGCCCATTTGTTTCCAGCGATTGACGATGCCGCAGAACAGATCGGCAGTCTTCTCGGTGTCGTAGCGCGCCGAGTGGGCCTCGCGACCGTCGAAGTCGATGTCGGCAGCCTGGCACGCCTTGGCGAGGACCGTTTGACCATAGGCCAGACCGGCCAGTGTTGCGGTGTCGAAGCTGGAGAACGGGTGAAACGGGTTGCGCTTCATGTCCAGGCGCGCAACGGCGGCATTGAGGAAGCCCAGGTCGAAGCTGCTGTTATGGCCGACCAGGATCGCCCGTTTGCAGCCGTTGGCTTTCAGCGCCTTGCGCACGCCACGGAAGATGTCGGTCAGTGCCGCTTCTTCACTCACGGCCATGCGCAGTGGGTGATCCAGCTTGATCCCGGTGAACTCCAGCGCTGCAGCTTCGATGTTGGCGCCTTCGAACGGCTCTACACGGAAGAAATAGGTGTGATCGGGGTACACAAAACCTTTTTCGTCCATGCTGATGGTCGTGGCGGCAATTTCCAGCAAGGCGTCAGTGGCACAGTTGAAACCACCGGTTTCAACGTCGACGACAACCGGCAAATATCCACGGAACCTGGCTGCCATCGGGTGACGTGAACCACCTCCGCCTGAACTTTCCTGTTCGTCGTCGAAATGGTCTTCACTCACGCGTGTTCCTCCAGCAGGCGCCAGCGCAGTTTTTCACCGGCGCGCAGCGGGATGACAGTCAGCTCGCCGAACGGCAGGCTGGTTGGGGCGGTCCATTCTTCGCGGACCAGGGTAATGCGGTCGGTGTTCGCCGGCAGGCCGTAGAAACGCGGGCCGTTGAGGCTGGCGAAGGCTTCGAGCTTGTCCAGCGCATTACGCTGTTCAAAGGCTTCGGCGTACATCTCGATCGCGGCATAAGCGGTGTAGCAACCGGCACAGCCACACGCGGCTTCTTTGGCGTGTTGGGCGTGCGGGGCCGAGTCTGTGCCCAGGAAGAACTTCTCGCTGCCGCTGGTGGCGGCGTCAAGCAGGGCGACCTGATGGGTGTTGCGCTTGAGAATCGGCAGGCAATAGAAGTGCGGACGAATCCCGCCCACCAGCATGTGGTTGCGGTTATACAGCAGGTGGTGAGCGGTGATGGTTGCGCCAACGTTGGCCGAAGCCTCGTTGACGAACTGCACGGCATCGCGGGTGGTGATGTGTTCGAACACCACTTTGAGCGTTGGGAAACGCTCCACGACCCTGCGCATGTGCTCGTCGATGAAGATTTTTTCGCGGTCGAAGACATCGACATCGCCGCGGGTGATTTCACCGTGAATCAGCAAGGGCATCCCGACTTCGGCCATGGCCTCGATCGAAGGGAAGATCTTGTCGATGCTGGTAACACCGGAATCCGAGTTGGTGGTCGCGCCAGCCGGATACAACTTGGCGGCGTGAACGAAACCGCTGGCCTTGGCCTCGCGAATTTCATCGGGTGTAGTCCGGTCGGTCAGGTAGAGCACCATCAACGGTTCGAAACGGCTGCCGGCCGGGCGCGCAGCGAGAATGCGCTGGCGATAGGCGTCGGCTTCAGCGGCGTTACGCACCGGTGGTACCAGGTTAGGCATGATGATGGCGCGACCAAAGGTGCGCGCGACATCCGCGACAGTATTGGGCAACACAGCACCATCGCGAAGATGAATATGCCAGTCGTCGGGACGCAGCAGGGTCAGGCGGTCGGACATTGGGGATTCCAGGCGGGTCAAACTCAAGGGAATGCTACCGGAAAAGACTCTTCCAGGCACTCGCTATCAAGTTTTGCAGCAAGCTTCCGATATGACAAAGGTATGCCGTAATTATGTGTATCGGTCTTTTTGTTGTAGAAGCCAGTGGAGCCTCCCGTGCGCCAGCGTTATTTAGCCTTGCTCAGCGTGTTTGCCAGCCTTCCTGCCATGGCGCTCACTTTCCAGACGCGTCTGGAGAGCATCGAGTGGACGGTCGAAGGCGACAAGTTCGAATGTCGCCTGAGCCAACCGATAACCGATTTCGGCTCGGGCGAGTTCGTGCGGCGTGCAGGTGAGCAGGCAACCTTTCGTCTGAAGGCTTACAACCCGATGATCACCGGCGGCTCGGCGACGTTGCTCGCAGCCGCTGCGCCTTGGCAGCCGGGGCGCGGCGATATCAATCTGGGGTCGGTCAAGGTCGGCAGTGGTGATGTGCTGTTCAACAGCTCGCAACTCCAGGCCGGACGCCTTATCGGTGGTTTGATGGACGGTCGCAGTCCGCTGATTCGTCATTATTCGCGCGATGGCGGAGTGTCGGAGGTCCGTTTATTGCCGGTCAGTTTCAGCAAGGCCTACGCCGATTATCAGGCGTGTGTCGCCAAGTTGCTGCCGATGAATTACGAGCAGGTGAAGCAGGCTGAGGTTGGTTTTCCGGGAGGTGGTATCGATCTGGATGCGCAGGCCAAGGCCAAGCTGCAGGTCATGCTGACGTTCATGAAGGCCGACCCGACGGTCAATCACATCGAACTCGACGGCCATTCCGATAACAGCGGCAATCGCCTGACCAACCGTGACCTGTCCCGGCGCAGGGCGTTGGCGGTGATGGACTTCTTCAAGGCCAATGGCATTCAGGAGTCGCAAATCACGATGCGCTTTCACGGCGAACGTTATCCGTTGGCCCCCAACACCAACACCGCCAATCGGGCAAAGAATCGCCGGGTCAACGTTCATCTTGAGCGCGTTGCACCCACCGATAAACCGGCACCGCAAGTCAGTTCGGCAAGCAGTGCCGCGACGACCTCCTGAACCGGCTGAAATCGTCGCCCGCTCGACATAATCTGTCGCTTCATCATCATAAGCTGTCGCGCCTCTGTAATTTATCCTCTCGCAGCGGTAGACTTCTTGGCTTTCCGTAGAACCCCGTGGAGTGATGGCATGGCGGACGTAAACAAGGTCGTTCTGGCGTATTCCGGCGGCCTGGACACTTCGGTGATCCTCAAGTGGCTGCAGGATACTTATAACTGTGAAGTGGTGACCTTTACCGCTGACCTGGGTCAGGGTGAAGAGGTCGAGCCGGCCCGCGCCAAGGCACAAGCCATGGGCGTAAAAGAAATCTACATCGACGATCTGCGCGAAGAATTCGTGCGTGATTTCGTTTTCCCGATGTTCCGCGCCAACACCGTTTACGAAGGCGAGTACCTGCTGGGTACTTCCATCGCTCGTCCGTTGATCGCCAAACGCCTGATCGAAATCGCCAACGAAACCGGCGCTGACGCCATTTCCCATGGTGCGACCGGCAAGGGCAACGACCAGGTTCGTTTTGAACTGGGTGCCTATGCACTCAAGCCTGGCGTGAAAGTAATTGCCCCTTGGCGCGAGTGGGACCTGCTGTCCCGCGAGAAGCTGATGGATTATGCGGCGAAGCACGCGATCCCGATCGAACGTCATGGCAAGAAAAAATCCCCGTACTCGATGGATGCCAACCTGCTGCACATCTCCTATGAAGGCGGCGTGCTGGAAGACACCTGGACCGAGCACGAAGAAGACATGTGGCGCTGGACCGTCTCCCCGGAGAACGCCCCTGACAAGCCGCAGTACCTGGAACTGACTTACCGCAATGGCGACATCGTTGCACTGGACGGCGTCGAAATGACTCCGGCTACCGTGCTGGCGACCCTGAACCGTATCGGTGGCGAACACGGTATCGGCCGTCTGGACATCGTCGAGAACCGTTACGTCGGCATGAAGTCCCGTGGCTGCTACGAAACCCCTGGCGGCACCATCATGCTGCGTGCTCACCGGGCGATCGAGTCGATCACTCTGGACCGCGAAGTGGCTCACCTCAAAGACGAGCTGATGCCTAAATACGCCAGCCTGATCTACACCGGTTACTGGTGGAGCCCTGAGCGTCTGATGCTGCAACAGATGATCGATGCTTCCCAGGCGCATGTGAACGGTGTGGTTCGCCTGAAGCTGTACAAAGGCAACGTGATCGTTACCGGTCGCAAGTCTGACGAGTCGTTGTTTGACGCCAACATTGCTACCTTCGAAGAAGATGGCGGCGCCTACAACCAGGCTGATGCAGCCGGCTTCATCAAGCTGAACGCTCTGCGTATGCGGATTGCCGCAAACAAAGGCCGCAAGCTGTTCTGATGCTGTTGGCTTGATCAACGATTGTGGCCCCGTTTGTAACGGGGCCACAATGTGATCGAAGAATTCGTGTGTGGCTGTTTATCTCCTGAATCGGTGTCACCAGGCCTTGCGCTTCAACTTCCTGGATTGTCTGTATCCCCCTTTCTTTGCTGTTTCTGTCAGAGACTATTTACCCGGCGACGGTACTGGGTAGGTGTCAGTGCTGGCTGACGACGGTCACCGCCAAGGTGCTCAAGTTATAAATCAGGTAAAAAGAGTCGTTGGGCTCCAGGGCTTTTGCATCTGATTTTTTGAGTGCTCTTTCGTTAATCAAATGTTCCGACTCGCCATTTGTCAGAAAGACGATCACTTCGCGGTGGTGGTGTTTCCTTGAATAGAGAGCGCTCATCAAACTGTCGACATCTTTCTTTTTACGAGTCCATCGTGCATCAACGATCCGCATGCCATGTATCGACACAGGTAAAGACACTGGGTGTTGGGTCGACAGGTTCGCGATGAAGGTTATATGGGCGGGTGGAGCGGGCGCGTTCTGAAGCAGATAGTCGGGTTTACCTCCTTTGATCGAGTGGGGTTGATTGTCTTCTTCAACAGGGTCGTTGAGGGCGGTAATTCTGTTTTTTTCCGCTCGAGCAGCATCGTCGATGACTTTTACAAACTGCTTGCTCTTTTGAAAGTCAGAAGGTGCATACAATGATTTGTAATTGAAGTTTAGCGTGATAAAAAATAGAAAGAGCAGGTAAAAAGGAAAGCTGATAAGGAACCAGATGTAAGTCTGGCGCTCCTCGTTGTCAAGGAAGGGCAGCGATACGGCCGCCGAGGTTTCGGAGAGTGTCGCAAATATCGCAATGATGGTCATCGGGTTGGATATTCTTTTTTGAGGTTTTGTCATTTTGATTGCTCATTAAATAGTGATCTATAGTGGATTCCTTGTGGGTGAAGATGTTGAGTGGCAGTGATTGTCCGGTATTAAATATTTACTGTTTGTAAAGGGGGTTGTGGAGCGCTCTGCTTTGCAGTTTTATCACTGTTTTTAACGGATCAATAGCCTTCTTTTTATGTGATTTATGTAAGAGTAGGAAAAAGGGTTGTTTTATGGCGGTAGGCTCAAGTTTCGAATGGGCCTGTATGGTGTGTGTAATGTCAGCTGATTTTTTGATGCCCGCTAAAGAAAACTGTTGATCAGAGGAGGGTAAAGCCACGAGTAAACTTTAAGCGACATTGTTTTTTATGAAATCCTGTAGGGCGAATCCTTGTTGTTTGTAGGGATTGTCTCTCGGTGTGGGTGGTTGGGGTGGGCAGCATCCCAAGGTCGAAACGACTACGCTATTGTGCGGGCTCTAAAAATTCGAACAGCGAAAATTGGACTTGCCCATGAATAAAGTGCTGATCGTGGATGATCACCCCGTCATTCGTCTTGCTGTACGTATGTTAATGGAGCGTCATGGCTACGAAGTCATTGCCGAAACGGACAATGGTGTCGATGCCTTGCAACTTGCTCGTGAACAGATGCCGGATATCGTGATACTGGACATCGGTATTCCGAAACTCGATGGCCTGGAAGTTATTGCGCGCTTGACCTCGACCACCATGCCTTTGAAAGTGCTGGTCTTGACGTCACAGGCCCCCGGTCACTTTTCAATGCGTTGCATGCAGGCAGGGGCAGCCGGGTATGTCTGCAAGCAGCAGGACCTCACCGAGCTGCTCAGTGCAATCAAGGCAGTATTGTCCGGGTACAGCTACTTTCCGAATCAGGCCTTGCACTCGGTTCGCTCAAGTTTGGGGAATGCAAGTGAAGCAGACATGGTGGATCGTCTGTCTGGAAGGGAGATGATGGTTTTACAACAGTTGGCCCGAGGCAAGACCAACAAGGAAATTGCCGATGGCATGTTCCTCAGCAATAAAACCGTCAGTACTTACAAAACGCGTCTGCTATTAAAGCTCAATGCTCGTTCGCTGGTAGACCTGATCGAGCTTGCGCAGCGTAATGGTCTGGTTTGAGTTTCTCGGGGGCGCAGTGCTTTGCGCATGGAGACGCTTGAAGGTAAGCGGCATCTGGTTGGATTTTGAGTTGCCGGATGGCTTGCCCTGATGTTCGGGCGCTCCGGGTTCATTGAATCAGAGGGCATTGCCCAGTGGTTGAGGGCGTGCTGAAAAGCCTCCATTTCGGGAGGCTTTCAGGTGTCAAAGGTCAAAATCGTAATCGGCCAGCTGCTTTTGCAAGCGGCGCTCCTCCAAGAGATTATCGATGGTGCGACGTTTGCTCAGGTTGGTCTTCGCTACCTCTACCACAGGCTCGGCATCATCGGCCTCAACGGAGATGAAGTCGTCTTCTGTGTCCAGTTGTTCTTTGCCAGTGCTCATAACGTTAACTCCAGGCTAAGACTGCCATTGGCGCCTCTTATATCGACATTCTCCTGGCGGGTAAAAAAGATTTTTTCAATCGGTAAATCAATAAAAGTAATAGAACCTCAATCGTCAGAGGTCTTTTGCTTGTATTCGCACAGGTCTTCGATACGGCAACTGCCACAGCGGGGCTTGCGAGCCAGGCAAACGTAGCGCCCGTGGAGGATCAGCCAGTGATGAGAGTCGAGCAGATACTCCTTGGGCACAAACTTCATCAGTTTCTTTTCCACCTCGACGACATTCTTGCCTGGCGCTAATCCTGTGCG
Organism: Pseudomonas sp. 05N431; assembly: GCF_056397005.1. Classification (NCBI taxonomy): domain Bacteria; kingdom Pseudomonadati; phylum Pseudomonadota; class Gammaproteobacteria; order Pseudomonadales; family Pseudomonadaceae; genus Pseudomonas; species Pseudomonas sp. 05N431. Next base: position 101,282 of record NZ_JBFTMN010000003.1, read on the forward strand.
GTTGCTGACCCGGAAAATATGCGTGTCAACGGCCATGGTCAGCTGACGAAAAGCGGTGTTGAGCACCACGTTTGCGGTCTTTCTACCTACCCCGGGCAGCGCTTCCAGCTCCTCGCGGGTTTGCGGTACTTCACCGCCATGAAGCTCTACCAGCATTCGGCAGGTTTCGATGACGTTTTTTGCCTTGCTGTTGTACAGGCCGATGGTCTTGATGTACTCGGACAATCCTTCTACACCCAGCGCATAAATCGCTGCCGGGGTATTGGCCACCGGAAACAGCTTGGCGGTGGCCTTGTTGACGCCCACGTCGGTGGATTGCGCGGAAAGGATCACGGCGATCAGCAATTCGAAGGGCGAGGAGTAGGCCAGTTCGGTTTTCGGTTCCGGATTGTCTTCGTGAAGCCGGCGGAAAATTTCCAGGCGTTTTGCGGCATTCATGAGTAGAGCAGTTCCTTGAAGGCGGTCAGTGTGAGGTTGAGGCACCAGGCCAGGCTTGTTTGGCAGCTATGAGCAGTCCCAGCAGGATAAACCCGCCGGGGGCGAGGACGGCCAGTCGTATGCCGCCGTCAGCGGCAAACAGCCAGCCTTGTGCGTCGGAATCGGCAAACCCGATCAACCAGGACAGATGGCTGGCGAAAGAGCCATTGCCAATAGCTTCTCGCAACACGCCCAGAACTACCATCAGCCCAAAAAACAGGCTGGACAGGCGAACCCGGTCTCTCGCGCTTACCTGGGTAAAAAAACCGCCGTGCTCCAGCACAATGCACTGCAGGGCAATCAGTCCGGCATAAATTCCCAGTTGCCGATGCAGTTCAAAGGCCCAGGCCTGCAATGCCAATGTGGCGAGGCTGGTCAATGTGACGGCGAGCGAAATGCTGATGATCAACTGCATCGACGGGGCGATCCGCAGCCGCAACATGCTCATCTTCAGGCCGTAAACACCAATGACCAGCAGCGACAGCAGCGACAGGCTCAAGGTGTTAACCAGGGAGTCGCTGGCGCCGATCAACAGGGTCAATACCAGCGAGTTCTGCAACATCGAGGACTGGTTCATTGTCCGCTCCCGATCAGTTGTGGCTGATGCTCGTCGAAATAGCGTAACGCATCATGGAGCGCGTTGATCACCGCCCTGGATGTGACGGTTGCCCCGGTCAGTTGGTCGAACTGCCCCTGATCTTTTTTCAGTGCCCAGCCACTGTCACCGGGGTCGTTGCGCGACTTGCCGAAAAAGCCCTGAAGCCAGGGATTGGGCTGGTCGGCGATTCTCCCGCCCAGCCCGGGTGTTTCCGATTGCTTGAGGGTTTTGACCCCCAACAGCTTGCCGTTGATGTCGATCACGATCAGCAGTTCGATCGCGTTTTCGTAACCCGTCACCTGGCTGCGTAATATCACTGCGCTGGGTTTTCCACCTGCTGTGGCCAGGTACCCGCCCAGCAAGGTGCTGTTATTCAGCGCGATATCCTTGAGTTCGAGTGGCTGGTCCAATGGCTGATTGTCGTAGCTGCCGGCTGGCAGCATGTCGAACAGCTTGCGGCTTTCGATCAAGCGCTGCTCGGTCGAAATGTGTGGCGCAGCGGCGTGTTGCAGGAAAAATGTCGCGCCTGCACCCAGTCCGGCCACGACGACCAGCATCAGCACGCTGAGATTCCGGTTCATGGCGTACGAGGCTCTGGTTGTACGGCAGCGAGGCGTTCCAGGGCCGGTACGCAGAGATTCATCAGCAGCACCGCAAAGGCCACCCCGTCGGGATAACCGCCCCAGGTTCGAATCAGGTAGGTCAGCAGGCCGACGCCCGCGCCGAACATCAGGCGGGCTTTGGGGCTCTTCGCTCCGGACACCGGTTCGGTCACAATAAAGAATGCCCCGAGCATGCTCGCACCCGTCAGCAAGTGAAAGAGCGGCGAGCCGTGGGAGTCCGAACCCGAGCCGTTCCAGCACAGCAGACTGATGACGAACAGGCTGCCGAGCATGCCGACGGGGGCATGCCAGCTGAACACCCGCTGCTGTAACAGGAAAGCGCCGCCGGCGAGGAAGGCGAGGTTTACCCATTCGATACCTTTGCCGCCAACGTGGCCAAACGCCGGGTTGCCGGCGAAGAGTTCGTCCATGGTCAGGCTTTTGTTGATTCGCAGGCTATCCAGCGCAGTGGCTGTCACCCAGGCGTCTGGCTGCTCGGCACCGCTGAAGTTGAAACCGAAAATCTGTTGCAGGCCGGCGAGCAGATTCATCCCGTGGGACGTTGGCCAGTGGGTCATCTGTCGCGGGAAACACACCAGCACCAGCGCAAAACCGAGCATGGCCGGGTTGAACGGATTTTTGCCAACACCTCCATAAAGGTGCTTGCCGAAAAACATCGCGAATGCCGCAGCGCTGACCGTCAGCCACCATGGACAGTAAGGCGGTAACGCCAGTGCCAGCAAGGTGGCGCTGACCAACGCGCTGCCGTCGCTTAACGCAGGCTTGAGCGGGTACTTGCGCAAGCGTAGCACCAGCGCCTCAACCGCCAACGCGCTGCCGCAGGCCAGCAGCAGATTGATCAGAACGCCCCAGCCAAATAACCAGAACAACACCAGCATGCCCGGCACGGTGGCCAGTAAAACGCGCTTCATCGCCTGTTGCAGGCGATCATCGACCGGTTCAAGGGGCGACATAGGCGTTTACCTGGCGCTCGGCTTCGCAGAGCCTTTCGCGGGCCTTGGCCAGGAGCTCCGCCGGCGTATCAGGTTGCCGCTCGAGCTTGCTGACATCGGCGCGGGCATAAGCCAGTTCGGTTTTCAGTTGCCGCAGTTGAGCGTCGACGGGGCGCTTTTCGACGCGTACCAGATCGGGAGCCGGTTTTTCGCTGGCGCCTTCGGCAGCGTGCAGCGCTTGCTCGGCTTGAGCCAGGGCTGCGCTGAGCGCTTCCAGTTGCTCGGCCGGGGCTTCGCTGGCCTGGGCTTTTTTGAGCTCGGCGCGACGCATCGCCAGCTGGATTTTCGCGCGTTTGAGTTCGGCATCGTTGGCCGGCACCGTCGGTTGCACAGGTACTGACGGCATGGTGCTTTCGAAGTGCGCCAGGGCCTGCTCGGCGGTTTCGAACTGCTGCTGCAAAATGATCAACTGCGACTGTTGTTCGAAGGTCGGTGGATGCCCGAATGCCTTCAATGATTTGTTCAACTGCGCGCGACTCATCGCCACATCGATCTTGGCTTTTTTCAGCGTGGCATCGGCGGCAGCGGCTTTTTGTGCCTGGACCCGGGCAATGGCGTCCTGCAGCGGAGTGCTGCTGGCGTCGCTGTGTTGTGCGGCTTTTTGCGCGCGGGCCAGTCGTTCGGCGTGCTTTTGCTTTTCCTCACGACGCAGGCGCGCATTGCGCTGTTCGAAGCGCTGCCTTGCGTGATCGCGTTTGGCGGTGCGTGCCTGCAGTTCTTCGGGCGTGAACGCCAGGCCACCGATAACCGGCAGCACCTTGGCCGAGGGCAAAGGATGCATTTCGATGCAATCCACCGGGCAGGGTGCTACGCACAGATCGCAGCCGGTGCATTCGTCGATAAGCACCGTGTGCATCAGTTTTGCCGCACCGACAATCGCGTCTATCGGGCACGCTTGAATGCACTTGGTGCAGCCGATGCATTCGGCTTCACGGATAAATGCAATTTGCGCCGGTGCCGAGCCACGGCTGACGTCCAGTTCCAACACCGGGATTTTCAGCAGTTCGGCCAGCGCTGAAATGGTTTCGTTGCCGCCCGGCGGGCACTTGTTGATTGCCTCGCCATTGGCAATGCCTTCAGCGTAGGGCTTGCATCCGGGGTGGCCGCATTTGCCGCATTGGGTCTGCGGCAGGAGTGCGTCGATACGTTGAATCAGACTCATGTTTTGATCAGTCCGCTGAAGCCGAGAAAGGCCACTGCGATCAGTCCGGCGCTGATCAGGTCGATCGGCAGGCCACGAAAGGGCAGGGGCACATCGTTATTGAGCGTGCGCTGACGCAGGTCGCTGAACATACTCAGCACCAGCCAGAAACCCAGCCCGGCGCCAAGACACAGCGCTGCGTGATAGCCAAAGCCCTTATCACTCTGCATGCCGAACAGGCTCAGCCCCAGAACGCCAGCGTTACCTAGCAACAACGGCCACAAGCCGTCGAACGGTAACTGCGGCAGGGCACGCGTCAGCAGATTCAGCACCGGGGTGATCAGCAGCACGCTCAAGGGCAAAAACACAAACAGGTACAAGGACGTCAGCCCAAGCGGTATCAGCAACCAGTGATAGGCCGCATAACCCGGAAGGCCGCTGAGCAACATCAGGCAGGTGGTTGCAATGCCCAGGGCATGAACCTGACGACGCTCGATGGCAGGCTCACGCGTCGACTGCATCAACGGATCGACACCCAGCGGCCAGTGCACGATGAAGTTATTGATCAGGGCGGTGCTGATGAGCGTGAGCAGAATGTCGGTCATGGGCGTGCCGGGTTGAGCGAACGGGCCTGTGCATAAAGATTAGGCATTATCCGGCAAGCAGATATGAAAATCCCACCGCCGCGAGTCAACGCGACGGTGGGATCGGTTCAGCCAGGCACCTTACTTGATGCGCTGACCCGGCTTGGCGCCGCTGTCCGGGCTCAACAGGTAGATTTCTTCGCCACCTGGGCCTGCCGCCATGACCATGCCTTCGGAGATCCCGAAGCGCATTTTGCGTGGCTTGAGGTTGGCGATCATCATCGTCAGGCGACCTTCAAGCTTGGCCGGGTCCGGATAAGCGCTCTTGATGCCGGAGAACACGTTGCGTTGCTCGTCACCGATATCCAGGGTCAGGCGCAGCAGCTTGTCCGCGCCTTCCACGGCTTCGGCCTTGAGGATCAGGGCCACCCGCAGGTCGACGGCAGCAAAGGTATCGAACTCGATCTCTGGCGACAGCGGATCCTTGGCCAGTTCGCCATTCCCTTGTGGGGTGGCATCGCCGGTGTCGGTCTGGCTGGCGGCCAGGTCTTCTTTCGAAGCGTCGGTCATGGCCTGCACCTTGACCGGGTCGATACGGGTCATCAACGGTTTGAACTCGTTCAGTTGATGGTTGCTGAGCAGGGTCGTGTGATCGTTCCAGGTCAGCGGTGCGACATTGAGGAACGCCTCGGCGTCGGCAGCCAGCAATGGCAGCACGGGCTTGAGGAAGATCACCAGTTGGCGGAACAGGTTGACGCCCAGGGCGCAGATCGCCTGGACTTCCTCTTGCTTGCCTTCCTGCTTGTTCAGCGACCATGGCGCCTTGTCGGCGATCCAGGCGTTGGCGCGGTCGGCCAGGCCCATGATTTCGCGCATGGCACGGGCGAAGTCGCGAGCCTCGTAAGCCTCGGCGATGCTTGGCGCGGCGGCCAGGAACGCTTCGGTCAGTTCTGGCGCGGCATTACCGGCCACCAGCACACCGGCGTTGCCTTTGTGAATGAAACCGGCGCAGCGGCTGGCGATGTTGACGACTTTGCCCACCAGGTCGGAGTTGACCTTCTGCACGAAGTCTTCGAGGTTCAGGTCCAGGTCGTCGACGCCACGGCCGAGCTTGGAGGCGTAGTAGTAGCGCAGGTATTCCGGCGACAGGTGGTCCAGGTAGGTTCGGGCCTTGATAAAGGTGCCGCGGGACTTGGACATTTTCTGACCGTTGACGGTCAGGTAGCCGTGTACGTTGATGCCGGTCGGCTTGCGGTAGCCCGCGCCTTCAAGCATGGCTGGCCAGAACAGCGCGTGGAAGTTGACGATGTCCTTGCCGATGAAGTGGTACAGCTCGGCGGTAGAGTCCTTGGCCCAGTACGCATCGAAGTCCAGTTCAGGACGACGTGCGCAGAGGTTCTTGAAGCTCGCCATGTAGCCGATTGGCGCGTCCAGCCAGACATAGAAGTACTTGCCCGGTTCGTCCGGGATTTCGAAACCGAAGTACGGCGCATCGCGGGAGATGTCCCACTGTTGCAGGCCGACATCCAGCCATTCGGCGATCTTGTTCGCAACCGCGTCTTGCAGGGTGCCGCTGCGGGTCCATTCCTGCAGCATCTGCTGGAAGTCCGGCAGCTTGAAGAAGAAGTGCTGGGAATCCTTGAGCACCGGCGTGGCGCCCGAGATCGCCGACTTCGGATCTTTCAGGTCGGTCGGCGCGTAGGTGGCACCGCACTTTTCGCAGTTGTCGCCGTACTGGTCTTCAGTGCCGCATTTCGGGCAGGTGCCCTTGATGAAGCGGTCGGCCAGGAACATTTTCTTTTCCGGGTCGAAATACTGGGTGATCGAACGCGTGGCGATGTGCCCGGCGTCACGCAGCTTCAGGTAGATCTGACTCGACAGCTCACGGTTTTCTTCGGCGTGAGTGGAGTGGAAATTGTCGAAGTCCACCAGGAACTCGGCAAAGTCGGCGCTGTGTTCAGCCTGTACGTTGGCGATCAGTTGTTCCGGGGTGATGCCTTCTTTTTCTGCGCGCAGCATGATGGCCGAACCGTGGGCGTCGTCCGCGCAGACATACGTGCATTGATTGCCGCGATGCTTCTGGAAGCGCACCCACATATCGGTCTGGATGTACTCAAGCATATGGCCAAGGTGGATTGAACCATTGGCATAGGGCAGGGCGCTGGTGACGAGGATCTTGCGTGGCTCGGACATGGGGCTCGGCTACTTGATGAAACGGAGGTCGGCCACTATAAAGCGCCGGCGCATATTTTTCACCCCGTGGGTGCGTTTTCCACCGCCCCCGTACCTCGTAGCAGCTGCCGCAGGCTGCGTTCGGCGGCGCAGCCGTCGTAAATCCTGCCACCACGGTTTATCAGATAGACCGCGTCAGCCGGATTACGACCGCTTCGCAGCCGAACGCAGGCTGCGCCAGCTGCTACGGGTCCGTGATTGGCCATTCGAATTTTGTCACATCCTGAAAGCATGCCGTCCGACGTGCGGAACAGGTACGATAGCCACCATGTTCTCCCAGCCTTGTTATCGGAGTTGCCCATGAGCGCCGTCAATCGCGCAGCGGTGGAAGCCGTCCTTCGTCAGTACACCGACCCTTACTTGAACCAGGATCCGGTCAGCGCCGGTTGCCTGCGCAGCATCGACATTCAGGGCGACCGCGTCAGCGTTCAGCTGGAACTGGGCTACGCCGCCGGCCTGTTCAAGAGTGGCTGGGCGCAAATGTTGCAAATGGCGATCGAGGGCCTGGAGGGCGTGACCTCGGCCAAAGTCGACATCAGCACTGTGATTGCCGCGCACAAGGCTCAGGCGCAGATTCCAGGCCTGGCCAACGTCAAGAACGTGGTCGCGGTGGCGTCCGGCAAGGGCGGTGTGGGCAAATCCACTACCGCCGCCAACCTCGCGCTGGCGCTGGCCCGCGAAGGCGCCAAGGTCGGGATCCTCGATGCCGATATCTATGGTCCGAGCCAGGGCATCATGTTCGGCATCCCGGAAGGCACCCGACCCAAGATCAAGGATCAGAAGTGGTTCGTGCCGATCGAGTCGCATGGCGTTGAAGTCATGTCCATGGCGTTTTTGACCGACGACAACACGCCGATGGTCTGGCGTGGCCCGATGGTCTCCGGCGCCTTGCTGCAACTGGTGACGCAGACCGCCTGGAGCGATCTGGATTATCTGGTGATCGACATGCCGCCAGGCACCGGTGACATTCAACTGACCCTGGCGCAAAAAGTCCCGGTGGCTGGTGCGGTGATCGTCACCACGCCGCAGGATCTGGCATTGCTGGACGCGCGCAAAGGCGTGGAGATGTTCCGCAAGGTCAACATTCCAGTGCTCGGCGTTGTGGAAAACATGGCCGTGCACATTTGCTCCAACTGCGGTCATGCCGAGCATCTGTTCGGTGAAGGCGGCGGCGAGAAGCTGGCCAGCCAATATGGCGTCGAACTGCTGGCATCGTTGCCGCTGTCGATGGTAATCCGCGAGCAGGCTGACGGCGGCAAGCCAACAGTAATTGCCGAGCCGGACAGCCAGATCGCGATGGTCTACCAGGAACTGGCCCGTCACGTCGGTGCGCGGATTGTCTTGCAGGAAGCCGCCACGCCAGCGATGCCGAACATCACCGTCAGCGACGATTGATACCTGTCAGATAGAACACTAATAACTGTGGGAGCGAGCTTGCTCGCGATGAGGCCATAACATTCACCATTGAAGGTGACTGTTACACCGCTATCGCGAGCAAGCTCGCTCCCACATTTTTTTTGTGTATGGCTTAGATACGCAAACCGCCGTCCATCTCCAGGATCCGGCCGGTGTAATAGTCGTTCTCGAAGATATAGGCCGCCGAATGGGCGATCTCTTCGGGCTTGCCCATGCGCTTGAGCGGAATGCCGGAAGTCATTTTCTCCAGCGCTTCAGGCTTCATGCCCAGGGTCATTTCGGTTTCGATGAAGCCCGGCGCAATACCGGCCACACGAATGCCGTAGCGCGCCAGTTCCTTGGCCCAGGTTACGGTGGCCGCAGCAACCCCGGCCTTGGCGGCGGAGTAGTTGGTCTGGCCGACATTGCCGGCGCGGGAGATCGAGGAAATGTTGACAATCGCGCCGCTGGTCTTCAGCTCGATCATTTTCGCCGCTACTTCACGGGTGCACAGGAATACGCCGGTCAGGTTGACGTCGATCACGGCCTGCCATTGGGCCAGGCTCATTTTGGTCATTTCGCCGTCCTTGACCTTGATCAGCAGGCCATCGCGCAGGATCCCGGCGTTGTTGATCAGGCCGTGGATCGCGCCGAAGTCTTCGGCAACCTGGGCGACCATGTGCGTCACCTGTTCTTCATTGGCGACGTTGCACAGGTAAGCGCGAGCCTCGACGCCGGCGGCTTTGCAGGCGGCGACGGCCTGGTCGAGCTTCTCCTGATTGAGGTCGACCAACGCCAGTTTCGCGCCCTTGGCGGCGAAATACTCGGCCATCGAACGACCTAAACCCTGGCAACCGCCGGTGATAATGATTACTTTGTCAGTGAGTTGCATTCGCATGCCCCAATAGCAGGTCAGAGTGGTTTCCTTTTAGAGAGCCTCTCGATCTGCACCTGACGTGGCCTGGCTGCACATGAGAATTGCCCCGATGGCGTCGCTGGAACTTTGCCCAGGTGCCTGTCCGTTTTTTTGACGGATTCTATATAAGGAGTCATAAATTGAGCGTTGAAGCTGCCAAGCATGCCCGAGAATTGCTGCTCAAGGAATACCGTGGAGTGCTCTCGACACACTCCAAGGCGATGCCCGGTTTCCCGTTCGGCTCAGTGGTTCCTTATTGCCTGGACGAACAGGGCCGGCCGCTGATCCTGATCAGCCGGATCGCCCAGCACACTCATAATCTGCAAAAAGATCCCAAATGCTCACTGCTGGTGGGTGAGCGCGAGGCTGAAGACGTGCAGGCCGTTGGTCGCCTGACCTACCTGGCCGAAGCGGAAAAAATCGAAGACCAGGCCTCCATCGATGCCGCCGCCGAGCGTTATTACCGCTATTTCCCGGACTCGCAGAATTATCACAAGGCACATGATTTCGACTTCTGGGTACTCAAACCGATACGGCATCGCTACATCGGCGGTTTCGGTGCGATTCACTGGGTCGACCAACTGACCCTGGCCAACCCGTTTGCCGGCAAGGCCGAAGCGAGCATGATCGAACACATGAATGCCGACCACGCCAAGGCCATCGCCCATTACGTCGAGCTGGCCGGCTTGCCGAAAACCGCACCCGCTCAGTTGGCCGGCATCGACGCCGAAGGCATGCACCTGCGCATTGGCCAGGGGCTGTACTGGTTGCCGTTCCCGGAGGTTTGTAATACGCCGACACAAGTACGCGAAGCCTTGGTTTTGCTGGCTCACGCCGAGCAATGGCCGAAAAATGCGACAGCCGACGCTTGAAATCACGAAACGGCGACGTCATCTACGTTCTACTTGCAAGGCATTCTTGCGTTGAGGAACCATTTGATGCGCCCTTTTTTGTTGCTCTTTCTGCTGTTCCCGGTGTTGGAGCTGTTCGTATTCGTCAAGGTCAGCGCGGCCATCGGGTTTTTCCCGGCGCTGCTGCTGATCATTCTCGGCTCGATGTTCGGCGTGTTCGTGCTGCGCATCGCCGGCCTGGCTACCGCATTGCGTGCTCGTGAAAGCCTGAACCGCGGCGAGTTGCCAGCGCAGACCATGCTCGAAGGCCTGATGCTGGCCTTGGGCGGCGGTCTGTTGATCCTGCCAGGTTTCATCAGCAGCGTGATCGGTCTGATCATGATCTTGCCGATCACCCGTCGGCTGCTGGCCAACGCGATGCGCAAGCGCGCCGAAGAGCAGGCAATTCGTCAGCGTGCCTTTGCCGATGATCTGCAACCGCGTGGCGGCCCGGCTCCGCGTCAACCGCTGGGCCGTGAGCCCAACGTGATCGAAGGCGAGTTCGAGCACCGCGATTCCAAGTAACTGTTTCAATGACACGGCACCTTCGGGTGCCGTGTTCGTTTCTGTGGTCGGTGCCGTAAAAAAAATCACTGCCCAGCCCTTGTAATAAGCTTATGCGCCCTTATGTAACGGTCACCGCAAGGTTTCTGGTGAAGATCACCAGACAGACTTCCGCGGTTCGCTTGACGAGCCGCAACCGGCAACGCCGGAATTTAACCCGCCGGGATTACACCGGCCGCTGAAAACCACAATTAGGAGAGATCGACAATGAAGCTTCGTCCTCTGCATGACCGCGTCGTCATCCGTCGCAGCGAAGAAGAAAAGAAAACCGCTGGCGGTATCGTTCTGCCAGGTTCGGCTGCCGAAAAAGCCAACAGCGGTGAAGTCCTTGCTGTAGGTACCGGCCGCGTGCTGGACAACGGTGAAGTGCGTGCGCTGGCCGTGAAAGTGGGTGACAAGGTTGTGTTCGGCCCGTACTCCGGCAGCAACACTGTGAAAGTCGACGGTGAAGACCTGCTGGTAATGGCTGAGAACGAGATTCTCGCTGTTATCGAAGGCTGATTTGCGCTCAATTTCCCGCTACTACAAAAGTATTTAAGGAATATCGATCATGGCTGCTAAAGAAGTTAAATTCGGCGATTCCGCCCGTAAGAAAATGCTCGCCGGTGTCAACGTCCTGGCTGACGCAGTAAAAGCGACCCTGGGCCCTAAAGGCCGTAACGTGATCATCGAGAAGAGCTTCGGCGCTCCGACCATCACCAAGGACGGCGTTTCCGTAGCCAAAGAAATCGAACTGAAAGACCGTTTCGAAAACATGGGCGCGCAGCTGGTCAAAGACGTTGCCTCCCGTGCCAACGATGACGCAGGCGACGGCACCACCACCGCGACCGTTCTGGCTCAATCGATCGTCAACGAAGGCCTGAAAGCCGTCGCTGCCGGCATGAACCCGATGGACTTGAAGCGCGGTATCGACAAAGCGACCATCGCTATCGTCAAAGAGCTCAAAGCCCTGTCCAAGCCATGCGCTGACACCAAGGCAATCGCTCAGGTCGGCACCATCTCGGCCAACTCCGACAGCTCCATCGGCGACATCATTGCCGAAGCCATGGAAAAAGTCGGTAAAGAAGGCGTGATCACCGTTGAAGAAGGCTCGGGCCTGGAAAACGAACTGTCGGTTGTAGAAGGCATGCAGTTCGACCGTGGCTACCTGTCCCCGTACTTCGTCAACAAGCCAGAGACCATGACCGCCGAACTGGACGGTCCGCTGATCCTGCTGGTCGACAAAAAGATCTCGAACATCCGCGAAATGCTGCCAGTACTGGAAGCCGTTGCCAAAGCCGGCCGTCCTCTGCTGATCGTTGCCGAAGACGTTGAAGGCGAAGCCCTGGCGACTCTGGTAGTGAACAACATGCGCGGCATCGTTAAAGTTGCTGCTGTCAAAGCCCCAGGCTTTGGCGACCGTCGCAAGGCCATGCTGCAGGACATCGCTGTTCTGACTGGCGGTACCGTTATCTCCGAAGAGATCGGCCTGAGCCTGGAAAGCACTACCCTGGAACACCTGGGTAATGCCAAGCGTGTGATCCTGTCCAAAGAAAACACCACCATCATTGACGGTGCTGGCGTTGAGGCTGACATCCAGGCTCGCGTTGTTCAGATCCGTCAACAAGTGGCTGACACTTCGTCCGACTACGACCGTGAAAAACTGCAAGAGCGTCTGGCCAAGCTGTCCGGCGGCGTTGCAGTGATCAAGGTTGGCGCCGGTTCCGAAGTTGAAATGAAAGAGAAGAAAGCTCGCGTTGAAGACGCCCTGCACGCTACCCGTGCAGCCGTTGAAGAAGGCGTGGTACCTGGCGGTGGCGTGGCACTGGTTCGCGCTCTGCAAGCGATCTCCGAGCTGAAAGGCGACAACGATGACCAGAACGTAGGCATCCAGTTGCTGCGTCGCGCTGTTGAAGCGCCACTGCGTCAGATCGTTGCCAACTCCGGCGATGAGCCAAGCGTTGTTGTCGACAAGGTCAAGCAGGGCAAGGGTAACTACGGTTACAACGCTGCTACCGGCGAATACGGCGACATGATCGAAATGGGTATCCTGGACCCGGCCAAAGTGACTCGTTCGGCTCTGCAAGCGGCTTCGTCGATTGCCAGCCTGATGATCACCACCGAAGCCATGATCGCCGAGATCAAGGAAGACGCACCAGCTGGCGGCGGCATGCCAGACATGGGCGGTATGGGCGGCATGGGCGGCATGATGTAAGCCAGCCTTACCCTGTACGAAAAAACCCCGCTGGCGTAAGCCAGCGGGGTTTTTTATTTTCTGTGAAGATGATCGTTCCCACGCTCTGCGTGGGAATGCTGCCCGGGACGCTCTGCGTCCCTGACAGGGTTTGGATCAACAGATCTATCCCTGAGCCACTCTTGGCCTTAAGCTGCGCGGTCCAAGACGGCCGTAACTGTGTACGGAGCAAGTGCCCATGCGAATTCTATTGGTTGAAGACAACCGCGACATCCTCGCCAATCTGGCTGATTACCTGGGGCTTAAGGGTTATACCGTGGATTGCGCGCAGGACGGTTTGTCAGGTCTGCACCTGGCGGCCACCGAGCATTACGACCTGATCGTGCTCGACATCATGCTGCCCGGCATCGATGGCTACACCCTGTGCAAACGCCTGCGCGAAGATGCCCGGCGCGATACCCCGGTGATCATGCTGACCGCCCGTGACCAACTGGATGACCGCCTGCAGGGCTTCAAGTCCGGTGCCGATGATTACCTGGTCAAACCGTTTGCCCTGTCTGAACTGGCGGCGCGCATCGAGGCGGTCATGCGCCGTACCCAGGGTGGCGGTCGCCGTGCCTTGCAGGTTGGCGATCTGAGCTATGACCTCGATACGCTGGAAGTGACCCGCGAAGGTCGCCTGCTGAAACTCAACCCGGTAGGCCTCAAGCTGCTGGCGGTGTTGATGCAGAAGAGCCCGCACGTCTTGCGTCGTGAAATACTCGAAGAAGCCCTCTGGGGTGATGACTGTCCAGACAGCGACAGCCTGCGCAGTCACGTCCATCAGTTGCGTCAGGTGATCGACAAGCCGTTCGCCAAACCTTTGCTGCAAACCGTGCACGGCGTCGGCTATCGTCTGGCCGAGGGGCGTGATGGAGTTTAAGCAGAGCCTTGCTCAGCGGATCATTATTGCCTTTGCCTTGATGAGTGCGTTGGTGGCGGGGGCATTCGCCATAGGCATTGTGGCGACCGTGCATCTGGTCGAAGCAAAGCTGATTTCTGCAGGCCTGGGTGGCGATTTACAGCGCTTGCTGTTGATGGACAGTATGGCCGACTGGAGTCACCGTCCCGAGCCCGATCAGTTGTTCTACTTCAGTGGAGGCCCCGGCGACTTTGACTTGCCCAGGGATCTGCGGCATCTGAATGCGGGCTTTCATGAAGTATTTCGCGAGCAGCTGTCATACCACGCGCTCGTCGAGATCGTTGACGGCCGACGCTACGTCCTGCTGCAGGATCAAAGCGATTTCGAAGAGCGCGAGCGAGTGCTGTTTGCCGTGGTACTGGTGGGGTTTGTATTAAGTCTGGCATTGGCGGTGTTCCTCGGTTGGGTGCTTGCGCGCAAGGTCATGGCGCCGGTAGTCCGGCTGGCGCGCCAAGTGCGTCACCGCGATCAACTGCTCGGTCTGGCACCGCCCCTGGCGCCGGACTATGCCGCCGATGAAGTCGGTGAGCTGGCCGTCGCCTTCGACGCCACGCTGGGCCGATTGCGTCAGGCGCTTAGCCGTGAGCGGCTGTTCACCAGCGACGTCAGTCACGAGCTGCGCACCCCGTTGATGGTATTGGCCAGTTCCTGTGAGCTGTTGCTGGAGAATCCGGACCTCGATCAGCGCAGTCGCAACCAGGTCGAGCGGATTGCTCGTGCCTGTGAAGAGATGCGCGATCTGGTCCAGACCTTCCTGATGCTCGCCCGGGCCCAGCGCGAAGATGCCAGCATGTCGCCGCAACAGACCCTGGGGCAGGTGGCCGAGGACTTGCTCGGCCTGTGGCGCCAGCCGATCGAGGACAAGGGGCTCACGCTGTTTTATGAACCCGGCAACCCGACGGATACGCGCTATAACGCGACATTTCTGCACGCGGTCATGGGTAACCTGTTGCGTAATGCCTTGCACTACACCGACAGCGGGTTCATTCGCCTGACCATTCTGCCCCGCGGTTTTCTGGTCGAAGACAGCGGCGTCGGTATTCCCGAAGAGAAGCGCGAAGCGATGTTCGAGCCGTTTGTGCGCGGTGGTGAGAAGCGTGGGGAGGGGCTTGGGCTGGGCCTGTCGCTGGTGCAGCGAATTTGTGAAAACCAGGGCTGGAGCGTCAGTCTCAGCACCATGGAACCCAACGGCTGCCGCTTTTATGTCGAATTGGGCAAGCCGGACGCCTGATGCCTCGGTCGCGACCGTAGAAGCGGAGTTCAAGCAGGCGGATTTTCGGGTTCAGGAACATTTGGGCTTTATCCCGCTCTATGGCATGCAGCGCGTTTATATATTACGAAAGAGGCAACAGGATGGCAGTTGGACAGGTATCGGAAATGGAAGTCGCTCCTGAAGAACGCTTCAATTATTTCTGGAATCAGCGTGGCGAGTGGGTAGAAGCACCCAATGTGCGTCGAGGCGGGGAAAGTGGTGTGCAGCGGGTTCGTGCCACCAATGGTCGGCTGCTCTATGCCAAGCGTCAGACGGGGCACATTTACCGAAGCTGGTTGCACCCGTTCGGTCGCCCGACGGTGTTACGTGAGCTTGATGCGCTGAACGGTCTCCGTTCGCTGAATGTTCGAGTGCCTGAGTTGGTGTTCTGTGGCGCCCAGCGTGATCCGGTGCATCAGTGGCGAGCGCTGTTGGTGACTGCCGCACTGGACGGTTTTGTCGAGATTGAAGACTGGTATGCCAGCGGTGGACGCGAGCGCCACGGCGAGGCGTTGCATGAACGAGTGCTGCAAGACCTGGCCGAGAACCTGGCGCGGATGCACAAGGGGCGCTGGCAGCATAGCTGCTTGTATATCAAACACGTTTTTGTGCGCGTTACCGGTGAAGGTGAAGCGGCCAGGGCCGAAGTGGCGTTGCTCGATCTGGAGAAGTGCCGGCAGCGTCTGACCCGCCAGCAAGCGGCTTCGCATGACATGAAACAGCTGCGCCGCCACTCGTCGTGGGGCTCGGCAGATTGGGAGAAGCTCAACTATTTTTATAACAAGGCATTTGGCAGCTCTATCAAAGGTTTGTAGCGATGAAACTAGAAATTGCTAGGGGTCTTTTTTTGGCAGGAGCCTTGGCAGTTGTTTCATTGGCGGTGGTTGGACTGGAGCAGCCACGTACGCAAGTGCTCAGTGCAAAGCATGGGGGCGCGCATTGCCCGCTACCACGGGCTGCGAAGTCAACTACGGTGACCCACTCCGATAATGATGAATTGTTGTTGTTCATGCTCGGCATGACTCAGGGAATGAAACACCAGAGTTGAAAACCCTCAAGCCCACATCAAAGGCCTCGTATACGCGAGGCCTTTTGTTTTTGAACCCTGATCTTCAATTTGCCGCTCTCCCCCTGTGGGAGCGAGCTTGCTCGCGATGACGGCTTAACATTCAACAATGATGCCGGCTGTCAGTGAGCTATCGCGAGCAAGCTCGCTCCCACATACGGAACTCTCAGGGTTTGTCGGGCTTGGCCAGCAACGTGTAGATGCAGGGCAGCACGAACAGGGTGAACAGTGTCCCGATCGACATACCCGTGGCGATCACCATCCCGATATCGTAGCGGCTGACGGCCCCCGCGCCGGTGGCGATGATCAACGGCACCATGCCGAAGACCATGGCAGCGGTGGTCATCAATACCGGACGCAGGCGAATGGCTGCCGCTTGTTCCACGGCTTCGCGTGGCGCCAGGCCCTTGTCCTTGCGCAACTGGTTGGCAAACTGGACGATCAGGATCCCGTGTTTACTGATCAGCCCGATCAAGGTCACCAGCCCGACCTGGGTATAGATGTTCATGCTCGACCAGCCCAGGAACAACGGGATCAGCGCGCCGCAAATCGACAGCGGCACGGTCACCAGAATCACCAGTGGGTCGCGGAAACTTTCGAACTGCGCCGCCAGCACCAGGAAAATGATCGCCAGCGCCAAGGCAAAGGTCACCCACAAGGCGCTGCCTTCCTGGACGAACTGCCGCGAGGTGCCGCCGTAATCGAAGGCAAACCCCGGCGGTGCTTCTTCCTGGGCGATCTGGCGCACGGTATCAATCGCCTCGCCCATGCTGACTGTCGAAACGCCGGAAAGAATCGCCGAATTGAGTTGCTGGAACTGATTCAGCTGTCGCGGTCGTGCCCGGTCACTGATGTTGATCAAGGTCGACAGGGGCAACAGTTCACCTTTGGTGTTTTTGACGTAGTAGTTACTCAGCCAGTCAGGGTTGTCCCGGTAAGGTCGTTCGACCTGGGCGATGACCTTGTAACTGCGCCCCTCGATGGTGAAGCGATTGATCTCGGCTTCTGCCAGCAACGTCGACAGCGTCACGCCCAGATCCTCCATCGAGACGCCCATTTGAGCGGCCTTGGCGCGGTCGATATCAACCACCACTTCGGGCTTGTCGAAGGCCAGGTCGATGTCGAGGAACGCGAACTTGCCGGATTCCAGGGCACGCTTCTTCACCCGATTGACCAGCTCCAGTAATGGCTCGTAGTCATTGGCGGTGTTGATCACGAACTGGAACGGCAAGCCTTCACCCGTGCCCGGAAGAGAGGGCAGGTTGAAGCCGAAGATTTGCAGGCCGGTGATGCTCGAAAGCTTTTTCTGCACCTCAGGCAGAATTTGCATCTGGGTTCGTTTGCGCTCATTCCAGGGTTTGAGCAGGAAACCGCCAATACCTGACTGCACGCCATTGAATCCGTTGATCTGGAAGGACGAGTAATACTCGGGAAACACCTTGAATATCGCGAGGAATTCGTCGGTGTAGGTGTTCAGGTAATCCAGGTTGGCCGTTTGCGGGGCGTTGGCCATCATGAAAATGACGCCCTGGTCTTCATCTGGTGCCAGTTCCGATTTGGTGAACTTGAGAAACACTGGAATCAGGCACAGCACGATCACGGCGAACACCAGCACCACCGGCCGGGTATTGAGCGTGCCGTGCAGAACGCTCTGATAACGACGCTTGAGTCCTTCGAAAATCAGATCGAGGCGATGGGCCAGGCCTGACGGGTTTTCATCGTGACGCAAGAGCAGCGCGCACATCATCGGCGACAGCGTCAGGGCAACGATCCCGGAGATCACCACGGCACCGGCCAGGGTCAGCGCGAACTCCTTGAACAGAGCGCCGGTCAGGCCCGTCAGAAAGCCGATGGGCGCATAGACCGCCGCCAGGGTGATGGTCATCGAGACCACCGGCATGGCGATTTCCCGGGCGCCTTCGAGGGCTGCATCCAGCGGCGTTTTGCCTTCTTCTATGTGCCGGTGGATGTTTTCCACCACGACGATGGCGTCGTCCACCACCAGGCCGATCGCCAGCACCATCGCCAGCAAGGTCAGCAGGTTGATCGAGTAGCCCATCAGTTGCATGAAGAACATCACGCCGATCATCGACAGTGGAATGGTCACCACCGGGATCAGCACCGAACGCAGCGCGCCAAGGAACAGGAACACCACGACAATCACGATCAGCACGGCTTCGAAGAGGGTTTTCACCACTTCATTGATCGAGGCCTGAATGAACAACGTGGCGTCGTAGGCAATTTCAGCCTTGAGGGTGGGGGGCAGCTGGGATACCAGCTCCGGCATGAGCTTGCGCACTTCCTTGATCACGTCCAGCGGGTTGGCGGCCGGTGTGGCCTTGATCCCGATGTACACCGACGGTGTGCCGCCGAAGGAGCTGACGGTGTTGTAGTTCTCGGCGCCCATCTCCACGCGCGCCACATCCCTGAGCAGGACCCGACTGTCGCCGTCGACTTTCAGCGGAATCGCGGCGAAGGCTTCGGCGGTCTTCAAGTCAGTGTTGGCGTTGATACTGGTGACGACGTACTCACCTTTGACTTCACCGGCGGCGGACAGGAAGTTGTACTGGCGTACGGCGTTGGTGACGTCACTGGCACTCAAGCCGAAACCGGCGAGTTTTACCGGGTCGAGCCAAAGACGCATGGCAAACACCTGGTTGCCGAGAATGGCGGCTTCAGCCATGCCGGGAAGAGTGGCGAGCTTGGGCTGGATCACCCGCGACAGATAATCGGTGATCTGCGGGTTGCTCAATTCCTTGCTGTAAAAACTCATATACATCAGCGCCGAGGCACCTGCGGCTTCCTTGCTCAGCACCGGGTCTTCCGCGTCTTTGGGCAGCTTGTTCTTGACCTCGTTGGCTTTGGCCAGCAGCTCGGTGAACAACCGGTCGCTGTTGGAGCCGATGCGCGCATAAATCGAAATCACCGAGAAGTTCTGGCGGCTGACCGAGGTCATGTAGTCGATGCCTTCGGCACTGGCCAGGCTTTGCTGCAAGGGTTGGGTGATATAGCCCTGGATGGTTTCGGCGTTGGCGCCGGGGTAGGCCGTGGTCACCGTGATCAGCGCGTTCTCCATTTGCGGATATTGGCGCAGCGGCAGTTTGCTCCAGGCCTGGAAACCCAGCAGCACAATCAGCAGGCTGACCACGGTGGCGAGCACTGGGCGGCGAATGAACGGATCGGTAAAAGCCATGGGAATTCCTTGATCAGTTCGTGCGCGGTTGGCTGGTCTGTTCAGTTGGCAGGTTCTTGTCGGGGCTGACGACAATGTGCGTGCCGTTGTCGAGTTTGATCTGACCGGCACTGACCACTTGCTCGCCGTTCTGCAGGCCTTTGTTGATCAACACCAGGCCTTCGCGCCGCTCGCCGGTTTCGATGAAGCGCCGCTCGGCGATCAGGATCGGCTGGCCCTGGTCATCTTTCTCGACGTTGCCGTTCGCGTCCTTCTTCTGGGCGACCACGTAGAGCGAGTTGCCATAGAGGGTGTAGGTGATCGCGCCTTCCGGTACGACGATTTTGGGCTGCGGGTCCGGCAGCATGACCTGCAGGCTGGCGAACATGCCCGGCAGCAGCTTGCCGTCCGGGTTGGCGAGAGTGGCTCGTACCAGCACGTTGCGGGTGCTGCTTTCGACCTTGGGGTTGATCGCGCTGATGGCGCCGGGGAAGTTCTCGGTCGGGTAGGCCGGGACCGTGACTTGAACCGCCTGACCGAGGGCGATTTTCGGCACCGATTGTTCCGGCACGAAGAAGTCGACGTACAGGCTGCTCAAGTCCTGCAGGGTGGCAATGACCGTGCCGCTGGGCAGGAAGTCGCCGACGTCCACCTGACGAATGCCGATAGTGCCGCTGAAGGGCGCGACGATGTGTTTCTTCGCCAGCGCAGCCTTGAGCTGATTGACCGTGGCCTTGTTCTTGGCGAGTACAGCGGTGAGCCGGTCGAACTCGCCCTTGGAGATCGCCTGGCTACCGACCAGTTGACTGCCACGGCCGTAATCCAGTTGCGCCAGGCCCAGATCGGCCTGGGCGGTTTCCAACAGGGCGCTTTCAACGGCGCTGTCGAGCTGTACGAGCGGCTGGCCGGCCTTGACCTTCTGCCCGGATTCGAACTGCACGTCCTTGACCGTACCGGCGATCTCCAGACTCAGGTTGACCCCTTGCAGCGCCTTGAGTGTGCCGACCGTGGGCAAGCGGGTTTGCCAGGGCCGTTCGGTGGCCGTGGCCACGGCAACGCTCACCGGTGGTCTTGGCACAGCGAAGGTCTGGATCATCTTGTAGATGGAGAAGGCCTTGTAGCCTCCCAGCATCAGGACGATCAACAGCACAACACCCAACATGATCAGCATGCGGCGACGCAGCATATTCCACTTCCTTGGAAAAAATCAGGCGAGACAGACCGAACATTACTCCGTGTATGCGGGTGATTCCAGATAGCATTTTCTCGGCGCTCACGCCTGCCCCGTAGCAGCTGGCGCAGCCTGCGTTCGGCTGCGCAGCGGCCGTAAATCCTGCCGCCACGGTTAGCCTGACACACCGCGGCGTATGATTTTACGACTGCTGCGCAGCCGAACGCAGGCTGCGCCAGCTGCTACGGGGGAGTGTGATTCAGACCAGATGCAGGTGGTTTATTGATCGTTCCCACGCTCCCGCGTGGGAATGCAGCCAGTGACGCTCCGCGTCTCCTGCCGAAGCGGACGCAGAGCGTCCGGTGAGGCATTCCCACGCAGAGCGTGGGAACGATAAAACGATCAATTTGGCAGCGCAGATTTCAGACCAGATGCAGGTGGTTATCCCAGAGCCCTGCGGGGAGTTCGAGGGGTTTTGCCATCAGCGGTGTCTGCCGACAATCATAGAAACGGCAACGCCCTTGTCCCGAAGTCACGACAAAACCATCGGCCACTGCACCGACACCGGCACAGTCGGGCAGCGGTGCATCGAGGCGCACTTCGCCGCTGTCCAGGTCCCAGATGAAAAACCGGTTGCCACGCGGCGCGGTGAGTGCCACCAGCCGCAAGTCACTGTGCACCGCGACACTCGCGGTGTAGTGCCCCATGGCCTGCAACTGGTGCTCGGCGACCGGGAATGGGACAAAGGGCTGGCCGGGACGCTTGATCGCCAACAGCTCGGATGATTCATGGGCGGCGCCCATGAACTGCTGGCCGGTGACAATGGTGCCGTCGCTGGCGATCCCCATGTGACGCACGCTGTTCATCTGCTGGGCCAGGGTTTCCTTGCTCAGCAGGCTGCCGTCGCGTTGCATCAGCACCAGGCTGGGTTCCATGGCGTCGAGGTTCATCTCGACCCGGCTTTCGGCTTCGGTACGAATCCCGCCGTTGGCCACCACCAGGGTTTCACCGTCGGGCATCCATGACACCTGATGCGGGCCGATGCCGTGGGTGGAAATCTCACCGCTGTAAACCAGCCGCTGACCCTCGAAACGGTATACCCCGAGCAGGCCGCGACCCGGGTCGCTGGTGTCGTTTTCGGTGGCGTACAGCCAGTCGCCGCTTTTATGAATAACCGCGTGACCGTAGAAGTGCCGGTTCGGTTGCGACACCACGGTTTGCAGCAGCGTACCGTCACGCAGATCGACCAGATAGCTCTCGGTGCCCGGCCGTCGCGCGACGAACAGGGCTATCGGCAGAGCAGGGTGGTTGATGATGTCGTGGCAGCGCTGGCCGACTTCGGTGGCGAACACTCGAGTGCCGTCCAGCCGATAGCCGACGGCGTAATGTTTGCCGTCGCTGTCGTCGCGTGCCGAAAGCAGCAAAGGACCGTGGTCCTTTTGCTTGAACAGCTTCCAGCCGCCCAGCGTCACGGCGCCCAGCAACAAACTGCCTAAAGTCAGAGCCTGACGTCGCAGCATGGCGCTACCCCTCATCAGTCACCGTCGTTGGCGTTGAAGCCCAGTTGGATGCCCAGCGCCTTGGCCAGTTCACCTTCGTGCAGGCGATGGACGACGTTGAGGCTGTCGTAAAGGTCGTTGAGTTGCTGGCGACCGGCATCGTCTGTGAGCATTTCGGTCAGCGAGCGCTGGCTGCTTTCAAACAGTTTCAACGACGCGGCGTAGGCGGCATCGATCTTGTCCGCCAGCGGCTTTTGTTCGGCCGGCAGCAGGCCGCGCAGGCCCTTGTTGTCGACGCCGACCCAGACCGTCCGCGCGGCAGCCAGGCTCGATTCCATGCTTTGCAGCGACGAATGACTGCGCCATGCATCTGCCTGGAACGGCTGTGGAATGCCCTTGGTCTGACGACCCATCGGCGTGCCGAGTTTTTTCTTCAGGGTGTCCAGTGCGGTCACTTGAGCGCGCAGCAAATCGGCGATGGCTTCGTGGGAGTCGGCATAACGCTGGTTCGGGAATTTGCTCATCTGGGCCAGCATGCCGTCGGTGCTGTTCCAGCTCGCGAGGATCTCTTCGGCCAGCTGTTTCTGACGTGCGCCGATGGCAGTCAGCAGCGGGCAGTAACGGGCTTTTTGCGCGGCGTCGGCCACGTTGGTTTTTTCGTCGAACAGAATGTACTCATAGGCCGAGAGGCCCTGCACGACGACGCTGGATTTGGCCAGCGCAGCGGCATCGATTTGCGGTTGTGCGCTGACCAGTTGCTCGACCTGACGGCCGACCAGGTTTTTCTTGTCCGGCCAGAACTGCACCTGCCAGGAGCGATTGCCTTCGGCCAGCGGGCCGACCAGCAACGGTTGCAATTGTGCCCAGGCTTTTTGTGCATGGAGGAAGTCGGCGCGAGCCGTTGCCAGGTCCGCCTTGCCTTCGCAGTAGGCCAGCGCACTGACGGCCAATTGGCGGTCGGCTTCAACCCAGCGACTGTAGGTCGGCAGGATCACTTGCTTGGCGATGGCTGCCGAGGTGACGGCTTGAGGGTCCTGGGGCGAGCAGGCACCCAGGACGAGTGCGGCAAGGCTGGTGAACAACAGCTTGGGGCGGAACATGTCGGGCTCCCTTTTTTATGGGCAAAAGCGTATGGGAAATGCGTCAAAGAGAATTCAAAAAGGCCAGCAATGCAGCGCGTTGCTCGGCATTGAACGCTAAAACCTGCTGCTGCGCCGCGCGTGCTTCACCGCCGTGCCACAGCACGGCTTCGAGCAGGTTGCGGGCGCGGCCGTCATGCAGAAACTGCGTGTGGCCACTGACCGCTTGCGTCAGGCCAATGCCCCACAACGGCGGGGTGCGCCAGTCGCGGCCTGAGGCCTGGAATTCGCTGCGGTTATCGGCCAGCCCTTCGCCCATGTCATGCAACAGCAGATCGCTGTAGGGGCGAATCACTTGATTGGCCAGTTCCGGTTCTGCGGCATTCGCGGCGGTGGTGAATTTCGGTGTGTGGCAGGACTGGCAACCGGCCTGATAGAACAGGTTTTTACCGGCCAGCACCTGCGCCCCGTTGACGTCACGGCGGGCCGGGACGGCCAGGTTACGGCTGTAGAACAGCACCAGGCGCAAGATGTTGTCGCTGACTTCCGGCTCGCCATCCGGGCCATTGCCGTTAGGCGCCTGGAGGCAGTCAGTCTGGGCCGGGGTGCAATCATCGAACGGTCTCAGACTGGTGGTGAGGCCCATATCACCGGAAAACGCGTGAACGTTTTGCTGATTGAGATTCGGTTGCCCGGCTTTCCAGCCAAAGCGCCCCAAAACGGTCTTTTGCTGCGCGTCATCCCACACCAGGTTCGGACGTCCGGCGATGCCGTTTTTGGCTTTAGCCTGGGCGTCGGCGTTGGCCAGAATATCGGCGTCGGAGATGGCTTCGAGCAGTCCGAGGCCAATCATCGGCGGGGCAACTCGAGCGGAGAAAAGCGTGTCGGGATGCATCGGGCCGTAGCCCAGTTGGGTGATCAGCAGCCTGGGTTTGCGCAGTTCGATTTCAGTGCCATCGGTAAAGCGTACCGGGACTGGATCATAGTCGACTCGAACCTTGCCTTCGGGGGCAACGCCGGGCACGGCCATGTCCTGGAGTTGCCCGCCGTAGACCGGCTCAGGCACCACACCCATGTGCTCAATGACCTTGGCGTAGGCCGGGGTGTTGGGGATCGACAGGCGCACCAGCATCGATACCGCGTTATCGGAATCGGCTGTCGGCGGATGACCGCGACCGTCCTTGATATGGCAGTTCTGGCAGGCGTTGGTATTGAACAGCGGGCCGAGGCCGTCGCGGGCGGTGGTGGTCGAAGGGGCGATCACCCAAGGGCTGCGGAAAAAGCTGTTGCCGACGCTGAAGTCCAGCCGACGGGTCGGCGAGAGATTGGCTGAAGGCAGGGAGAACGCATTCTGGTCGGTCTTTCTGACAGTCGCCGCGCCACCGGAGCGGGCTTCACCGGGTTCGGCCTTGGTAAAACGCGGGGCGTCATCGCAGGCACTCAGGCCCAGGGCCAGAAGCAGTGCAGACAAGCGAAGAGGCAGCGAAGGCATCAGCAATCCTGAAAGACGAGCAAAACAAGGGCGCAAAGTCTAACAGGGCAGAAGAGTTTGAATAAGAGGAATTATCGTTCGCTCTCACAGGTAAACCGCGATCCCCCCCCTGTGGGAGCGAGCTTGCTCGCGATGGGGTCATCATTGCCGACATTGATTTTGAATGTGTGACCGCTATCGCGAGCAAGCTCGCTCCCACAGGGACGGATGCCAGGCTGACAAAAAAGGCGACCCGAAGGTCGCCTTATTGGTCGGTCAGTGTTGATCAGAACTCGTGATCAGCGTTGTCCGGGTTCAGGTCGCTGATGCCCAGTTTGCCGGCAGCCTGTTCGATCGAGGTGGTCTGCTTGACCAGTGCCGCAATGGCGTCACGCACAATCTGGTTACCCGCGGTGTTGCCGGCAGCGATCAACTGGTCGTAGTGCTCACCCTTGTTGGCGTGATCAACCATGACCTGGATTTTCGCCTCGGTGGCGGCCAGATCAGCCTTGAGCGCAGCATCGGCAGCCGGGTCGGCTTTGGCCACCAGCGACGACAGGCTGGCGCCGGTCATTTTGGTGCCGTCGGTGCGGGTGTATTCGCCCAGGTACACGTTACGAATGCCTTTGGCATCGTAGAAGTGCGAGTTGTGGGTGTTGTCGCTGAAGCAGTCCTGTTCGTCTTCCGGGGAGTTGGCTTCCAGGGAAACTTTCATGCGCTCGCCTGCCAGTTCGCCCAGCGAGAGGCTGCCCATGCCGAAGAGCATTTTGCGCAAACCGCTTTCTGCCGGTTCTTCTTCCAGCTCGGCGCGGTAGTTGTCAGGCACGTTCGGCTTCCAGTTGCCGACCATTTCTTCCAGGTCGCTGACCAGCAACTGGGTCACGGCTTTCAGGTAAGCGCGACGACGATCGTTGTGGCCACCGGTAGCCCCGGCGCCTTCCAGGTAGTCCGAAGCCGGACGGTTGCCAGCACCAGGGCCGGTGCCGTTCAGGTCCTGGCCCCAGAGCAGGAATTCGATGGCGTGGTAACCCGTTGCGACGTTCGCTTCGGAACCGCCCAGCTCGTTCAGGCTGGCGAGTTTTTCCGGCGTGATGTCGGTCACGTCGATCTTGTCTTCACCCACCTGGATGGTCGTGTTGGCGATGATGTTGGCGTTGGCGCCCGGGTTACCCAAGGCGTGCTCGTAGCTCTTGTCGACGTAGTCGATCAGGCCTTCGTCGAGCGGCCAGGCGTTAACCTGACCTTCCCAATCGTCGATGATGGTGTTGCCGAAGCGAAACACTTCGCTCTGCAGGTAAGGCACGCGTGCGGCGACCCAGGCTGCACGAGCAGCTTTCAGGGTTTCGGCATTCGGCTTGGCGAGGAAAGCGTCGATGGCGGCTTGCAGGGTTTTCGCAGTGGATTCGGCATCGCTGAAGACCGCAAAAACCATGTCGGCGTAGTGCGCGACAACGGCTTTGGCTGCGGCCTCATCGACTTTGCCAGCGTCAGCAGGTGCAGCAGGTGCAGCAGGTGCTGCGGTGCTGGCGGCCGGAGTAGGCGCTTGAGGAGCAGCAGCCTTGTCTTTTCCTTCGCCGCAACCGGCGAGGGAAATAGCGATGGCCAGCAAACTGGCGGTAGCCAGAGGCATACGAATCATGGCGAACATCCTGCTTCGGTAAATAATGGACAGGCGCGGGGGTGCGCAAAACTGCGACATAATGCAAATCTTTCGCATTATGTGTAAAGGGCCGCGATTGGAAATATTTCTTGTTTACGAGGGTGGTTGCGCCTGCACATGACCTGCACATGACCTGCACATCACTTGTAGCAGCTGGCGCAGCCGGCGTTCGGCTGCGAAGCAGTCGTAAATCCTGACGCCGCGATTTACCTGACACAACGCAGTGCCTGATTTCACGACTGCTGCGCAGCCGAACGCAGGCTGCGCCAGCTGCTACAAGGTCCGAGGTGAGATCAAGCTGCGTACTTACAAGATCAACGCATTACTGCGTTGGGCCTGTTTCAGATAAGCGGCCAGCTCTCGCGCAGGCAGCGGTTTGCTGTAGAAATAGCCCTGACCTTCGTGACAGCCTTCAGAGATGATGTAAGCCTCTTGTTCGGTGGTTTCCACGCCCTCGGCGATTACCTGCATGCCAAGGCTTTTGCCGAGCTGGATGATTGCGCGAACGATGGTTGCATCGTCGTCGTCATCGAGCAGGTCCTGAACGAAGCTCTTGTCGATCTTGATCTTGTCCAGCGGCAGACTTTTCAGATAACTCAGCGATGAGTAGCCGGTCCCGAAGTCGTCGATGGCGATCAGCGCCCCCGAACGGCGCAGGCTGAGCAGGTGTTGCGCGGCGGTGCTGATGTCTTCCATCAGGCCGGTTTCGGTGACTTCCAGCTCAAGGCTGCGCGGCGGCAGGCGATACATTTGCATCAGGTTGTTGACCACCCGCGGCAGCTCGGCGTGGTGCAGTTGCACGGTCGACAGGTTGACCGCCATGCGCAGGTCGCTGAACCCCTGGTCATGCCAATCGCGCAGTTGTCGGCAGGCCTGGTCCAGCACCCATTCGCCGATGGCGATGATCGTGCCGTTCTGCTCTGCCAGTGGAATGAACAGATCCGGCGGCACCAGCCCGTGTTCCGGGTGTTGCCAGCGAATCAGTGCCTCGACACCGACCACCCGGTGATCGCGGTAGCTGACCTGCGGTTGGTAAACCAGATAGAACTGATTGCGGGTGAGGGCGTCGCGCAGGTCTTTTTCCAATTCGCGGCGACGACGCATTTCGCTGTCGACGCTGGCGATATAGAACTGATAGCGATTGCGCGAACGGGTCTTGGCCAGGGTCATGGTCTGTTCGGCTTTCTGCAACAGCTTCTCGGTGCTGTCGCCATCTTCCGGGAACAGGGTGATGCCGATGGTTGCGCGCAGGCGGATTTCCTGATGATCGAGGGCAAACGCCGCTTCCAGGTCATCGAGGATGCTTTGCGCCAGCTCGGCGGCTTCGTAGGGTTGCTCGATATCGGCCTGAACCAGCGCGAACTGATCGCCCCCCAGGCGGGCGAGCGCGCCGAGACGGCCACTGTGGGCACGCAGACGGTCGGCCAGGGCCAGCAGCAATTGGTCGCCGGTCTGGTAGCTGAATTGCTCGTTGATGCCTTTGAAATCGTCCAGGCCCACACACAGCACGGCGACCCGGCGTTGCAGGCGGCCGGCGTCTACCAGAATCTTGTCCAGTTGCTGCTGCAATTGCTGACGGTTCGGCAGGCCGGTGAGGAAATCGTATTGCGCCATGCGCAACAGGCTGTTTTCGGCTTCGTGGCGTAGGTGGGTATTGCGTTCGATGGACTCGAGCAACTGGTTGGCGGTGTTGATCCAGATCCCCAGTTCGTTCTTTTCGTGGCCCTTGAGCTGCGGAATCTTGTGTTCGCTGGGACGGTCGGGATTGACGTTGGTCAGGTGTTCGATGATCCGTGACAGCGGTTTGGTCAGCAGCCAGTGATAGACCAGGTACAGCACCAGGCCCATGGCCATGGCCCGCAATACGCCCGAGATGAAGATGATCACCGAGCTGACAATAAAGCCCTGACCGTAGGTGGCGGTGTCGAGGGTGATGCTGAGGTCGCCGTAATATTCGCTGTAGGGGCCGCGTCCCACCAGTTGCGTGGTGAACGTGCGTTCCTGGCCCAGAATAAGGTCGGTCAGCCAACGGCTGTGAGAATGCTGCAAGTCACGGGATTTTTCCGCAAGCATGGCTTCATTGGGATGGCCGATGGAGGCCATGCGCACGGCGTCGTCCTGGAACAGGCCTTCGATAACCTGCATACCCATTTCCCGATCGAGGCTGTACACGGCCTGGGTCGAGGGGTCGCGGAACATGTCGAGGATGCGCTGGGCATCATTGGCCACGGCCTGGCGCGTTTTATAAGCATCGAAAACAATCTGCGCACAGCTCAACACCACACCGACGATCAATGCCGACAGGAGCACGACCCGGAGCAACTTCACCGACAAGCTGTTTTTGAGTTCCAGCTTCAAAGGGTTTTTCCTTGTTCCGTGCGGGTAACGTCAAGTTGCCATGAGTATTGGCAATCCGATGATGGCAGTCAAAGGGACAATCAAGCCATGCAAATTTTGTCTGCCGGCTTGGCCTCATTACCGGGGATGGTTGGCAATGGGAACCTATTAGTAGTGTTTCGGTAGACAGCTCCCGCAACTTGAGGGGCAGGGGCGAATATTTGTGTCTGGTTGATGGTAGACGGCTGTGGCGCAGGGGCAAGGGAACGCTTGTTTTCGGGGTGTTGCAGGTGGGTTTCACAATGTTCAGCCATAAAAAAACCCGGCAATGCCGGGTTTTTTGACTGCAAGCAGACTTAAGCGGTGAAGGTTTTGCCTTCGAACTGCTCAGCCACGAACTTCCAGTTGACCAGGTTCCAGAACGCTTCAACGTACTTCGGACGCAGGTTGCGGTAGTCGATGTAGTAAGCGTGTTCCCAGACGTCGCAGGTCAGCAGCGGGGTGTCGCCGCTGGTCAGCGGGTTGCCGGCGCCGATGGTGCTGGCCAGGGCCAGGGAACCGTCAGCTTTTTTCACCAGCCAGCCCCAACCGGAACCGAAGGTGCCGACCGAAGTCTTGGTGAATTCTTCTTTGAACTTGTCGAACGAACCGAAAGCCGCGTTGATTGCTTCAGCCAGTGCGCCGGTTGGTTGACCGCCAGCGTTTGGCGCCAGGCAGTTCCAGTAGAAAGTGTGGTTCCAGACCTGAGCGGCGTTGTTGAAGATGCCACCCGAAGAAGTCTTGACGATTTGTTCCAGGGTCTTGCCTTCGAACTCGGTGCCTGGCACCAGGTTGTTCAGGTTCACGACGTAGGTGTTGTGGTGCTTGTCGTGGTGATATTCCAGCGTTTCCTTGGAAATGTGCGGCTGCAGTGCATCGTGTGCGTAAGGCAGTGGCGGCAATTCGAAAGCCATGGTGATTCTCCTAATCAGGTCAGTTGCGGTGAGCGCAAGGCCGATCACGGGCGGCCAGACAAGCGCCGGGAGTTTGTACTCTTTGCGGCGCAGGTGTCGGATCATAGCACCGGGGGGGCGGCTTAACCACGCAACAACTGTGTGGAATAGAGGTTTGAAGGGGGTGCCCTCACTCAATGGCGGATCGCGTTGGAGCTGTGATCGTGCCAGGCAAGGCGCGGGACGCAGAAGATGCTTTTTGCCTCTTCAAGTCCCGCAACGCCGCATGGCACGATCACAGCTCCAACCCGGAGGGCCGCCGCCCCGCAAAGCGCAATCCGTCGTTGTTCGTCGCTCATTTGGACCACCAAACTTCACTCCTCACGCCTAGTCTTGCGCTTTGCGGGTCGGCGGCGCGACCGCCATTGAGTGAGGGCACCCCCTTAAGCCCTTTGTAATAATCAGGCAGCGCTGATCAGTTGAAAGGCCACGGTAAACATCATCACCGCCACCAGCAGGTCGAGAATCCGCCAGGTGCTTGGGCGTGCCAGCCACGGCGCCAGCCATGCGGCGCCCAGCGCCAGGGTGAAAAACCACAGCAATGACGCACTGGCCGCGCCCACCACATAAGCGCCGGGTTCTGTTTGTTGGGCCCCGAGCGAACCGATCAGCAACACGGTGTCCAGATACACGTGAGGGTTGAGCAGTGTCACCGCCAGTGCACTGAGCAACACCGCGCGCAATGAACGTACGGTCTGGTTCTCACCCTGTTGCAGGCTTTGCCTGGAACAGGCACGACGCAGGGCCAGGCTGCCGTACCACAGCAGGAAGGCCGCGCCACCCCAACGGGCGATCGCCAGCAACAGTGGATTTTGCGCGAGGATCGTCGCCAGCCCGAACACTCCGGCGGCCACCAGTAACGCATCGCAGGTCACGCAGAGCGCCGCCACTGGCAGGTGATGTTCGCGGCGCAGGCTTTGCGCCAGCACGAACGCATTTTGCGTACCGATCGCCATGATCAGTCCTGCAGCGACCAACAGGCCGTTCACATAGCTTTGCCACATAAGGGTTACTCCGCGTTTGCCGCGAGTTGCCGCAGTACCGACATCGCGCGTTTGGCGTCGGCCTGGCCGACAAACAAATGGTCGTGGTAATAGCCGGCAATCACGTTGCAGCTGATTCCGGCCTGGCCGAGGGCTGTGGCGAATGCGGCAGTCAGGCCTACGGCTTCGAGGGCTGAATGCACATTGAGGGTGATCCACGCCGCCAGGTAGTCGAAACTCAATCCGGCCTTCTCGGCTTGCGAGCGCTCAAGGATCACCGTCAGGCCTTCCTGTTCGCGAAAGCTGCCGATGATTTCGTAGTCCTTTGGCAAATGGCCGTCGCGAAGCGTGCAGAACACGTATTCGCCGTTGTTGAGCTGCGGGCTCATGCTGCGCAGCAGGGTGTTCAGTGAGGTTTCGCCAGCCATGTCGCTGATCCTTGTTGAAGAGTTCTTGCTGGTCATTCTCCAGTCCCAGGCTGTATAAGAAAAACCAATATTGCTGATCGCTCATTAGGAAAACTGATGTTCGACTATAAATTGTTGTCCGCCCTTGCTGCGGTGGTCGAGCAGGCCGGGTTCGAACGCGCGGCTCAGGTGTTGGGGTTGTCGCAATCGGCGATCTCCCAGCGCATCAAGTTGCTCGAAGCGCGTATCGGCCAGCCGGTGCTGGTGCGGGCCACGCCGCCAGCACCGACCGAGATTGGCCGGCGTCTGCTCAACCATGTGCAGCAGGTGCGTTTACTGGAACGTGACCTGCAAAGCCTG
The DNA here is from genome assembly GCF_056397005.1 of Pseudomonas sp. 05N431. Taxonomy (NCBI): domain Bacteria; kingdom Pseudomonadati; phylum Pseudomonadota; class Gammaproteobacteria; order Pseudomonadales; family Pseudomonadaceae; genus Pseudomonas; species Pseudomonas sp. 05N431. Next base: position 132,277 of record NZ_JBFTMN010000003.1, read on the forward strand.
GTGCCGGCGCTGGACGAAGAAGGCCTGCCGGAGCGCTTGCGCATCGCGCTCAATGCCGACAGCCTGGCCACGTGGTGGGCCGAGGCGGTGGGCGATTTTTGCGCCGAGCAACATCTGTTGCTCGACCTGGTGGTGGAAGACCAGACCGTTGGCCTCAAACGCATGCGTGCCGGTGAAGTGGCAGCGTGCGTGTGTGCCAGCGAGCGCCCGGTGGCCGGTGCCCGCAGTGTGTTGCTGGGTGCCATGCGTTACCGCGCGCTGGCCAGCCCGGCGTTTATTGCCCGGCATTTTCCCCAAGGGGTCAGGGCCGATCAGTTGGCCCGCACGCCGGCGCTGGTGTTTGGCCCGGATGACTTTTTGCAGCATCGTTACCTGGCGTCATTGGGCGTGGACGGTGGTTTCGAACATCATCTGTGCCCGTCATCCGAAGGTTTTATCCGTCTGACCGAAGCCGGCCTGGGTTGGGGGCTGGTGCCGGAGTTGCAGGTGCGCGAACAGCTTGAGCGCGGTGTTCTGGTGGAGTTGTTGCCAGATAAACCGATTGATGTGCCGTTGTACTGGCATCATTGGCGCAATGGTGGCCAGTTGTTGGGGTTGCTCACCGAGCATCTGGTACGTTTATCCAGGCAGTGGCTGGTGCCGTTGGACTGACGGGCAGCGTCAAGAGCACACGAAATCTGTAATGCGACACGCATGAAAAACGAAACACATCGGAGCAACTCATGAAAATTCTGGTCACCGGCGCAAGCGGCTTCATTGGCGGGCGCTTTGCGCGATTCGCCCTGGAGCAGGGCCTGGACGTGCGGGTCAACGGCCGCCGGGCCGAAGGCGTCGAACATCTGGTACGGCGGGGCGCGGAGTTCGTCCAGGGCGACTTGAGTGATGCAGAACTGGTTCGCGAGCTGTGCGCAGACGTCGAAGCCGTGGTGCATTGCGCGGGTGCGGTGGGGCTTTGGGGGCGTTATCAGGACTTCCATCAGGGCAACGTGCTGGTCACCGAAAACGTGGTCGAAGCCTGCCTGAAACAAAACGTCCGGCGGCTGGTGCACTTGTCGTCACCCTCGATCTACTTCGATGGTCGCGACCACCTGGGGCTGACCGAAGAGCAAGTACCCAAGCGCTTCAAGCATCCTTATGCAGCGACCAAATACCTGGCCGAGCAAAAAGTCTTCGGCGCCCAGGAGTTTGGTCTTGAAGTACTGGCTCTGCGCCCGCGCTTTGTCACTGGCGCAGGTGACATGAGTATCTTCCCGCGTCTGCTGAACATGCAGCGCAAAGGGCGTTTGGCAATCATCGGCAACGGCCTGAACAAGGTCGATTTCACCAGCGTGCAGAACCTCAACGAAGCCATGCTCAGCTGTTTGCTGGCGACGGGTTCCGCGCTGGGCAAGGCCTACAACATCAGCAACGGTGCGCCGGTGCCGCTGTGGGATGTGGTCAATTATGTGATGCGCCAGATGGACGTCCCCCAAGTGACTCGCCACCGCTCCTATGGCTTGGCCTACAGCATTGCTGCGCTGAACGAGGGCTTTTGCGCACTCTGGCCAGGGCGTCCGGAGCCGACGCTGTCACGTTTGGGCATGCAAGTGATGAACAAAAACTTCACCCTCGATATCAGCCGCGCCCGGCATTATCTGGACTACGATCCCAAGGTCAGTCTGTGGACGGCGCTCGATGAGTTTTGCGGCTGGTGGAAGGCCCAGGACCCGGGCGCAAAATAAACTCTGAACCGAGCCAACTGATCACGGTCGATCAATGCGGCGAGTTCAGGGTTTATACTCGTCGCATTTAGCCATCACTGTGGTTCAGAAAGGTTGCCTCATGTCCATGCGTAACGATGCCAACGACGACTTCGATGATGTACCGAGCCTGCGTGCCGATCCCCTCGATGCCGACGATTTTCCAACCGCCGCAGCTGCCCGTGAACACTCCGGCGTACATGCGCGAAGCGCGAGCAGGGGCAAAGTAAAAGTCCCGAACACCGGCCCGTTGTGGGCCTTGGTCGGGGCGTTGCTGTTTGCCTTTGCCGGCCTTGCCTGGTGGAGCTTTCAGCAGATCTCGCTGATGGAGCAGCAACTGGTCGCGACCCAGGAAAGCTTTGCCCGCATCAGCGAGGAAGCCGCCGGACGCTTGCAGGATATTTCCGGCAAAGTGGTCGCCAGTCAGTCGAATGTCACCAGCGACAGCGAAGCGCTGAAACTGAAAATCAAGCAACTTGAAACCAAACTGGTGGAGCAGAACCAACAGCAGCAAGGCGTGGTTGGCCAGGCGTCGGACCTGGACAAGCGGCTGGCACAGATCGCTGCGCAAAGCGTCGAGCAACATGCCGTCAATGCTCAGTTGCAGACCGATCTGAAAGCCCTGAGCACTGACGTGGCGACCCTGAAAAATACCCCGAGCGACACCAGCAAGTTCGATGCCCAGCTGAAAAGCCTCGGTGCCGAAATCGCCGCGTTGAAGAAACAAGGCAACCCGAGCGCGGCGATCGAACGCCTGGAGCAAGAAATGGTGGTGATCAAAAGCCAACAGGACAACCGCCCGGCTGCCGCTCAAGGCAGCAATGCGAATGTCGCCGAGTTCGACGCCTTCCGTGGCCAGGTCACGCGCAACATCACCACCTTGCAGAGCCAGATCCAGAACTTGCAACAGCAGCTCAACGCTCGACCTTGATGCGGGGCGAAATCCTTGTGGGAGCGTGGCTTGCCCGCGATTACGGTGGGTCAGACGACATCTAATCGTCTGACAGTCAGTCATCGCGGGCAAGCCACGCTCCCACAAGGTTTTGCGCTGTCTATCAGTCAGTGAGCTTTATCTTCCCGCCCGCGCAACACTCTGTTCGGCATCGCAATCGCCGCCGCCAGCCCCAGCAACGACACCGCCGCGCTAACCATCAGCAAATGCCGGAAGGTCAGCAGCAGCTCGGCGCGCAAGGCGTTTTGAGCGTCGCCCGGTGCGGCGTTCAAACCATCAAGCAAGACGTTCCCGGAGCTACCCTCGGCGATCAGCGACGAGCCGGTCAAATGGGCGAAACTCGAATCCTGCAGCAGCGCCAGCAACAAGGCCGACATCAATGCCACGCCGACCGCGCCACCGAGTGAGCGAAACAGGTTGGTGGTGCTGGTGGCGACGCCGATGTCGCGTTGTTCCACCGAGTTTTGCGTACCGACCAAGGAGGTCGGGAACTGCATGCCGGCGGCAATGCCGCTGAGCATCATGAAGAAGCTGCTGATGAGCACCGCTTGCGGTGGGCTGAACGCCATGCCGAGAATCGCGATCGGGGTGAGCAGGGCGCCTGTCAGGATCATCGGTTTGTAGCGACCGGTCACCGAGGTCCGGCGACCGGCGAAGTAGGCCCCCATCGGCAACCCCATCGCCAGCGGCAACAGGTGCAGCGCCGCACTGTCGGCCCCGGCCCCGGTGACACTTTGGAAGCGCAGCGGCATCAGCACGATCAACGAAATCGCCTGGAAACTGGTGAAGAAAATCGTGCACCAGCAGAGGAGCGCATTGCGGTTGGCGAACAGGTGCATCGGCAGCAACGGCTCGCGCGCCCGCCGCTCATGCCAGACGAACAGCGCCAGCGTCAGCACCGCGCCCGCCAGCAACCCGAGCACTTCGCTGCTGCGCCACGAATGCCCCTGGCCAATCTGAGTGATGCCCAGCAGTAACGCGGTCAGGCCGATGATCATCAGCAGCGTGCCCAAGTAATCGATGATCGGCTTGCGCTGCGGCACCGGCAAACCTACCAGCGTGCGGTTGGCCACCAGCCAGGCGCCGAGGCCCAACGGCAGGTTGATCAGGAACACCCAGCGCCACGACAGGTACTCGGTCATGTAACCGCCGAGCACCGGCCCGGCCACACTGGCCACTGCGTACATGCTGCTGAAGTAACCCTGATAACGCCCGCGTTCGCGGGGCGGCACGATGTCGCCGATGATCGCCTGACTGACCGAAATCATTCCGCCAGCGCCGATGCCCTGAATGATCCTGGCGAGGACCAGTTGCTCCATACTCTGGGCCATGCCGCAAAACACCGAGGCCAGGGTGAACAACCCCATGCCGAACAGCATCAGCCGGCGACGGCCGTAAAGGTCGCCGAGCTTGCCGTAGATCGGCACTGCCACGGTCATCGCCACCATGTAGCCGGAGATGACCCAGGCCAGCAGGCTGAAATCCTTGAACTGGGCGGAAATGGCCGGCATCGAGACGGCGACGATGGTTTGATCCAGCGCCCCGAGAAAGATCGCCAGCATCAGGGAGACCAACACGCTGCGGATGGCCGGTTTGGTGGAGTCAGGCTGGTTCAGATTGGTCACGGGTCAAACCTGCGGGCGGTGATTAACCCGCAAGAGGCAAGGCGAGCGGGGATGCCCGCCAGTGTAAGTCGATAGCCTGCTATTCGATAGCCTCATACGGAAGCCCGACGTAATTTTCTGCAATGGTTTTTCGACCGGCTTCGGAGTCGACGAAGTATTCGAGTTCCGATTCGCTGATGCGCTGGCTGAAGGCATCGTTGCCTTCGAACGTGTGCAGCATCGAGGTCATCCACCAGGAAAAACGTTCGGCCTTCCAGACCCGGCGCAAGCAGATTTCCGAGTACTTCTCCAGCAGCTCGGTGCGGCCGTCGCGGTAGACCTTGAGCAAAATGTTGAACAAGGTGCTGACATCGCTGGCGGCCAGGTTCAGGCCTTTGGCACCGGTGGGCGGGACGATATGGGCCGCGTCGCCGACCAGGAACATCCGCCCGTACTGCATGGGCTCGACCACAAAACTGCGCAGCGGCGCGATGCTTTTTTCGATCGACGGTCCGGTCACCAGCGTATCGGCAAGCGCCTGCGGCAGGCGCGATTTCAGCTCCTCCCAAAAGCGTTGATCGGACCAGTCCTCGACTTTCTCGTCAGTGGGCACCTGCACGTAATAGCGGGTACGCGTGGTCGAACGCATGCTGCACAATGCGAAGCCGCGAGCATGTCGGGCGTACACCAGTTCATCGTGGACCGGCGGGGTGTCGGCGAGAATACCAAGCCAGCCGAACGGGTAGACCCGTTCGAAAATGTTCAGCGTGTCGGCGGGAATCGATTGCCGTGCGACACCATGGAAACCGTCGCAACCGGCGATGTAGTCGCAGTCCAGGCGCCAGGTTTCACCGTCCTGTTCAAAGGTCAGGAACGGTTCGTCGGATTTCATCCCGTGGGGTACCACGTTACTGGCTTCGTAGAGGGTCGATGCCCCCGCCGACTCACGTGCGGCCATCAGATCGCGGGTGACTTCGGTCTGGCCGTAGATCATCACGGTTTTGCCGCCGGTCAGGGCGTGCAGGTCGATGTGCACCTGGCGCTCACCGAGGGCCAGCTGAAAGCCGCCATGCACCAGACCTTCAGCGTCCATGCGCTGGCTGACGCCGGCCTGGCGCAACAGATCGACCATGCCCTGTTCCAGGACCCCGGCGCGGATTCGCTCCAGCACATACTCAGGCGTTTGGCGTTCGACGATGACTGTGGCGATACCGGCGTTGTGCAACAACTGGCCGAGCAGCAGGCCAGAGGGGCCGGCACCGATTATGGCGACTTGGGTTTTGAGGGTTTTCATTGTTGTTATGGCTCGCAAGCTTCACGCGGACAAAGTCGGTGAATGGTTTTATGAATCGAGTGCTTGCATTTTTCGCTTGTGAGTCGGTCAATTGAAGGTGAAAACTGCGCCGAAACCTGTACATTTCGCCAATCGGGGCGATTATCGCCCGTTAAGCTGAGGCCTGGACTGAAGTTATGAACAAGCCTGCCCTTCCTGCGATTCCTGTATTCAAACTCTATGGCGAGAGCCTGGACTGGCCGACCCCTGACCTGTTGCATTGCGAAACCATTTCCAAACGCAGCCGGGAACATCAATGGGAAATCAAACCCCATCGGCATGCCGATTTATGTCAATTGCTGTTCGTGTACAAGGGCCAGGCGGAGCTTGAGATCGAGGGCCAGCGTACGCAGCTGAGCGAAGCCGCGATCCAGATCCTGCCGCCGCTGTCGGTGCATGGTTTTCGATTTTCCGAAGACGTAGAAGGCTTTGTGGTGACGCTGGCGGCGCCGCTGGTGGCTCATCTTCAAGCGCAACTGGGCAGTTCGGTGAATGCCCTGGCAGTGGCCGAGAGTTACTCGGCAGGAAGCGACGCGGACTACCTCAACAGCCTGTTTTCAGCCTTGCAGAATGAATACATCGGGCACCAGCCCGCACGCGAAATGCTCATGCATTCGCTGGTCAGCGTGATCATGGTGTGGGTCAGCCGCCAGGTGATTCAGCGCCGCGCCGCCAGTCAGCGACCACAGCGTGCACGCGAATACCTCAACGGGTTTATTCAACTGGTGGAAGAGAATTATCGCCAGCACGTGAAGGTCGAGGATCTGGCACACCGATTGGGGATTTCCGTGTCCCACCTCAACGGCACCTGCCGCGAGCTGGCGGGACAACCGGCATTGCAGATCATGCATGAGCGTCAGTTGCTGGAGGCCAAACGACTGCTGACCTACACCAGCATGACCATCTACGAGATGTCGGATGTGTTGGGGTTCTCCGACCCAACCAACTTCACACGGCTGTTTCGGCGCCGCGTCGGGATCTCACCGAAAGCGTTTCGGGATCGCTTGAAAGCCGATCAGGATAGTGAGGGCTAGGGGCCCTAATGCCTGTCAGTTAAGGCACAAACCTGTGGGAGCGAGCTTGCTCGCGATAGCGGTGGGTCAGTCAACATTGATGTCGAATGTTATGCCGTCATCGCGAGCAAGCTCGCTCCCACATGGATTGCGCTTAACCGACTGGCATTGGGCTAGGGGCCTGGTTATTTGAGGTTCAGGGTCGCGGTGTGTGGAATGCACCGTTCGAAGTTGCAGCTGGCGTACTCACGCGGAAGCTGCCGGGCCTGTTCAACGCGATAGGCGGCGGTGCCATACAACGCCAGCGCGGCGGTGCAAGTGATAAAGATCGCGAGATACCTTCTGGTTTTGACGTTCATGGCGCTGACCTCTGAACCGGTACCCCTTATGTTTTAAGGGGTACTGATATCAGCATAGGTCAGTGGTGGTGAGTTGCCATAAACCCCCCTCGCCACAAGGTAGGTGTTCTGCCTTTAAAGGCCCACATCCCACGCAGGTGTTTCGGGAAATCTCGACACCAGAAAATCCAGCATGCTGCGCAGCGCTGCGGGCATGTGTTTGCGTGAGGCGTACACCGCGTACATGTTCATCTGCCGGGGTTCGGCGTGCGGCAGCAGGCGCACCAGTTCGCCACTGTGGATGTGCACACCGGCCTGGTAGCTGGGCAGCATCGCCACGCCGGCACCGGCCATTGCTGCGCGCAACAGCGTGCTGGCTTCGTTGGCGCTGATGTTGCCCTGCACTGGCACCGAAACCTGCTCGCCGTCCTGTTCGAAATGCCAGAGGCTTTTGCCGAAGTAGGAGTGGGTCAGGCAATTGTGCTGGCTCAAATCCTCTACCCGTTGCGGTGTCGGGTGTTCGCGCAGGTAGGCGGGGGAGGCGCAGATCACTGAACGGCAGACGGTCAGCCGCCGGGCAATCAGGTTCGGGTCCAGGTCGTTGCTGGTGCGGATCGCGAGGTCAATGCGCTCGTCCACCAGGTTCACCGTGCGATCGAGCATTTGCATGTCGATACTGACGCCGGGAAAGCGTTTGACGTACGCCGCCATGGCGTCGGCCAGTTGCGCCTGGCCGAACGAGGTGCTGACGCTGATCCGCAGCAAGCCGCGCGGCGCATCGTCCGGCTCGCTGACGGCGGCCTGCATGTCGCTCGACAGATCGAGCATCTGCCGGCAACGCGGCAGGATCTCGGTGCCGGCGGTGGTCAGGCTGAGTTTGCGCGTGGTGCGGTGCATCAAGCGCGCCCCGACCCAGTCCTCCAGTTCGGCCAGATAGCGCGACACCACCGGGCGCGACAGGTCCAGATGATCGGCCGCGGCTGACTGGCTGCCGAGGTCGACGACGGTGACGAACACCCGCATTGCTTGGAGACGATCCATGATTTGCCCGCTTTCAGAAACAAACTATGTTCAAGCATCGCATTTTTTGTAGCGAGTCAGGCAACTAAGCTCTGTCCCATCGCCAAACACGGCTTATGCACAACGGAGCAGCACCATGATCGGCTTCACTTCTCTCAAGCGCCTTTTACTCGCCACCGCCACCCTGGGCTTTGCCGCTCATGCGGCAGCCGCCACTCCGGCACTGACCCTGGACGTCTACAACCCGGGCGCCGCTGCGATTTTTCCGGTGACCTCGGTACTGGTCAGCGGTGAGAAAGAAGCGATTCTGGTGGACGCGCAATTCGGCAAATCCCAGGCCGAACAGGTGGTGGAAAAAATCCGCGCCAGCGGCAAGCAATTGACCACCATCTACATCAGCCACGGTGACCCGGATTACTACTTCGGCCTGGACACCCTCACCGCCGCGTTCCCGAAAGCCAAAGTGCTCGCCTCACAGCCAACGGTTGATCACATCAAGGCCACCGTTGAAGGCAAAGTAGCGTTCTGGGGACCGAAACTGGGGGCCGATGCACCGGCAAAAACCATCGTGCCGGGTGTGCTCAAGGGCCATAGCCTGACCCTGGAAGGCAAGCAGCTCGACATCATTGGCCTGGACGGCAAGCAACCGGACCGGACCTTTGTCTGGATCCCGTCGATCAAGGCCGTGGTCGGCGGTGTAGTGGTCGCGGAAAACATCCATGTGTGGATGGCCGATACTCAAAGCGCGCAGTCCCATGCCGACTGGTTGACTACCCTGAAGACCATCGACAGCCTGAAACCGAACACCATCGTTCCAGGTCATTACCTGGGTGACAGCGCACGTTCGCTGGCCGCTGTGCATTTCACCGCCGACTACATCAAGGCGTTCGACGCTGAAACTGCCAAGGCCAAAGACTCGGCCGAGTTGATCGCCGCGATGAAAAAGCGTTACCTGAACCTCGGCGAAGAAAGCTCGCTTGAGCTGAGCGCCAAAGTCGCCAAAGGCGAGATGAAGTGGTAACCCAGTTTCACTGAGTAACCGAATGATCGTTGATCGTTCCCACGCTCCGCGTGGGAATGCAGCCCGTGACGCTCCGCGTCACACTTGAACTGGAGAATCTCATGAGCAAGATCGCAATCATTGGCGCCACCGGTCGTGCCGGTAGCCAACTGCTGGAAGAAGCCCTGCGTCGCGGTCATAGTGTCACCGCCATCGCCCGCGACACCTCGAAAATCAGCCCACGTGCCGGAGTCGTCAGCAAGAATGTTGATGTTGCCGACGGCGCGGCGCTGCAAGCGGCGGTTGCAGGTGCTGATGTGGTGATCAGCGCGGCACACTTTTCGACGATCCCGGCCAGCGCGATTATCGAGCCGGTCAAAAAGGCCGGCGTGAAACGTTTGCTGGTGGTCGGCGGTGCCGGTTCGCTGTTGGTGCCGGATGGCAGCAAAGTCATCGAATCCCCGAACTTCCCTGAAGAGTACAAGGCCGAGGCCACTGCCGGTGGCGTCTACCTCGACACCTTGCGTCAGGAAAAGGATCTGGACTGGACCTTCCTTTCACCGTCGGCGCTGTTCGTCGAAGGCGAGCGTACCGGCACCTTCCGTGTGGGCAAGGACCATCTGCTGGTGAGCGCCGAAGGCAAGAGCTGGATCACCTTCGCCGACTACGCGATTGCGATGATTGATGAAGTCGAGAAGCCTGCGCATAGCCGTCAGCGGTTTACCGTAGGCTACTGACCCACAGGACACCACGCGCTCCCTGTAGCAGCTGGCGCAGCCTGCGTTCGAGCGCGTAGCGGTCGCAATCCGGCACATGCGGTTTACCTGAAGAATCGCGTGTGCAGGTTTTACGAGCGCTGCGCACTCGAACGCAGGCTGCGCCAGCTGCTACGGGGGGAAGCGTTTGAGATCAGATTCAACGCGCCTGCGCCTGCACCACCAACCACTCCATCAATTCACGCAGCTGTGGCGACGGTCCGGGTTTCTGCGGGAACACCAGGTAATACCCCAGCCCCGTTTTCACCTTCAAATCAAAAGGCATGACCAGCCGTCCGGCACTCAGGTCATCGCCGATCAACGACCAATCCCCAATCGCCACACCCGTTCCTTGAGACGCCACGGACATCGCCAGGTCCAGGGTTTCGAAATGCTGACCCTTGCCGAGTGTGTTGAGGTTGACGTCCGCCGCTTTCAGCCAGGCCTTCCAGTCCCGCTGATCGCGCGTTGGGTGCAGCAGCAAATGTTGACTCAGGTCTGACGGGCTGTGCAGCGGCACCGGGCCGTCGAGCAGTGGCTGCGAACAGACCGGCGTCAGTTGCTCGTCAAACAGGTGCAGTGACGCCAGTGAACTGTCCGGTGGTGCGCCATACATGACGGCGGCGTCGAACTGCTCGCGATGAAAATCCACGCCATGTTGCACCGTGGTGGTCAGTTCCACCGGCACGTCCGGACGTTCCTTTTGCCATTGCAGCAAACGCGGCAGCAGCCAGCGCATGACGCAGGTCGGGGCCTTGAGCTGCAAGGTTTCGCGGTGTGCACCGACCTGTTCCACGGCCTCATCGATCAAGCCGAACACTTGCTGAATCCGTGGCAACCACTCGAGTCCCTCGGCCGTCAGGCTCAAACCGCGTGCCTGACGGTGGAACAGCGTGTAGCCCAAATGCTCTTCCAGCCCGGCAATCTGCCGACTCACCGCGCCCTGAGTGATGTGCAGCTGCTCGGCCGCCCGGGTGAAATTGCAGCACTGGGCCGTGATCAGGAACGTGTGCAGCGCGGGAAGGGGGGGAAGTCGTTTCATGGGACGCCAGGCATGAGGTGAGGACATGGCGAGTATGACTTTTTATCGATTGTTGCGGCTACCCGCTGACCGTTCCAATAACGCCATGACTGAGCACCGCGGCGAGCCATCCAATGCCGCGCGGGGCCAGCGTCTCAACGAACAAGAAGGGTAAAGATATGGCGACGTGCGGCGAAGTATTGGTCAAGTTACTCGAGGGTTACGGGGTCGAGCAGGTGTTCGGCATTCCCGGCGTGCATACCGTTGAGCTGTATCGCGGGCTGGCCCGTTCGAGCATCAACCACGTTACTCCGCGTCACGAGCAGGGTGCCGGCTTCATGGCTGACGGTTATGCACGCACCAGCGGCAAACCGGGTGTGTGCTTTATCATCACCGGCCCCGGCATGACCAACATCACCACCGCCATGGGCCAGGCCTACGCCGATTCGATCCCGATGCTGGTGATCTCCAGCGTGCAATCGCGCAGCCAGTTGGGCGGCGGACGCGGCAAGCTGCACGAGCTGCCGAACCAGGGCGCACTGGTGGCCGGCGTTGCGGCGTTCTCCCATACGCTGATGTCCGCTGCCGAATTGCCAGGTGTGCTGGCCCGTGCTTTCGCTTTGTTCCAGGCCGGTCGTCCGCGTCCGGTACACATCGAAATTCCGCTCGACGTGCTGGTCGAAGATGCCGATGCTTTGCTCGCCAGCCAACCGGTGAGCATCACTCGCGCCGGTGCAGCGCCGTCAGCCGTGGCGCAGATGAGCGAACTGTTGGCCAACGCCAAACGCCCGTTGATCCTCGCCGGTGGCGGTTCGATTGACGCGGCGGCCGAGCTGACCCGGCTCGCCGAATTACTCGATGCACCGGTGGCGCTGACCATCAATGCCAAAGGCATGCTGCCGTCGGCTCACCCGTTGCTGATCGGTTCGACCCAAACGCTGGTGGCCACCCGTGCCCTGGTAGCTGACGCCGATGTGGTACTGGCCATCGGCACTGAGCTGGCCGAGACCGACTACGACGTGACCTTTGCCGGCGGCTTTGAGATTCCGGGCACTTTGCTGCGGGTCGACATCGATCCGGACCAGACCGTGCGCAACTACCCGCCGAAGGTGGCGCTGGTCTCCGACGCACAAAGCGCGGCCCAGGCCTTGCTCGACGGCGTGGCCAAATATTCGCTGGCCGAACGCAGCAGCGACTGGGGCCAGGCTCGTGCCGCCAGCTTGCGTGCCGAACTTGAAACCATCTGGGACGCGCCAACCCGTGCGCAGACCTTGTTCTTGCACACCGTGCAGGATGAGTTGCCGGAAGCGGTATTTGTCGGCGACTCGACCCAACCGGTGTACACCGGCAACCTCACATTCAACCCGGAGCGCCCGCGTCGCTGGTTCAACTCGTCGACCGGTTACGGCACCCTCGGCTATGCCTTGCCGGCGGCTATCGGCGCGTGGCTCGGTGGTGGTCAGGAGCGCAACAGTCGTCCACCGGTGGTGTGCCTGATCGGCGATGGCGGCCTGCAATTCACCTTGCCGGAACTGGCCAGCGCGGTGGAAGCACGCACCCCGGTCATCGTCCTGCTGTGGAACAACCAGGGCTACGAAGAGATCAAGAAGTACATGGTCAACCGCGACATCGAACCGGTTGGCGTCGACATCTACACCCCGGATTTCATCGCCGTGGCCAAAGGCCTGGGCTGTGCGGCACATGCCGTCAACGGCGTTGAAGAGCTGCGCGCTGCACTGCGTGCGGCCACCGATCGCCAGGGCCCGACCCTGATCGAAGTCGATCAGACCCAGTGGATGAAGGCGGTGTCGGCATGAGCTTTCCAATCATCCAGGAAGGGCTGTACATCGACGGCCAATGGTCGGCCGGCGACGAGCACTTGCGGGTCATAAATCCGGCGACCGAAGCGCTGTTGACCACCGTCAAAGGCGGCGATCAGCGCGCGGTCGATCAAGCGGTCACGGCGGCCAGCGCGGCGTTTGTGCAGTGGTCGAAAACCAGCGGTGCCGAACGCGGCGCGGTGCTGCGCAAGATCGCCAATGGAGTGCAGGCACGCCGCGAGCGCTTGATGCATTTGCAGTCGAGCAACAACGGCAAGCCACAGTTCGAAGCGGGCATCGACGTCGACGACGTGATCGCCACGTTCGAGTATTACGCGGGTCTGGCCGAAGCGCTGGACGCCGGCCAGGACCGCGTTGTGGAACTGCCGAGCGAAGACTTCGCCGCCCGCGTGCGCCGTGAAGCGTGCGGTGTGGTCGGGTTGATCGTGCCGTGGAACTTCCCGATGGTCACCACCGCCTGGAAGCTCGCGCCAGCCTTGGCGGCGGGGTGCTGCGTGGTACTCAAACCTTCGGAAGTCACGCCGCTGCCGGAGCTGGAACTGGCGGCGATCATCGCCGAGAGCGGCTTGCCCGACGGTGTGTTCAACCTGGTCTGCGGTACGGGCCTGGCGGTTGGTGCACCGCTGTCGGCTGATCCGCGTGTAGCGAAAATTTCTTTCACCGGCAGCAACGCGGTCGGCGTTCAGGTCATGCAGCGTGCGGCGGAAACCGTCAAAGGTGTGAGCCTGGAACTGGGTGGCAAATCCTCGCTGCTGGTGCTGGCGGATGCCGATCTCGACCTGGCCGTCGAGCTGGCCTGTGGCGGTGGTTTCTTCAACGCCGGACAGATGTGTTCGGCCACCAGCCGGGTGTTGGTTGCCGATGAACTGGCGGACGAATTCCTGCTGCGTCTGACGGCGGGGGCCGAGGCGATTCGCGTGGCTGACCCGTTTGACCCCGAGGTTGAAATGGGCGCGTTGGTCAATCAGGCGCAATACCAGCGCGTGCTGGGCCACATTGATCGCGGCTTGAGCGCGGGGGCGCGGCTGGTGTGTGGCGGTGACCGGCCTGCCGATCTGCCGCATGGCTATTTTTTGCGGCCGACCATTTTCACTGAAGTGCCCCTCGACAGTGCGTTGTGGTGTGAAGAGATTTTTGGTCCGGTGCTCTGTGTGCGCAGTTTTGCCACGGAGCAAGAGGCGATCGAGTTGGCCAACGACAGCCAGTTCGGTCTGGTGGCCAGCGTGGTCAGCCGTGACCCGGTGACCGCCGAACGGGTCGCCAACGCCTTGCAGGCGGGGCTGGTGTGGATCAACGCGCCGCAGGTGATCTTCCCGCAGACGGCGTGGGGCGGCTACAAGCAGAGCAGCATCGGCCGCGAGTTGGGGCCGTGGGGCCTGCAGGCGTTTCAAGAAATAAAGCACGTGATTCGCGCCGTCTGACGGCACGAAAACGGCCCACGCATGCCTCGTAACGAGGCATGCGCCAGGGACATGGCACCAATGATTTTTTTTCGATTGTTGCGCGTTTTGCGTGACCTCAGGATGAACCCGCAGACCTCGCTACAACCCTTGTAACACGGGGGCTGGCAGCGGATCGAAGAGCGCGGGCGCAAGGGATGCTCCTAACTCATACCTACAACAATAAAGGGAGTCCTTCATGGGCGATCATGATCTGAACAGAAGACAATTCATCAAGACCGTCGGTGTTGCATCGGTTGCGGCGGCCGCCATGAGCATGCCGTTCATCCGCGCCAACGCCAGCGATACACGCTTTCAGGGCAAGACCCTGCGGCTGTTGACCTGGTCCGATGACACCGGGCTTGCGGCGCTGCGCAACATCGCCGCGACCTTTGAAGCCAAGACCGGCGCCAAGGTCATCGCGGACCGTACCGGCAGTACTTCGGAAATGGTCGCCAAACTGAAGGCCGGTGGTGATCGCCCGCAATACGACGTCATCACCCTGGCTGGCGTCGGCGCTGAAGGCCTGGCCGCTGCCGGGTTGCTGGAAAAGCCTGACCTGAACCGCATTCCCAACCTGATCGACGTACCGGAGAAATACCGCACCGGGGCCAACGGTCACGGTATCGGTTACCTGCTCTGGTGCAACAGCCTCGTCTACAGCAGCCGCACGCAGAAAGAAGCCCCGGACAGTTACGCGGCCCTGTGGGACGCAGACCTGGCGCCGAACATTTTCCTGCCGCCGCCGAACTGGACCGAGGCCATGGACCTGATCATCATCGCCGCCAAACTGGCCGGTGGTGACGAACACAACATCGAACCCGGCTTCAAGAAACTCGCCGAGCTCAAGAGCCGCGTGGTGACCCTGGGCGAAAACCCGAACCAGATCGCCGAGCTGTTCCGCACCGGCTCCCTGGACATGGGGGGTCTGTACGCTCCCGCGTTCTTCCCGAAACAGATTCGCGACCCGGCCTACGGTCTGAGTGCAACCTTTGGCATGAAGGAAGGTTTCTACACCGACCTGATGCAGTCGGTCATGCCGAAGAACCGTCCGGGCGATACCGACCTGGCCTATGCCTTCATCAACCACTCCCTCGACCCGCTGGTGCAGGGCAAGATGGCCGAAGACATCTACAACGGCCCGGTCAACGCCAAGGCAATCATCTCTGCCGAAGCGCGCAAGAGCCCGTACATCCTGACGCCGGAGCAGATTGCCGAGAAGGCGATCATGCACGACAACGCCTTCCTGGCGACTGTGCATGACCAATGGATTCGTCGTTACACGGAAATCTTCTCTTCCTGACGTCTGCCGAACACAGCCCTTTGGAGCACCACAACCCCCCTGTGGGAGCGAGCTTGCTCGCGATAGCGGACTGTCAGTCGACATCAACGTCGACTGATGAGCAGTCATCGCGAGCAAGCTCGCTCCCACATGGAAAGTGCGCTGGCTTCACGTCCTGTGTTCACTCAGCTGCTTTCCATTGACGAGACCATTGCTATGGAACACCAACCTCTGACCCAAACGGTCGGCGCCGCTGTCGTACGCCCCCGCTTCGGCGTTTCGCCGACGACGCGCGCCTGGTTATTTCTTTCGCCATCGATGCTGTTTCTCGGTGTGCTGATTGCTGCCAGCCTGCTGGTGTTGCGCATGAGCGTCGGCACCCAAGGCGCGGAATGGAGCGGTTTCAGCCTGGCCAGTTATGCCCAGCTGCTGGAACCCTATTACCTCAAATCGCTGATGCTGACCTTGCGTCTGGCATTGATCAGCGCGGTGATTGCCGTGCTGCTGGCGATTCCGGTGGCGTACACCATGTCGCGCCTGACCTCGCCGTTGCTGCGTCGAGTGTTCCTGGCCGCCGTGCTGTTGCCGTTGCTGGTCAACCTGTTGCTGCAAAGCTACGGCTGGCTGGTGATCCTAGGGCCTGGCGGGATGCTCAACCAGGCACTGATGGGCCTGGGCCTGATCAAGCGTCCGATCATGCTGCTCTACAACCAGAACGGCGTATTGATGGGCCTGGTACAAACCGCTTTCCCGTTGGCCGTGTTGCCGATTGCCAGCGCCATGCGCGGCGTTGCCCGTACTTACGAGGAAGCCGCGGCGACCTTGGGCGCGAGCCGCTTGAAGGTGTTTTTCCAGGTGGTGCTGCCGATGAGCATGCCGGGAATCATCACCGGTGCGACCCTGGTATTCGCCTACAACGCCAGCAGCTTTGTGGTGCCTTTGCTGCTCGGTGGCCGGCGGGTGCCGATGCTTGCAGTGATGGTGCATGACCAGATCGCCCCGCTGATGAACTGGCCGGCCGCCTCTGCGGCGGGTGTGGTGCTGATCGTCACCACGCTGGCCATCATGACCTTGTCCGAATACATCACTGGCCGTCGTCGGCGCATGCTGGAGGCTTCGCAATGAGCACGTTGAGCAAGAAGCGCCTGTCGCTGTTGCCAGGCGATACCGGTAAATTTGCCGGGATCCTTTCAGGTGTCATCCTGTTTCTGGCGGTGTTGCCGATCCTGACCATGATCGTCATGTCGTTCAGTGGTTCTTCGAACCTCGACTTCCCGCCCAGCAGTTACAGCCTGCAATGGTACAAGGCCGCCTGGCACACCTTCGTGTCCCCGGACGCCAGCGATGTGCTGAGCCTGGGCAAAGCCATGACCACCAGCCTGATGGTGTCGTTCATGGCCATGATCTTCGCCACCCTTGTTGCGGTGCCGGCGGCGTATGCGCTGACCCGTCTGGAGTTCCGTGGCAAAGCCGTTGCACTGCAATTGATGTCGCTGCCGTTGGTGTTTCCGATGGTGGTACTGGGCCTGGCGTTGTTGCTGGTGTTCGACAGCCTGCCGTTCCAGATGACGGTTTCGCGACTGGTGATTGCTCACGTGATCCTGGCCTTGCCGTTTGTGGTGAAAAACTGCACCGCGGCGATGCTGTCTATCGGCAGTGAAGTCGAAGAGGCCGCACAGATGCTCGGCGCTTCGCCGACGCGGGCGATTGTCGATGTGGTCGTGCCGTTGATGAAGTCGGGGATCCTGGCCGGGATGCTGCTGGCGTTCATTGTCTCGTTCAACGAATTCACCGTGACCTACTTCCTCTACACCATCGATGTCATGACCGTGCCTATCTGGATGTTCAGCCGCACCGTGTCGTCGCTGGACCCAACCGTATTCTCGTTTGCCGTGCTGATCGTGCTGATCGACTTCGTCCTGATCTGGGCGTTGGAGAAGCTGGTTGGTGAAGGTGGCGTTTCCTTTTGATTTGAGGTAAGCAACATGACTGGTTTGATTCTGGAAAACGTCGAGAAACGTTACGGCACGGCGTGTGCGGTCAAGGACGTCAATCTGCACCTGCCTGAGGGCAAGCTGGTGTGTTTTCTTGGCCCTTCGGGCTGTGGCAAAACCACCTTGCTGCGAATGATCGCCGGCCTGGAAACCCTCTCCGGCGGCGAGATTCGTCTGGACGGTGAAGACATCGGCAACACACCGGCGCACCTGCGCAACTTTGGCATGGTGTTTCAGTCGCTGGCGCTGTTCCCGCACATGACGGTCGGCGAGAACATTGCCTATCCGCTGAAACTGCGTGGTGTGAGCAAGGCCGATCAGCAGGCGCGGGTGGTGGAGTTGCTGGAACTGATTCAGTTGCAAGAAATGATTGATCGCCCGGTTGCGAAGCTCTCGGGTGGACAACGCCAACGCGTAGCGATTGCCCGGGCGATTGCCTCGCACCCGAAAATCCTCCTGCTCGACGAACCGCTGTCGGCCCTCGATGCCAAGCTGCGCGAATCGATGCAAGTGGAGATTCGTCAGCTTCAGCAACGCTTGAACATCACCACCATCATGGTCACCCACGACCAGCGCGAAGCCATGACCATGGCCGATATCGTGGTGGTGCTGGGGCAGAATCGGGTGCAGCAGGTCGGCACGCCGATCGAGATCTACCGGCATCCGGCCAACGAGTTCGTCGCCGACTTTATCGGCTCGGGGAACATTTTCCCGGCCACCGCATTGGGTGACGGCAAAGTCGGTTTGCCCGGTGGCGATGCGCTTCAGGTGCCGATTTGCAGCAGCATCGTGGTGGGCGAAAAGGTCAAGATGCTGGTGCGTCCCGAGGACCTGCAGCTGTCGCACCCACAGGCAACTGCCGGTAATCGCTTGCTGGGCAGGGTGACGTTCGTGCGCGATATCGGCGCGACCATCGAAACCACGGTCGAGTGTTCCGGGGTGTCGCTGACAGCGTTGAGCACGCCATGCCAGGGCATTGGCCTGAGCATCGGCAACCCGGTGTCGGTGACCATTCCATCTGAAGCCTGCCGCGTACTCGGCGCCTGACTTTAGAGACGGGTTGCTTTAACTGGCGCTATCGCGAGCAAGCTCGCTCCCACAGGTGATCGGTTGTGTTCACAGAATCTGTATTCACAAATGATCCACTGTGGGAGCGAGCTTGCTCGCGATGAGGCCGGCACAGCCTGCCGAAAAGTCTGATCAAACAGACATCCGCAACCGCGCCAGATCCCGCAACGGCGGCGCACCAAACAGTCGGCTGTACTCGCGGCTGAACTGCGAGGGGCTTTCATAGCCCACGCGGTATCCTGCCGCCGAGGCGTCGATGCCCTCGGCGAGCATCAAGCGCCGCGCTTCCTGCAGACGCAGTTGCTTCTGATACTGCAGTGGACTCATCGCTGTCATCGCCTTGAAGCGATGGTGCAGGGTCGACACGCTCAAGTTCACTTCCTTGGCTAATTCATCAATGCGCAACGGCTGCTCATAGTTGCCGTTGAGCCATTTGATCGCCTGACCGATGCGATGGCTCTGGCTGTTGGCGACGGCGATCTCATACAGCCGATGGCCCTGTGGGCTGCGCAACAAGCGATAGAGAATCTCCCGACGAATCAGCGGCGCGAGCATGGCGATGTCTTTCGGGGTGTCGAGCAAGCGCGCCAGACGCAGCACGGCATCGAGCATCGGCTGATCCAGCTGTTCGACATACAGGCCACGTCCGGCAGGGCGGGTGGGCACGCCGATGGGCCCGGCGTCGGCGATCAATGCGGTGATTTCCGCCGGGTCGATATCCAGGCGCAAGGCCAGGATCGGTTCCTCGGGCGAGACATCGACCACCCGCCCGCTGAGCGGCATCGAGACCGAGACCACCAGATAGTTAAGCGGGTCGTAGTTGAAGACTTCGTCGGCCAGCCGAACTTCCTTGCGCCCTTGGGCCATGATGCACAGTGCCGGTTGCGCGAGCACCGGGGCGAAGTCGTGGGACTGGCTGTGCCGAGACAAAAACAACGAACCGATGGCCGTCGCGTAGCTGCCATCCTCGCAGGTATTGCGACGAATGATTGCCGAGAGCTCCACACGCTGTTTTTCCATGTTGGCGTCCAGCGGGGCGTGAGTGGAATCCAGAGATGGCATGCAAAACATCCTCGGCAAGGAGATGGGATGAGCACAGCTTAAATTTGTGCAAGTCCAGGTGGTAGGCGAATCCTGCGCAAAACTTGCCTGATCCTGCTGTGTGGTCGGATTCAGCATAGAGAACGTGAACAGAACGCGGGAAAACTTGCTTGAAACCCCTTTGTCACATTTGCGCAGCTGACCTGGCACTGGTTTGGCGGCAGTCAGCTGCGGGTGCAGGATTGTGCAATAAGCCGGCAGGAATCGACTAACGGGCCTGGCGCCTGTCGCTTAATCTCTGTCCCTGTTGCAGCTTCTCTCAGGCTGCAGATCGTCTACATCAGGGAGAGTCGAACATGTCCACGCAGATCCCCGTCAGCCATATGGCTTTTGTCCGCGCTCGTGCAGGCCGCTCGATGGAGTTGGGCGCGCGTTTGAGCAGCCTGATCGAACCGTCGCGTCAGGCCAGCGGTTGCCTGCACTTTGCCTTGCAGCATTCGTTATGCGATCCCGAACTGTGGCTGGTGTCCGGTTTTTGGGTTGACCAGCAGGCCATGACCGCCTATTTCGGCACCCCGGCCATGCAGATCTTTGCCGAGCTGGTGCAAGAGTTGGTGGTCAACAGCCTGGATTTCCATACCTTCAGCGAAGTCTCGGCAGCTCAGGCTCGCGGCGAATATCCGCAGTTCAACAGCGCGTCACTACACCAGTTGGCCAGTTGACGGTTTAGAATGGCCGACTTTCCATTGGCCAGGATCCGCGACATGGCACGTAAAGAGTTTGCACAGTTCGAAGCTGTTTCCGCCGTAGTACCGGGTGAGGGAGGCTACAGCGCCGCCATCGCCGTCAAAGCCCTGGGTGGCTCAGGCGCCCCGCGTTTTCACAAAATCCTCGATGAACAGAAATTCAAGACCGCCTTCGAAGCCGATCAGGCTGCCGAGCAGAAGCTTGAGCAGTTGACCGACGTCGCCGAAGACGGCGAACTGGTCTGGTAACCCTTTGGCTTATGCCTTGGTCGCCCCCGGGCGGAACATCTTGAACAAGGCCTCAGGCCCCAACTGAAAGTAATCCGCCGGCCCACCGCCGCGCAGAATCGGTTCTGCCGCGGCGGTGTCGTACACCCCATCCTTGAGCAGCCACTTGGCGATATGCACGGCGACCACTTCGCCGAGGATCAGCCAGCTCGGCACCACTTCCTTGTCTGCACGTTGCAACTGAATGATCTGCGTGACCTTGCACTCGAAGGACACCGGGCTTTCAGCGACGCGCGGCACCTGAATGATTTTCGAGGCTGCCGGCGTCAGCCCGGCCAGTTCGAACTCGTTGACGTCGGCCGGGACCGTCGCGCAGCTCTGGTTCATCTGCTCGGCGAGCGGACGGGTGGCCAGGTTCCAGGCGAATTCGCCGGTCTGCTCGATGTTGTTCAGGCTGTCTTTACGGCCAATGCTTGAGAACCCGATGATCGGCGGAATGTAGTTGAACGCGTTGAAAAAACTGTACGGCGCCAGGTTCAGCCGGCCTTCGGCGTCCTGCGAGGAAATCCAGCCGATAGGCCGCGGGCCGACGATGGCGTTGAACGGGTCGTGGGGCAGGCCATGGCCCAGGGCAGGTTCGTAGTAGTGAATGTCGTCGGGCATTGCGCGGGTTCCTGAATGCAAGGCTTGAAGGGATGAAGGTCATAGTGCAAGGGCTGAAGGCTTATTTCCAGCTGTCATGGAACATCAAAACAATGAGAGCCAATGTGGGAGCGAGCTTGCTCGCGATGATGGCGGCACATCCAGCATTGATGTGACTGACTGACCGCTATCGCGAGCAAGCTCGCTCCCACAGGGATTGTGTTGGCTTTAGACATTTCTTGTTCCCCCTGAAACAACTAAGCCCGGCCGAAGCCGGGCTGTGAAGTCTGCCCAAGGTGTTAGCCGATAGCGGCGGCAGTACCGGTGCGATCAAAACCATCGGCGGCGATAGCGTCAGCGGTACCGGTGTGATCAAAGCCGTCAGATGCGACCTTGGCCGAGCCAGTGCGATCGAAGCCATCAGCAGCGACTTTGGCCGAGCCGGTGCGGTCGAAACCGTCAGCAGCGACTTTGGCCGAGCCGGTGCGGTCGAAGCCGTCAGCGGCAACCTTGGCCGAGCCAGTGCGATCGAAGCCGTCAGCAGCGACTTTGGCGGAGCCGGTGCGATCGAAGCCATCAGCGGCGAAAGACGCCGAGCCCGTGTGATCGTAACCATCAGCCGCCACAGCGGCAGAGCGTTCAGCGGTGAAAGCGCCAGAACCGGTGCGGTCGTAACCGTCGGCGGCGAAGGTGTTGGCGGCCAGTACGGAGAGAGTCAGAGCGAAGATCAGTTTGGTTTTCATGATGTGTACTCCAAGTGTGTTTGCGTGTTGTGCGTTGGGTATGGAGCTCATACTACGCACATAAAATTGATTAAAAAGCGCAAATAAATGCTAAAAACAATCGATTAAATAGATGTTAAGGCCGTGGCAGAGTATTTCCAGACGCTGCTTCGAGGCCTGCATTGTGTATACGCACGAGACGTCGATATGGATTCAAACGGCGATAGCGCAAGAGTGTGGTCAGGGCATTAACGGATCGTTATCGGTTCGTCGCGGGTTTGGCGGGGGGATTGGTGGTGTGCAGAACAAGTACGCGAGTCGTGGGGCTGCTGAGTTGTCTTGATCGGCTCGGGACCGAGGCGCGGCCATCGCGAGCAAGCTCGCTCCCACACTGACCGAGTCAGGCACAGACTTTGTGTCTGACATCGATCCAATGTGGGAGCGAGCTTGCTCGCGATGGGGCCATGGCAGTCACCGTTGCAGTGACTGCCAAACGCGGTCAGTCAGTCTCGATCCGCGAGTGCTTGCGGGTGTCCTTCATAGTCACATACACCAGCAACGACACCGCGATGCAGGCCGTGACATACCAGTAATAACCGGTTTCCATGCCGATGCTCTTGAACCACAGGGCGATGTATTCAGCGGTACCGCCGAAGATCGACACCGTCAGCGCATACGGCAGGCCCACACCCAGGGCGCGGATTTCGGTGGGGAACAGTTCGGCTTTGACCACCGCGTTGATCGAGGTATAGCCGCTGACGATGATCAGCGCCGCCATGATCAGGAAGAACGCGCCCCACCAGGTCTGGATGGTGTGCAGGGTGGTGAGGATCGGCACGGTGAACAGGGTGCCGAGAATGCCGAAGGCAATCAGGATCGGCCGCCGCCCGACTTTATCCGACAAGCCGCCGATGACCGGTTGCAGGCACATGAACAGAAACAGTGTGGCTGCCGAAATGGTGGTGGAGTCGGAGATGCTCATGCCGACCGTGTTCACCAGGTATTTCTGCATGTAGGTGGTGTAGGTGTAGAAGGCCAGGGTGCCGCCCATGGTCAGGCCGACCACGGTCATCAGTTCCTTGGGATGACGCAGCAGGGTGCGCATCGCGCTTTCTTTGGACTTCTCTTTCTTGGTGAACGACTCGGTTTCTTCCATGCCGCGACGCAGGTACAACGCAACGATGGCACACAGTGCACCGATGCCAAACGGAATGCGCCAGCCCCAGTCGTACAGTTGTTCAGTGGTCAGGGTTTGCTGCAGCACGATCAACACGCCCAGGGCGATGAGTTGGCCGGAGATCAGCGTGACGTACTGGAAGCTCGAGAAGAAGCCGCGACGTTCCTTGGTCGCCATCTCGCTCAGGTAAGTCGCCGAGGTGCCGTACTCGCCACCGACCGACAGGCCCTGCAGCAAGCGGGCGAACACCAACAGAATCGGTGCGCCGACGCCGATGGTTTCATAACCCGGGCTCAACGCGATGATCAGCGAGCCGAAGCACATCAGGTACACCGACGCCATCAGCGCGGCTTTACGTCCGGCACGGTCGGCATACAGGCCCATCAGCCAGCCGCCAATCGGGCGCATCAGGAAGCCCACGGCGAAAATCGCAGCGGTGTTCAGCAGTTGGGCGGTGGTGTCGCCTTTGGGGAAAAAGGCTTTGGCGAAGTACAGCGAGAAGGCGGCGTAGACATACCAGTCGTACCACTCGACCATGTTGCCGACAGAGCCGCTGAAGATCGATTTGATGCGGCTGGCCGTGGTCTTTTCTTTGGCAGGCACAGCTGCCGACCCAAGAGGCAGGGTTTGTGAGTTATCCATGACGGATCCTTCATTTAATTGTTTTTGTGGAGCGCGCGTAAACGCAGCCTGCGAGAGCTATAGCAGGAGCTGTGCCAAGGGGGAGAGGGGCGGTTTAGAGGGGTTTGAAGGAATGAGTGAGCGGAAAACCGCTTATTTTGAAGGGGGCGTGAGCGGAAAATCGCTTATTCAGTTCATTGATTTGCGTTGCCTGTACCTGCGTCATCGCGAGCAAGCTCGCTCCCACAGTGGATCGGCGGCATACACAAAATCCGAGCCTGACTCAGTCAGTGTGGGAGCGAGCTTGCTCGCGATGAGGCCAGTACAGACACTACAAAAACTCAGCTTTCTCGCAGGAACATCTCTCGGGTCAGCCCATGCCGCTGCATCTTTTCATTGAAGGTCCGGCGCGGCAGTTGCAGTTCTTCCAGCACGGCTTTGATGTCGCCCTTGTGCCGGGTCAGCGCGGCTCGCAGGCAGTGGGCTTCGAAGGCTTCCTGCTGGGCGGCAAGGGACTGGCCGGGCTCGATGCCGACCGGTTCCGGTTCACCCAGGCCCAGCACCTGACGCTCGGCGACGTTCGCCAGTTCGCGCACATTGCCCGGCCAGTCGTGGCTCAGCAACCGACTCAACTGCGGGCCACTCAGAGGGGGAAAGCTGCGTCCCAGCCGCTGTGCGGCGGCATGAGCGAAGTGCTCGAACAACAATGGAATGTCCTCACGCCGTTCGCGCAACGGCGGCAGGCGCAACTCCGCGACGTTCAGCCGATACGCCAGGTCTTCGCGAAAACGCCCGGCGCGGGCTTCATCCAGCAGGTCGGGCTTGGTCGCGGCGATGATCCGCAGGTCCACGTGAATGCTCTGGTTGGAGCCCAGCCGTTCGAGCTTTTGCTCCTGCAACACGCGCAGCAATTTGACCTGCTGAGCCAGCGGCATGCTTTCGATTTCATCGAGGAACAAGGTGCCGCCATCGGCGTATTCAAGCTTGCCGATACGTTTGCCCTGAGCACCGGTGAAGGCGCCGCTTTCATGACCGAACAACTCGGCTTCGAACAGCTGCTCGGGGATCGCCGCACAGTTCAGTGCCACGAACGGCTTGTCAGCGCGCGGGCCGAAATCATGCAGGCAACGGGCGACCAACTCTTTACCACTGCCGGTTTCGCCGCGGATCAGCACGTTCACCGGCAGCGCCGCGAGGTCCAGCACCTGGCGGCGCAGGGTCTGCAAACCACGGGAGACGCCCAGCAGGCTGGCGTCGAGTTTGCTGCGGTTGTCGGCTTGTTCGTGCAGGGCACGGTTTTCCAGTACCAGTCGACGTTTGTCCAGCGCCCGGCGCAGGCTGCTGAGCAAGGTTTCGGGGCTGAAGGGTTTTTCGAGGAAGTCGTAGGCGCCATCGCGCATGGCTTCAACGGCCATCGGCACATCGCCGTGACCGGTCAGCAGGATCACCGGCAAATCGGTGTCCAACTGTTGCAGCCGGGCCAGGAGTTCCAGGCCGGTCATGCCGGGCATCCGCACGTCGCTGAGGATCACTCCGGGAAAATTTGCCGGCAGCTGCGCCAGGCATTCATCGGCGCGGCTGAACAGCTGGACCTCGAACCCCGAGAGGCTCAGCCACTGTTCGACGGCATCCCGAATACTGCTCTCATCGTCGACCACGATCACCGAGTTCAACATTGAATGTGCGCCTCCAGATCGATGGGCAACGTGAGGGTGAAAACCGCGCCGTCGCCGTGATTGTCGGCGCTCAGGCGACCACCAAGTTCATGCACGATGGCGAACGATACCGCCAGCCCGAGGCCCAGGCCATCACCCACCGGTTTGGTGGTGAAGAACGGGTCGAAGACATTGGGCAGATCCTGCGGCGCAATACCGCCGCCGTTGTCGGCGACGCTCAGGCACCATAGCTGTTCGTCGGCTTCAAGACGGATTTCCAGGCGCTTGAGCGGTTTGTCACGCATCGCATCGAGGGCGTTGCGCAGCAGATTGATCAGCACCTGTTCCAGGCGAATTGCATCGCCGCGCACCCAGGCCGGGCGACTCAGGTGCAAGACGCAGTCGATCTGTTCATCGCGCAGCCGGGCGTCGAGCAGTTGCAGCGATTGATCGACCACCGATGCCAGGTCCAGCCGCTCGCGCAATCCACTGGGGCTTTTGCGCGCGAATGTCTTGAGGTGGCCGGTGAGGGCGGCCATGCGCGTCAACATCTCATCCACCGGCTTCAGCGCTTTATACGCATCGTCGACGCGGCCGTGATCGAGCAGCAGGCGCAAGGTCGCGAGCTGCATGCGCTGGGCAGTGAGTGGCTGGTTGATTTCATGGGCCAGGGCCGCCGACATTTGCCCCAGCGCCGCGAGTTTGGCCGATTGCACCAGACCGTCCTGGGCGGTGCGCAAATCGCGGGTGCGCTCTTCGACCAGGCGCTCGAGCTCTTCGCGGCTGCGCTGGCGCAACCTGGCCAGACGCCAACGTTGACTGAGGAACAGCAGCAAAAACACCAGTGTCAGCCACACTCCGGCGGCGGCCAGCCCGGCGTTACGCAAGTCTTCGAAGGCCACTTGCGGGCGACGCAGCAGGTGCAAGGTCCAGCCTTCGGTGCTCAAGGGCAGCGACTCCCACAGGTAATCCGCCGCACCATCGGGACCGTCGACGCGGGCCAGGTAACTGTTCTGGTCAAAGTGCCGAATCGGCTGATGATCGAGCGGGGTCAGCGGCTGCTTGTCGTATTGGCGCGTGGCTTTGAGCTCGGCGCGATCAGTGTCTGACAGCGCGCCCAGCAACCGATAGCGCCATCCCGGCTGATTGGCGATAAACACAATGCCCCGCGCATCGCTGACCAGCAGGGTGTCGCTGCCCTGACGCCATTCACGTTCCAGCTCTGGAAACTCGAGTTTCACCACCATGGCGCCGAGAAACTCGCCGTTATCGCCTGTCACCGCACTGGACAGAAAATAGCCGGGAATTCCACTGGTCACGCCCACCGCGTAAAAGCGCCCGGCGCCCTGGCTGCGGGTCTGGCTGAAATAAGGGCGGAAACCGTAATTGTGGCCAACGTAGCTGCTGGGCAAACGCCAGTTACTGGCAGCCACCGCAAGGCCCGTGTGATCCAGCAGTTCCAGGGTGGACGACTGCGCCGCACCGTTGATCTTTTCCAGTTTGCGGTTGAGTGCGTCTTGCTGCTGCGGGCTGACCGGGCCATCGAGCGCCGAACGCAGTTCCGGGTCCAATGCAAGCACGGCAGGCAGCGCGCGGTAGCGTTCGATCAGGGTATGCAGGGAATTGGCGTACAGCGCCAATTGTTGATTGGCGCGGGCGGCGTCGTCCACCTGGGCCTGGCGTTCGGCGTGGCGCATGGCAAGACCGGCGGCCAGGGCCGCACCGGCGAGGATCATCAGGACGTAGAGCGTCAGACGCAAGGAGCGAAAGGTCGGGAACATGTTGCGACAGTTCAGGTAGGGGAAAGCACCATAGCATGGAGAACCTGAAAAGTCGGGATGGCTCCAGAGAGGTGTCGATCGTCATCTTTTCCTGATGTATTCGGAATACTTATCAAGCAATACGATGCCTCGTTCTGCCTGGGCGATGCGGGTCTCCCTCTTTTGCTCAAGTTTTTCGAGTTTGATTGTTTTTGAATCGTTTGTTCCGAGATGGCCGGTTGCACTGTCAAATACCTTATGTGCAGCACCTTTTACGCCGTCTGCATAAAACTCGGGGACCCCTAAGGTATTGAAGGCTGCCGGTACGTCGCTTCCGTCTTGCTCGAGTAACTCCACAATCCGAACGAGCCCGAAGCGTAACGCTTCAATGCTTTCCTCTGGTATGCCGATATGGGCGATACCCGCATCTTTGATGGAGGTTCCAGCCTCGATAATGCTGCTTGCAGCGGGAAGGCCCGCTTCTCCAAGCGTAATTGATACCGCCAGCTTTGCGGATTTTTCCTGCCCTTGGCTGGTTCGTGGATCATAGGAACCCATGATATTTTTTACTTTTTGCCGGGTGAAAAGTCCGGTGGACTCAGCGTGTATTGTATGTGGATCAAGTTTTGAAGCGTTGGGTAGCATCGAGGTTGAGAATTCCCCCTTCTTGCCAAGTTCGTCTGCGATCAGGCCTGTAATAAATGAAGCTGCAAAGGCTACGATGGGGCCTGGGACACCGGGTAAAGCAAGCTTTGTCGCTGTAGATACACCTTCTTTGGCCAATCCTTTTGCAGCGTGGAACGTCAGGTTCTTAATCAGGCGTTTATTGATGTCAGTTGAGTTGAAACTGTTATTGATCTGATAGTTCAAGGATTTCAGTTCCTTGCCCAAGGTGGACAAGACACTGGCGTAGTAAGTCAGATCTTGCCGTAACTGTTCGTGATCTTCTTTGTTGGTACCGCCGTTATCAATGGAACGAATGGGGTTGCTGCCGACCATTTGGTACCGATTCAACCCGTCCACATTCCCCGCGGGATCGGGGCTGACCCAACGCCACAACCACGGCGCGTAATACCGGGCGCCATAGTAATAAAGCCCACTGACATCCATCTCCTTGCCCGAATAGCGAAGGGTCTTGTAATCGGCCTCCACCTCTGACCGCGCTGCGTACCAGCAGGTACCGCCGTAGGAGTAATAGAACTCCAGGCTGATCAAGGCGCCATTGCGATCCAGCTCCAGAGCGATGGAATTGAGGTGATCGCCGAGGTGGTAACGCAATTGATCGGGCTCGATGTCGGCAGGTATTCCACTGACCCAATGCAGGCAATGCACACTGCCCACGCCGGTCGACAGGGTGATGACGTGCAGTTGCTGGCCATCGCTGCGGGTGCGGATTTCCAGTCCTGGCAAATAGCGCACGTCGTGGAAGTGGTTGGCGGATGGGGTATGCCACACATGGTGTTTGTAGACCCGCACACCTTGGCTATAGAGATAGGTTTCTTCATCGTCGGGAAGGCCGTTGCTGTGGGTGAGCAAGGTCACTTTGGCCAGTTGATCGCGGGTGTTCCAGCTCATGGGCTGGCCACGTTGCAGTAATAGCTGGTTGCCGTGGGGGTCGAAGAGATTTTTGAAAATCGGTACCGGATCGCCTTCTTCCCAGCTCACCCCCCGGTTGCTGTGTTCATCGATGCACATTTGGCGAGTGAAGTTATTGCCGTCGCGGCGGTGACATAACTTCGTCAGGTTGTTGCCCCGGTCGTAATCGTAGTGCTGGGTGTAGTTGAAGCGGCGACCGGGGTCGATGGGCGTGATCAAATCAGGCAAGCTTGGCTGAGGATTGGGTTTTTCGGCCTCGAAACCACTCGCCCGGATCAGACGGTACAGCGAGTCATAGGCGAATGTGCGAAGTCCATCGACGCGCTGGTTGGCGAAGAACACCGTGCTCAGTGTGTGGTCTTCGATGCGCAGCACATTGCCCACGCGATCGTGGAGGTACTCAAGGTCCTGGCACAGCGCTTTACCAGGTATTCCGGCTTTGAGCGTATGCAGTCGACCGTCGATGGGGTTGTAGCCCCAGATGCTGACTACGCCATTGCCGGCGCGCTGTTCGATGACTTTGCCGTCGGCGTTGTACTGCGCGTCTTTGAGAATGTCTTGACGCGGGCTGGCGGTGTCGAGTTGAAGCATGACTTGCTTGAGTTGCCCCGCAATGTTGTAGCGAGTGTGCTGCAGATGGCCGCCGGCATCGGTTTGGGTATCGAAGTGATCCGAATCCAGATAAATCAGTGCCGGGGCACCGCTGCCATCGAGGTCGGCGATTCGTACCCGCGCCGCGTCGAACTTCCCGTACTCGAAGGGCAAGGTGTCCATGACGAACCCTTTGCCGAAACGTCCGTGGCCCAGGTTCGGCCAGCATTTGATCTCGTCGTTGCGAATGCGGCACAGGTCCGGCAAATCGCTACCCAGCATACGGCCCAGAAACACCAGCTCGCTGCGTGAAGTGCTGAACAGCGGCAGGCTGTCGTTGTCGGGCTCGTGGGGCACGTCCTTCGCGGGCCCAAAACCGTCTTCCCGGAGGCTGGGATAAAGACGCACGCTTTTTGGACCGATCAGCGCCAGTGAACTGAGGCCATTGCCGGTCAGGTCGCCGAACTGTGCCAGAGCGTTGAAGAACTCCAGGGGAAAGTAGGTGAAGGTACTGAACGGCGACCAGCTGCGGTCAGGGTTCAGGGCAAAGAAACCACTGTAGTCCGGTTGCGCAAGGATCCAGTCCAAACGCCCATCACCGGTCAGGTCGTTGAGCGACTGCTTTACCGGTTTACTGCCATCGGCTACCGGAATGGTCGGCAATACCCGCCACGGGCCGTAGATGATTTCATCGGGGTGGTTTGGCCCGCGCTGCGGCTCACGGTAGTACCAGGCCTGATCGTATCGGCAGAGGAAGCCCGGTACACCCTCGCCATACAGGTCGAGGCATTGATGGTGTTCCCCGTCCTGGATACCGGGCACGTGTTCAAAAGGGAAGAACGGCGTCGGCTGGGTGTTGATATCGGGCGATGAATACTCGAACTCCATGGGCGGCATGTTTTCCACCGCATCACTGGCGTCGTAGGCTTGGTAGTGCGCGGCGCACAGCTGGCTGTAGAACGCTGGCTCCGGGTGGTATTCCAGTAACAGGCGTTTGACCAGCGCAGGCTTTGGCCCCAGTTCAGCGGGGAAGTAGTGAAACATCAAGACTTGCTGGCACAGGCGTCGAGTGCTCAATTCGAAGCCATGGCCGTAAGTAAAGAACGAGTCTCGGCGAATTAGCCACTCACCGATGTCATCGTCTGGTTGTAGAAACGGTTCCCCGTAAACGGGTTTTTTACTCCAGTCGAGCGTGCGTTCACCATAGTCGAACAGCAGATGAAAGTGCCAATCCAGCATGGCCGGGTTGTCCACCGTCCAGGCGTACAGATGCTTGCTGGCGCTGAAGTTGCCGTAACACACACGCCGCAGATAGCGCTGGGCCCGGTAATCGTGGGGTTGATCGTCGAGCAGGTCTTCAGGTTTGTACTCGTAGGCGATGTGGTCGCCATGGGGGGTCATGCTTTCGAGCAACAGCCAGGCGCCGACCCGTAGCCTGTCGTGCGGATCGGCGCGTCGCGAAGCCTCGGTCTTGCCGTAGATATGCAGACTGCCGTCGGCCTGGTGCACCAGCCAGAACGGTGGTTCGCCAGATTTGGCGCTCGGTTGCCAGAGTTCGAACAGATCGAAGGCGCCTTCGACCCGAGGCCAGTAACGGACCACTGAATGCTTGCCGACAGGTTCACCGTTGTAGTGATCTTCGAAGCGTGACTGGATGTGCCCATCCTTATCGAGCTCGGGCATCATCGGATCACCGCTGGGGCTCAGGAAGACGTCGTCTTGGAGGTAACGCGGCACGCCTTTGCTGGTCTGGCGAGTGATGGTGCTGACGGTCAAGCGCCAGCCGATGCCAAACGGGCCGTTACCCGCCTGGCTGTCGTAGCTCAGCCCCAGTGCCGGATTAAAGCCGCGTCCCGACGAGATCGGCAGAGGCAGCTGGAAGGAGGCCTTGCCGCTGGTGCCAATCGCGCCCCAGCTTTTGCCAATCGTGGTAATCGCGGCACTCTTGGCAATGGAAGGCGGGGTGATGCTTTGGGAGGCTTGATCTTCCATGGTCGACCCTGTTCCAGCCTGGCGAGCGGATGACTCACGCTACCAAGTTGGGTACACGCCGTAACCTGTCAGACCTGACAGGTGAGAAGGGTTTTTCTAGAACGAATACGCTTAACTGCAAGGTTTTTTATCGCCATCTGTTTATAACGTCTTGCGCGGAAGGCAGGCGAAAAAAAACCGCGCTGTTTTTGCAAACAACGCGGCTTTCTTTTCCAGCGGTTAAAGGCTTACTGCACTTCTACCGCCAGGCTATCACTGATTTTCTTCTGCCAGATGGCCGGGCCGGTGATGTGCACCGACTCGCCCTTGCTGTCGACCGCAACGGTCACCGGCATGTCTTTCACGTCGAACTCGTAGATCGCTTCCATGCCCAGTTCGGCGAACGCCACCACGCGGGATTTCTTGATCGCTTGCGCCACCAGGTAAGCCGCGCCGCCGACTGCCATCAGGTAAACCGCCTTGTGGTCCTTGATCGCTTCGATCGCTGTCGGGCCGCGTTCGGATTTGCCGATCATGCCCAACAGGCCGGTTTGCTCGAGGATCTGGCGAGTGAACTTGTCCATCCGCGTTGCAGTGGTCGGGCCCGCCGGGCCAACCACTTCTTCGCGCACCGGATCGACCGGGCCGACGTAGTAGATGAAGCGACCCTTGAGGTCTACCGGCAGGGTTTCACCCTTGTTCAGCATCTCGACCATGCGCTTGTGCGCAGCGTCGCGACCGGTGAGCATCTTGCCGTTCAGCAGGACGGTTTCGCCCGGCTTCCAGCTCTGCACTTCTTCCGGCGTCAGGGTGTCGAGATTGACGCGGCGGGCCGACGGGCCGGCTTCCCAGACGATTTCCGGGTAGGCGTCCAACGGTGGCGCTTCCAGCGACGCCGGGCCGGAACCGTCGAGCACGAAGTGCGCGTGACGGGTGGCGGCGCAGTTGGGGATCATGCACACCGGCAACGAAGCGGCGTGGGTCGGGTAATCCATGATCTTCACGTCGAGCACGGTGGTCAGGCCGCCCAGGCCCTGGGCGCCGATGCCCAGTTGGTTGACCTTCTCGAACAGCTCCAGGCGCATCTCTTCGATACGGTTCTGTGGGCCGCGGGCCTTCAGCTCGTGAATGTCGATGGATTCCATCAACACTTCCTTGGCCATCACCGCGGCTTTCTCGGCGGTGCCGCCGATGCCGATGCCGAGCATGCCCGGTGGGCACCAGCCAGCGCCCATGGTCGGAACGGTTTTCAGCACCCAGTCAACGATCGAGTCGGACGGGTTGAGCATGGCCATTTTCGACTTGTTCTCGGAACCGCCACCCTTGGCTGCCACGTCGACTTCCACGGTGTTACCCGGAACGATCGAGTAGTGGATCACCGCCGGGGTGTTGTCCTTGGTGTTCTTGCGAGCGCCCGCCGGGTCGGCGAGGATCGAGGCACGCAGGACGTTTTCCGGCAGGTTGTAGGCGCGACGCACGCCTTCGTTGATCATGTCGTCCAGGCCCATGGTCGCGCCATCCCAGCGCACGTCCATGCCCACGCGGACAAACACGGTGACGATGCCGGTGTCCTGGCAAATCGGACGGTGGCCAGTGGCACACATGCGCGAGTTGATCAGGATCTGCGCGATCGAATCGCGGGCGGCCGGCGATTCTTCACGCAGGTAAGCCTCGTGCATCGCCTGGATGAAATCCACGGGGTGGTAGTAGGAAATGAACTGCAGGGCGTCAGCAACGCTCTGAATCAGGTCGTCTTGCTTGATCACGGTCATGAGTCGCGCTCCTCTAAAAGACGGGAACATTCAATAAGGTGCTTGCAGTTGGGGTGCATCGGTCGGCTGCAAACACCTTTCAAGGCACGCCGGGGTTGCTGGCGCGACGCTAAAAAGGCGCGGCAGTATACCGCGCCTCGAAGCCGGACACACCCGCCGGCAGTCAAACCTTGGTCGCATGCCACAACACCGACTTTCAGACGACAGGGCAGTTGTGGCGAGGGGCAAGCCCTAATGCCGGTAAGTCCAGGGATTTCAGGCTCGGCATATTCCCTGTAGCAGCTGGCGAAGCCTGCGTTCGGCTGCGAAGCAGTCGTAAAATCAGACACCACGTTTTTTCAGATTAACCGTGGAGGCAGGATTTACGGCCGCTGCGCAGCCGAACGCAGGCTTCGCCAGCTGCTACGGATCGTGTGGCGGCTTTTGCCCCCTCACCAGAAGGGATCGATGTACTTTATCGCCCCAAATTTGAATGGTCATTCTTGAGGTGCAACACTAAAGTGGCATCCGGCATTCCAGAGTCGGAGACTGTTATCAGCCCCCCTTCACCCGGTGAGTCAACGATTGACCCATAACGCTATCCAGAGTCTGTTACTCAAGCGCTTCATTTTGGCGACGGGTACGTATGCGCTGGTGTTATTGCTGCTGTGGCTGGCGATTCTCAGTGGTCACTA
Organism: Pseudomonas sp. 05N431; assembly: GCF_056397005.1. Lineage (NCBI taxonomy): Bacteria > Pseudomonadati > Pseudomonadota > Gammaproteobacteria > Pseudomonadales > Pseudomonadaceae > Pseudomonas > Pseudomonas sp. 05N431. The sequence continues at coordinate 165,872 of NZ_JBFTMN010000003.1, forward strand.
TCAAGGGCCGGTGCGCGGTGCAGTGATCGGCACGCTGCTGGTGATACTCAGCCAGTCAGTGTTGTTCGCGGTGTTTTCCACCGGGCGCAATCTGCGCTTTGCCGACCCCAGCCTGACCGAAGTTCAGGTGCTGCTGGGACTGGGCTGGCAGACCTGGGTGATCGCTCATCTGGACGTGGCCCGTGGCGCCTTTCTGGTGTTTTACCTGTTGATTCTGCTGTTCGGCCTGTTCCATCTGCCGCGCCGAGCGTTTGTCCGGTGTGCGGTATTGGTTTTTGTAAGCTTTGCAGGCCTTAACCTCTGGGAAGGCTATCACCTCGAACTGGCCGACCCGGCGCTGGCGGCGCTGCAAGTCTGCGTGTTGTTTATCGTGCTGGTCTGGCTGACGCTGTATGCCCGCTACGTTCAGACCTCGCGCCAACGCATGCGCAAGCGGCGGTTTGCCTTGCAGGCGCATCAAGACACCTTGCGCGGGATGATGCGCCAACTCGAAGACCTGGCGGCCACCGACGAACTCACCGGGCTGTTCAACCGCCGGCATTTTCTGCGTCTGGCCTCGCGCGAGCTGCACAGCATGGAAGAGGGCGCGGTGCATGGTCTGGCACTGATTGACCTCGACCACTTCAAACGCATCAACGACAAGTATGGCCATGCGGCCGGCGATCAGGTGTTGCAGGCGTTCGCCGGTGTCGCCACGGCCTGCCTGCGTGAAGATGATGCGCTGGCGCGTTATGGTGGTGAGGAATTTGTGCTGTTGCTACCCGATTGTGATCCCGAGCGCCTGACCTCCTGCTGCGAGCGGCTGCGCATTGCCTTTACCGAGGTCGAGCTGATCGGTCTGCACGTGCAGGACCTGAGCCTGTCCGCCGGCATGACTTTGCTAGAGCCGAGCGATAATCTGGACGATGCCTTGCAGCGTGCCGATCAGGCGCTTTATCGCGCCAAGCGCGACGGTCGCAATCGCTGCGCCGCGGCTTGGGAGAACATCGATGCCTGAGTTGCGAGTGGGCGAACTTCAGTGGTCGGTGGCCGCGGGCAGCAACCTGCTCGATGCCCTGAACCAGAAGGGCATGCACGTGCCCTACAGCTGTCGCGCCGGCAGTTGCCATGCGTGCCTGGTGCAATGCGTCAAAGGCGAGGTGAGCGATCGACGCCCCGATGCGCTGAGCGCCGAGCAACGTATGCAAGGCTGGCGGCTGGCCTGTCAGTGCGAGGTCGTCGATGACCTGCACGTGGCGGTGTTCGATCCGCTGCGTGATGGCTTGCCGGCCACCGTTGAGGCGGCCGACTGGTTAAGCCCCAGCGTATTGCGCCTGCGTTTGCAGCCTGAGCGTCCCCTGCGTTATCAGGCCGGTCAGCATCTGGTGCTGTGGGCCGGGAACGTAGCACGCCCGTATTCGCTGGCCAGCCTGCCGCAGGAAGATCGCTTTCTGGAGTTTCACCTCGACTGCCGCTTGCCGGGCGAATTCAGCGATGCGGCACGCGTGCTGAAAATCGGCGACCCGATTCGCCTGGGCGAATTGCGCGGCGGTGCGCTGCACTACGACCCCGACTGGCAAACCCAACCGTTGTGGCTGCTGGCGGCCGGCACCGGATTGGCGCCGTTGTTCGGCGTATTGCGCGAGGCGTTGCGCCAGGATCATCAAGGCCCCATTCGGGTCATTCACCTGGCCCATGATGCCAGCGAGCATTACCTGGCCAAACCCTTGGCCGCACTGGCTGCACAGCGTCCCAACCTGAGCGTCGAGCTGTTGACGGCGGCTGAGTTGTCGGCGGCTTTGGCGCAATTACGCCTTGTTTCCCGGCAAACCCTGGCCTTACTCTGCGGGCACCCCGACAGTGTCGACGCCTTTGCCCGGCGCCTGTACCTGGCAGGGCTGCCGCGCAATCAACTGCTGGCCGATGTGTTCGTGCCGCGGGGTTGAGCGCGAAATCACTTTCACGAGACTCACCATGACCAACGCCATCCTGCTGGAACGTGAGCGCGGGCTGCTGACCTTGCGCCTGAACCGCCCGGACAAGAAAAACGCCCTGACTCGCGCCATGTACAGCCAGTTGGCGGACGCCCTGCAACAGGCCGACGCCGACCCCGAGATCAACGCCATATTGATCACCGGCACCCACCAATGCTTCACCGCCGGCAACGACATCGCCGATTTTCTTGAAGAACCACCGAGCGACCTCGCAAGCCCAGTGTTCCAGTTCATGCGCAGCTTGCTGGAATGCCGCAAACCGGTGATCGCTGCGGTGGCCGGCGCCGCCGTGGGCATCGGCACCACCTTGCTACTGCATTGCGACCTGGTGTACATCAGCACGGATGCGAAGTTGCGCATGCCATTCGTCAACCTCGGGTTGTGCCCGGAGTTTGGTTCCAGCCTGATCCTGCCGCGCTTGCTCGGGCAAGCGAAGGCCGCCGAGCTGTTGCTGCTGGGCGAAGGATTCAGCGGTGAACAGGCCGCCGCCTGGGGCATCGCCACCGCCGCGCTGCCTGATGGCGAGGCCGCACTGGCCAAGGCGCGCGAGATGGCATTGCGCTTCGAAACACTGGCGCCCGAAGCGGTGCGTATCAGCAAGCAGTTGATGAAAGCCCCGGACCGCGAGCAACTGCGCAAAGCGATCGAGGAGGAGGGCAACCTGTTTGTCCAACGGCTGCGCTCGCCGGAAGCGATTGCGGCGTTGTCGGGGTTTATCAACAGAACCTGAAGGTTGCAGATCCGTCCGTAGCAGCTGTCGAGCCTGCGAGGCGGCGTTCGGGGACGAAGTCCTCGCAAATCCTGCATACGCGGTTTTCTGGTAATAACGCGTTGCCTGTTTTTACGACTGCTTCGCAGCCGAACGCCGCCTCGCAGGCTCGACAGCTGCTACGGGGGCGGTTCTGCACTGTATTTCAACGTGAGGTTGTGGTGTTCAGGAAGCGGGCGATGAGGGCTGCCTTGCCGCCGGTACCAACTACCAATACCTTCCCATTCTTTTGCAGAGCCATGGCATTGGCGACCGTGTAATGGTCCTCGAATTTGGCAGAGCTATAGCCTTTCCCGTGACCAAAGTCCGTATCCAGTGTTCCATTACTCAGGTGGCGAGCCACCACGAATGAGGGATCACCGCCTGTCGGTCCCATTCTTCCGGCCACGATGGTTTTTCCATTGAATTGGCCGACGCCATAAAACAGGACGTTGCTGCCTGCCGCGAAGGATTGAAACAGCAGCTTGCCGCTATTGAATGTTGGATCGAGTTGGCCGTTCTTGGCGAAGCAGGCCAGCGCTCCTTTGCGTGGAGACAACCCCCAACCTGCGGCAAGAACCTCTTCTGCGCCAAGTAGGGCGAGCTTTTCGAACGTGAGTTCGGGGTCGGCGAGCAGTGCGAACCCTTTGTCGGCGAAGCCTTCGTCAAAGGGGCCGTCTTCATTGAGACGAGCCACCATGCCTTTACCTGCCAGCGTTCCGCACACGGTGATTTTTCCGTTGTGCACCAGAACGTCTTTGATGGTGCTATTGCCCCAGTGCTGATTGGTCACCGGGACACAACCGGTCTTGTTAAAGCTGGTATCAAACGAGCCGTCATCGTTGAGCCGAATCAGCAGCGCAACCAGGGCAATCCAGATCGGCATGTACATTTCCATGACCACATAGATTTTCCCATCCGCCACCGTGCAAGGCCCCGAGGCGCCGTTGCTGGTGGTCGTCAGCGGTGTAGCGCCCAGGCCAAGGCTTTTGGCAAGGTTTACAGGCGGTTTGACCGTCAGCAGGCCTTTCACACCAAAGCGTTCATCCAAACGCCCGTCGTCATGAAGGCGAGCCAGCACAACCTCACCTTTTTTCCTATCGATACCGGACAGCAGGATTCTGGGTTGACCACCGACCTCGAGAAAAAGGATCTGGCACAAGTGGGTGTCTTGCATGGGGCCAAAATGTACGACTACGTAACCATCCTTGCCGAACGCCGTAACTAAAGTACCATCCGTGTGCAGGCAGGCAATGCCTAGCTTGTAGATACCATCGTCATTGGCGTCGACGCCTCCACCGACGTAGATCCTGCCGTTCGGGCCTTCGGCAATACATTCACCTGTCGTATTTCGGGCATTGGGAAACTGCAGAATGACTTTACCGTCTTTGTCTTCGCCAAATTCCAGGTCAAGATCACCGTCGACTTGAGCGTTCGGTGCTGTGTACTGGCTCATCGTTCTATTCCTTTAATGGGAGTGAGTTATCCGTCGAGAACTGCCAACGACGAGCCGTAACAACCAAGCGCACGTACGCCTTGATGACAGCGATAGCAGCAGTGGACGGAATCAATTAAAGGGGTTGAACGGAGAGGGCGTCTACTGTCAAACCTGACAGGTGTGGTGTTGGCGTTGCGCTTTTATTCTTGATTGATGGCGGCGTCGGATCGTCAGCAACTGCGCAAAGCGATCGAGGAGGAGGGCAGCCTGTTTGTCCAGTGGCTGCGTTCGCCGGAAGCGATTGCGGTGTTGTCGGGGTTTATCAACAGAGCCTGGATTTTTGTTGACTGGGCGGGCCTCATCGCGAGCAAGCTCGCTCCCACAGTTGATTTGAGGTGTTCACCCAATTTGTGTCCACTACAAACCCCCTGTGGGAGCGAGCTTGCTCGCGATGGGGGCGGACCGGGCGACGCATGTCCAGGGTCAAAAACCAAAAAGCCTCGTCATTCACATGACGGGGCTTTTGCGTTTCAACGGTCCGAAACTCAGACCATCTTGTCGCCAACGTGCAGGATCTTCATGCCGTTGGTGCCGCCGATGGTGTGGTAGCTGTCGCCCTTGGTCAGGATGACCCAGTCGCCTTTCTCGACCACGCCGCGTTTGAGCAACTCGTCGATCGCGGCCTGGCTGACTTGCTCAGGCGGCAGCGATGCCGGGTCGAACGGTACGGTGTAGACGCCACGGAACATGGCCGCGCGGGCCTGGGTTTCGCGGTGCGGGGAGAACGCGTAGATCGGCACCGAGGAACGGATGCGCGACATGATCAACGGCGTGTAGCCACTTTCGGTCAGGGCGATGATCGCCTTCACGCCCGGGAAGTGGTTGGCCGTGTACATGGCCGCCAGCGCGATGCTCTGGTCGCAGCTTTCGAACACTTTACCGATGCGGTGGCTGGAGGTTTTGCTGGTCGGGTGCTTTTCAGCGCCGATGCAAATCCGCGCCATGGCCTGGACCGCTTCGAGCGGGTATTGGCCGGCGGCGCTTTCCGCCGAGAGCATCACGGCGTCGGTGTAGTCGAGCACGGCGTTGGCCACGTCGGACACTTCAGCGCGGGTCGGCATCGGGTTCTGGATCATCGACTCCATCATCTGGGTCGCGACGATCACCGCTTTGTTGTGGCGGCGTGCGTGCAGGATGATCTTCTTCTGAATACCCACCAGCTCAGCGTCGCCGATTTCCACACCGAGGTCACCACGGGCGACCATCACGGCGTCCGAGGCCTTGATCAGGCCGTCGAGGGTTTCGTCATCGGCCACGGCTTCGGCGCGCTCGATCTTCGCCACCAGCCAGGCGGTGCCGCCGGCCTCGTCGCGCAGTTGGCGGGCGTATTCCATGTCGGCGGCGTCACGTGGGAAGGACACGGCGAGGTAGTCGACTTCCATTTCGGCGGCGAGCTTGATGTCGGCCTTGTCTTTTTCAGTCAGGGCCGGAGCCGTCAGGCCACCACCGCGACGGTTGATGCCTTTGTGGTCCGACAGCGGGCCGCCGATGGTCACGGTGCAATGCAGTTCGGTGGCGGTGGCGGTATCGACGCGCATCACCACGCGGCCGTCGTCGAGCAGCAGCTCGTCGCCCACGCCGCAATCCTTGACCAGGTCCGGGTAGTCGATGCCGACCACTTGCTGGTTGCCTTCGGTCAGCGGATGGCTGGTGGAGAAAGTGAATTGATCACCGATCTTCAGTTCGATGCGCTTGTTGGCGAATTTGGCGATACGGATTTTCGGGCCTTGCAGGTCACCCAGCAGGGCGACGAAGCGGCCGTGCTTGGCGGCGAGGTCACGCACCAGCTTGGCGCGAGCCTTGTGCTCGTCGGGGGTGCCGTGGGAGAAGTTCAAGCGGGCGACGTCCAGGCCAGCCAGAATCAGCTGTTCGAGAACTTCCGGCGAGTTACTGGCCGGGCCAAGGGTAGCGACGATTTTGGTACGACGGACGGACATGCAGAGACTCCTGAGTTCAAGCGCTGAGTGAGGCTACTACGGTCCGTGGGTGTAGTCATTGTTCGTTTGCACTACTTTTTCGTTTGTTTATTGAAACGAACATTCCTGAAAATTTTCGTAACCGTCCAATGAGAAGCACCTACCGTTTGTCGGCACTGTTAGTTTTAACAGGTAGGCAGGCATCAGGGGGCGGGGTTGAATGCTCTGGAACCTCGTTAATAAATGACGAGTCAAGGAGATGAACATATGACCACGGCTACTCAGGTACTGGTTATTCCGGTAATCGTTCAACCGGCAGAGGGTGCAACAGAGCACAACAAGGTCAGGGTATCGGGAACCGCTACGGCAGGTGCCGTCGTTACCATTGCCAAGGCAGGGGACCCCAGCCATTTGCATTTGAAACTCGTCGCGGCGGCGGACGGTCATTGGTCAGGTCCTTTTGCTGAAAACCTGCCCAAAGGTGTGCATCGGATTCAGGCACACCAGACCCTTAACGGTGTCGTATCTCCTTGGTCATCACCTCGAACATTTACAGTCATCTGACCGACACAGTTTCCGGTGTTCAAAAGCCCACTGAGCCTTGGCGGTTCAGTGGGCTTTTTTCGCTTGATCCGGTGATTGAAGATTTTCGCCGACGGGTCGATACAGAGCACAAGACAGGAGAACCCCCATGCGATTCGTGCTCATTGCCGCCCTTGCCCTCAGCGCCACGGGCTGCACCCGTTGGTCGATGGACCATCATTTGAACAACGCCTACCGCGCTTATGACCGAGGCAATTGCGAGGACGCGATGCTCGAGTTGTCCCAGGTCGATCGCAACAGCCGGGCGCGGCGCTATATACAGCCGGAAGTGTCGATGCTGCGCGGCCAGTGCCTGGAACGCCAGAAGCTCTACGTCGACGCGGCCCAGACCTACCAGTTCATCATTGCCCAGTACCCGGACAACGAGTACGCGTACCGCGCCCGCGCACGGCTGGAAACCTTGCAGTCGCTGGGCTGGTACCCACCGCGCAGCAGCGCCAAAAGTATGCCCGCGCCTTTGTAATGCGGCAGGTCTTTGAAGCAAACGTCGAAATACGCTGCAAGACCGCCCCTGTAGCAGCTGCCGAGCCCGCGAGGCTGCGTTCGGCTGCGAAGCAGTCGTAAAATCAGGCAACGCGGTCTTTCAGTAATACCGCGTCTGCAGGGTTTACGAGGACGTTGTCCTCGAACGCAGCCTCGCGGGCTCTGCAGCTGCTACGACGGTTTAGGCAGAAAAATGTGTCGATACCCGGGCATTTAAAGGCTTGGGGTGTGCCCGCCTTGAGCTAATCTTCGATTAGCGCGTTTTAGAATGTTCAACCTAAATCACGTTGATACCTGTGACCGGCAGCGGCGACGATCGCACCGGAATCGGGGAGAGCGCTCCTGTCTGGCAGGCACGTTCCGAAGTATCAGTACGACCCTGCTCAGGGGGCTTTCCATCGTGATAAACAGCCTGTTCACTGACCGCCGGATCGAGCGGCATCAACTGCCGTATTTTCTGAGAGTGTTCAACAGCGTCACCGACAAGCCTGTCGGCTTTATCGGCAATGTCACGGATGATGGCCTGATGCTCATTTGCCCGCTGCCGATGATGGTCGGTGCAGCGTTTGACCTGCGCCTGAAAATCCCCGCCAGCGAAGGTGTCTTGCAAGTCATCGACCTGCGTGCCCGTTGCCTGTGGTGCCGTGAAGACGCCACCCCCCACCACTACGACGCCGGTTTCGAGGTGCAACGCGCACCGCCTGAATACGGGCAGCTGGTGAGTGCCTTGCACCAGTACTTCAGCTTTTACCCGATGCCGGCTTCGGTCTGATCTTCTACGCACATTCACTGCCAGAAACACCGCCCCGTAGCCCGTAGCAGCTGTCGAGCCTGCGAGGCTGCGTTCGAGGACGCAGTCCTCGCCAACCCTGCGTACGTGGTTTTACTGAAAGACCGCGTCGCCTGATTTCACGACTGCTTCGCAGCCGAACGCCGCCTCGCAGGCTCGACAGCCGCTATGGGGGTGTCTCAAGGTTTTGCGGTGGTGTTTTTTGGGTGGAGGCCGGGAAGCCAGCCGCCACCCAAGGCGCCTACAGCTGCAGCCCGTAGTTGATTGGCTGGATCGGGTACTCGTTGTCCAGCGCCTTCTCGACCAACAACAACCCGTGCTCGGTCAATTGATGGATCGCCAGCGCCAGGTTGCGGTGCTTGTCTTCCAGGTCATCGGACAGGTCGAGGATCAGCGTGCTCACCGAGCAGAATGTCTCGTAGGTGTAAGCCATCAGGGCTTCGTTGTTGATATCGGGGAGCACGGCGAAGAACTTCAGCGAACGCCGTTCATAGTCGCGCGGGTTGCCGGTGCCGGGTTTGAGGTAGTGATCGAGCGCCTTGTGCGCGGCGGCGTGGAGCTTTTTCGAGTCGGGGGAATCGTAGGGGGAAACGTTGTCGTATTCGGGGGGATTCGGCGTAGCTTTGAACATTTTCCTGTTTCCTTGAGTGGGGCTGCCACCGACTCGCGACTAAACGAGGGGTGGCGGCTGAACGCAGGTTAGTCGACCGGGAGGAAACACGAAAAACCGGCGCGCCCGAGGGCGCCCTGCGCACAGCCACCATAGAGTTCAGGGATAGGGAATACCTGACCATCTGGAGCGCAGTGCACCTACGTGTAACCTCCGAGCGACTAAACCCGATCGCTGATGGGCAGCGACACGAGAACAATAGAAGCCAGGGCCAAGGTGCACAAGCCGGCGGATTCTGGCGGATCTGTAGGCTGCGGCGCAAGGAGATGTAGCCCCGGGATGAGGACTCGTGTGGGTTGTCAGCGTTGGTCTCGGATCGACTACCGTTCGTCAGAACTGTCAACTATGACAGGTTAACTGTTTTTTGTTGATGAGATACAAAACAGCCATGCGTGATTAATCTCACTAGTGGAGTTATAAGCAATGGCCGATGACAGTCCACAAAACCCCATGGCTGTAACCTCATTCATTGAGCCTGCCAATAATGCAACTGTGAATTCTCCCGTGAAATTTTACGCGATGGTAGAGGGTGTGTTTCTCGGTGAGTGGCCCTACGAATTAAAAGATATAACAAATAATAAAATGTATACGGGGAATACGCAGATTCTGGTAGGGATGAAAAGAACACTGGAGTTGGCGGGTGGCAGCTACACTTTCGGCTGCCGGATAAAGGTTTCAAACTCTAGCTGGACTGATTGGGGGTATGTAAGCTTTGTTGCGAAGATTATCACTCCGGTTATCGATTTGCCGAATGAGGGCGAATCTACCGGGAGACAGCCAACATTTACCGGGAGGGGAACACCTGGTGCGTCGCTACGATTAGTTAAAGCACATGATGCGAATACCGTTTGGAGTGAAACAGTAAAAATTCCAGATACAGGGACGTGGACCGTAGGCGTTAATCGAGAGTTGCCGTTTGGGCGCTATTCAATGACGGCAGAACAAGTTTACTTCGAGAGCACACTCTACGCGCTGGCCCGTACTATCAACGTTACCGCCCCCCCGCCCACGATTACCTTGCCCAGCTCAGGCTCCCTTGTGTCCAATCCTCTTAAATTCAAAGGGGCCGGGAGTGCCGATGCCACTATCGTCGTGGTGTCTTCTTCAAATCACTCGATCGCGTATTCAGACGGGATTAAGGTGCCCGTCTCAGGTCTCTGGGAAGTATCGGCTAAAAACTCTCTCTCAGGCCTGCACTCTGTACAAGCTCAGCAGACGGATCACCGCGATTATCGAGAACGGGATGTCGCCCATCTTCGAGGGCATCTGCTGGCCCGGGGCTGAGGCCATTCTTGTCTTCAGTGATAGCCCCGACACTCACCCCATTTCAGGTGAGACCGGCGACTGGTGCTTTGAGCGTCCCACTCCCTTTGCACCCGAGGTGGTGCATACGGTTAAGGTGTTCCAAATATTCAATGGGGAGACTTCGCCGGAGGCGAGCAAGACCTTTAGTGTGCACAGGTTTCTTGATCAACCAATCATTACTAAACCTCAGCAAGATGAAGAGGTTGGCCCCAACCTGACCATCGAAGGTAAAAACGGAGTGGCGGGTGCCACGATGCAGCCGCGCGACGCCCAATTCGACAGGCCCTTGGGTCACCGACCTGGTCCAGGTTAAAGGCGAAGGCCAGGACGGTGAGGGTGTGCTGACGGACTGGTTCAACCCTGATGAGACGTTGGCGGTGGCTATCAAGGTCATTGGCGCGGAGTGGCAGGCTACGGCCAATAAGGCGCTGAAACCGGGGGGGAACTGGCTCCGGTTTAAGCAACACCTTGCGGATGGACCGCAAGACCCACCTGTGCACTCTGACTGGGCCGAAAGCAATCGCTTCGAGGTGGTCCCGTCGAAGTCAGCATCTGAATAGTCCCGTTCACGACTCCGACGAACGGTCGACGCTACTGTCAGTTATGACAGTAGACGCCAGCCGTGCGCGGGCGCCCAATCCGGCTATTGAATAGAACGTCGCAACGCACTGTCATCCCTACCAGGAGCTTCACCATGGCGGCCACCAAGACTCCTCGCAAGACTCCCGCCCCCCTCCTGCAGCTGTACAACCAGGTGTTTCCCCCGAAGCTGCGCAGACGCAAAGGTTATGCATTGCTGGGGCGTTACATCAGGCAAGGAGGATCGGTTTTTACGTTGGTGGAAAAGGGCGTCCATGGCCTGGTGCGTGACTTCGGCATCAGTCCGACCGATGCGCAACACTTTCTGCGGCGCGCCAATGCACTGGCATTCCATGTGCAGCGTCAGTTCATCGAGCAGACCTTGACCGGCGCAAAGCCCCCGCAGAGAAAGCCGCTGAGCGGGCCGTTGTCGATGGTCGAGGGACCGAGTTACGAGCAGTTGTTTTCCACCGATTTCGATGCGCTGTGCCCGCCTGACGCGCTGGAGTCCATCACCTCGCCGGTGGCGTATCTGATCTGGCTGCTGATGCGGATCCGCAATCACATTGAGCCTCATGGCGACAAGGATAACCAGAACCCCGACCTAAGAATGATGCCGCTCATGGATCGACGCAGGGACATTGAACCGTCGCTTATCGACTTCATATCGGTTCATCAATCAGTGTCCTCGGTGGACATCATCATCCCGGTACTGGAAACCTTCATCAAGGCTCACAGCGAGGGGGACGTTGACGTAGATGACGCCATGAGCGAGGCCCGCTTTCCCAATGGAATGCCCTACTCCCGTGCCTGGACGACGATTGATTTTGTCGCCCGGCATCATGACCTGTCGGTGGGGGAGATGGCGCGGGTGGTTGACCCGGCTTCTCCGTATTTTCTGTCGCCCTATGGGTGGGGCGGTCATGCGGGGCGAGCCTTGTTACAGGCTTTGGGGTTGGGGCCTTATCAGCAGGCGTTGTTGATCGAGTCGCCACTTAATGCCGGGGACGACGGCGCAGTGGAGCGCTTTTATACACTGAACTTCGGAACCTATGGTCTCGAGCATCGGAATATCTATCAGGTACCGTTTTTCTGCGAAAAGACAAAACTTGAGGCGCGGCAGCTTGAGGCGTTGCTGTCGATTCGAAGTTTTGCCCCGACGCGGTCTGCCAATGTGCCTCTAAATAAAAATGACGCATCGTTGATTCCAACGGGCGCGCAGTCCGGGTCGGTTTACCTTAATGCGGGCGAGACCCCTTCTGTCGGTATCGATTTCGGGGAGGACGCGGGGAGCTTCCTTCACCGGTTGACGGATTGGAGCAACTCACGCGTCGACCGCATGAACCGCAAGTTGCGTCTGGACCAATGGTTGGGGCTGCCTCCCGATCAGGTCGATGCGTTGCTCATGGCGGCCATCAATGCCGAGGCTCACGCTCAGCCGCCAGAACACAAGTGCTGGATATCGAATAACACGCTGCAGGCCATTGGCTTGTTTCAGGAGTTGCGCGAGCGCTGTGGTTGTAGCGCCGAGGACTTCGCTGTGTTTATCCATGAACTGTCGATTTTTGGTCGTGGTGAAGTGCTCTCGCAGTTTGATCGGGTATTCAACGCGCAACCGTTTTCTTCCGAGCCGTTGCAGATCGGTGATTGCACGTTCCCAGTGTCCCCTGCCCCTGGCGAGGAGGGGTTGACCGTCCATAAGATCTGCCATGCCCTGGGGATCAACCTGCACACTTACCGTCACCTGGCGGAGGCCATTGCCCAGGCGCTTGGGCGCAAGCAAACGCTGGAACGTGACGTGAAGACGCTGTCGAGCTTTTTCCGCATGGTGAAGCTGCCCCGGATGCTGGGTATTACCCCGGTGGAGGCCATCGTGTTGCTCATGACGTTGGGGGGCGTCAGCTGGCTCAACGCGCTGGCCGGTGTGCCCCGGATCCAGTCGAACAAGCAGCCAGGCATACCCAGTGTGCTGGACGTGATTTATGGCATGAACTCGTGTGTTGACTGGTGCACTGAGCATGAGCTGCCCATGGCCTGGATGCTGCAGCAGGTTACGCCCAATACGGTGCCGCCGGCAGCATCCTCGGATGAGCGCCAGTTGTTCGAACACCTGCAAAGCCTGCTGAGCGCTGCGCTGTTTTCCAATGCCGCATTACTGATGGCCGGTGTTCCACCATTGGCGGGTGGAGCTGACTGGCTGGACTTGCTGGCCGCACTGGTCGACCACAAAGGTTTGGTGCTGACACAAGCGGAAGCGAACGAGCGCGATTACCTGACGTACGCCCGCGAGCTGCTTGATGTGGCGGTCAGGGCCGGCATTGGCGAAGGCGATGCGGCCTCACGCGCGCCGATCGTCGAGAAAATGCTCGAGGTGCTGCTCCTGGCCAGGGCGGGCCAGGTGTCGGTGGTCAAGGAATGCCTGGCGCTTTACGCGGGGTTGAGGTCGGAGCTGGTCGTGCTGGTATTGACCTGGGCGGGGGGCACTGTTTATCAGGTCCTCGGGCAAGCGCTTGAACAAAGGGTTAAGGACGATGAGGTGTCGGCCTACCGGCGACGGGCAGAGGACGAAGCTGGGGGGCTTCTGATATTGCTGGCCGAGGTCCGCCGTCGCAGTGCAGTGGCGGTGAAATTCGACCTTGGCACAGCGGTTCTGGAGGATCACCTGAGCTACGGCTACCGCGCCTGGATGAACCTTGAGGACAAGCACGAGCTCTCGTTGAGCACACTGTATTACCTGACAGTACTGACTCAGGCGTTTGCATTGGGTGTCCATAGGGGCCGGCTCCGTTGGTAATGCCGACGCAGTGGTGGTTGATCGCATCACAGGTCAACCTGTCAAGAATGTGATAGTGCTCTGGAGTTTCGCAGGCAAGCCTTTAGCCCCTACAACCACAGATGATGACGGCAGGACGAGCAATACATTCAGTACACTCCTGCTGGGGCGTCAGAAACTCACGGCTAAGGTAGAAGATAGCACCGGTAGTTCAGCCAAAAAGGAAAGGGACGTGATAGTGACGTGGACTGAGTAAGCGGTCGGAGCAGACAGCGCCATACTGCGGCCCGATTTCAGCCTGGCGTTTTTGACTAAAGCACCCCGGCCTTCTTCCAGCTCAAATACCGCGTCACCAACTCCGCGCCCAGTTCGCTGGGCCGCACATCCAGCACCGGCACTCCATGGGCGCTCAAGCGTTCATGGAGTGCGGCCCGGGCATTCAAGTAATCAACCGTGCCGCAATAGGCCAGCGCTTCAGGCAAGGTTTGCACCGGTGTTTGACGTAACTGATCCAGAACTTCTTCGCGCAGGCTGGCCACCAGCACCCGATGTTGTTTACCGATGCGTTTGGCTGCGCTGAGTAGTTCTTCGTCGTCTTCGTCACGCAGGTTGGTCACCAGCACCACCAACGCCCGGCGTTTTTGCCGGGCCAGCAATTGGCTGGCGGCGGCCTGGTAGTCGGCCGGGCGTTGGCTGCTGTCGAGGTCGTAAACAGTGTTGAGCAACACGTTGAGCTGGCCGGTGCCTTTGACCGGTGCGAGGTAGCGTGGTTGATCGCCGGCGAAGGTGCAAAGGCCCACGGCGTCGCCCTGACGTAACGCCACGTAGCTGAGCAGCAGGCAGGCATTGAGCGCATGGTCGAAATGCGCCAGTTCACCATCCTGGCTGCGCATGTGGCGACCGCAGTCGAGCAGGAAGATGATCTGCTGGTCGCGCTCGTCCTGGTACTCCCGGGCAATCGGTGTGCGTTGGCGGGCGGTGGCTTTCCAGTCGATCTGACGCAGGCTGTCGCCTTCGCGAAACTCACGCAGCTGATGAAACTCCAGACCCAACCCGCGCCGCTGCCGCTGGCGGACTCCGAGCTGGCTCAGCCAGTTGTCGACGGCCAGCAACTGCGCGCCATACAGGCGGGCGAAATCCGGATAGACGCGGGTGCTGTCGGTGACGTTCAGGTAGCGCCGGGCAGACCATAGACCGAAAGGGCTGGGCAGGTTGATTTCGCAGCGTTCGAAGCTGAAATGACCGCGCCGCAGAGGGCGCAGGCGATAGCTGATCAGGCTGTGCTGGCCGGGTTGCAGTTCGACCGAGTGCGGCAGGTGTTCGAAGCTCAGGCCGTCGGGGACGTGGTCGAACAGTTGCACGTTCAGTGGTTGCGAATAGTCGTGCGCAATCTCCACATGGACTTCACTCCAGCGCCCGAGCGCGAGGCTGCCGGGCATCTGGCGTTGCACGACGGGCGACGGCAGGCGCATCAGCCGGACGGCATCGAGTAGCGCCAGCAATAGAAGCGCCAGCAACAAGCCCCAGTTGATCGACAACAGGCTCGGCGCAACGCTGAAGCCTAAGGCTCTGAAAGCACCGAGCACGATGCTCAGGCCCAGCAGGACCGCAAGCCAGATCAGCAAGAGGCGGGTGGGTTTCATCGATTCAGCCGACTCCTGAAGGTACAACGTTGCGCGCGCCTTTCTCCTGTAGCAGCTGGCGTAGCCTGCGTTCGAGTGCGTAGCGCTCGCAAACGGCTAATACGCCATCTATATGAAAGAACGAAACCTGCAAACCTGCGAGCGCTACGCACTCGAACGCAGGCTACGGATCTCATTGGGGTGGAGGCATTCATATCCTTGGCGCCGGAACCTGATCAAGCAACTGCCTGAGCACCTGGTCGACCTCCAGCCCTTCGATATCCAGCTCCGGGGCAATGCGCACGCGATGGCGCAACACGGCCAGTGCGCAGCCTTTGATGTCATCCGGAATCACGAACTCGCCACCGCGCAGCAGCGCCCGTGCCCGCGCGACCCGCACCAGGGCAATCGTCGCCCGTGGGCCGGCGCCGAGGGTCAGGCCGGGCCAGTTGCGGGTGGTGCGCGCCAGGCGCACGGCGTAGTCCAGCACCTGTTCGTCCAGCGGCAGGTCGCTGGCGATCCGTTGCAAGGCCAGTACATCCTTGGCTTGCAGGACGGTGCGCAGCGGTTGCACATCGAGCATGTCGGCGCGGGTCGAGCGGCTGACCTGACGAACCATGTCCAGCTCCTGAGCGGCGTCGGGGTAGTCCATGCGTACCTTGAGCATGAAACGGTCGAGCTCCGCTTCGGGCAAGGGGTAAGTACCTTCCTGTTCGATCGGGTTTTGCGTCGCCAGCACCATGAACGGTTGCGCAATCGGCAGGGCGCGGCCTTCAAGGGTGACCTGGCGTTCTTGCATGGCTTCGAGCAGCGCGGCCTGGGTTTTCGCCGGTGCGCGGTTGATTTCGTCGGCCAGCAGCAGGTTGGTGAATAGTGGGCCTTTGCGCAGTTTGAACTGTTCGGTTTGCAGGTCGTACACCGCATGCCCGGTGACGTCGCTGGGCATCAGGTCCGGGGTGAACTGAATACGCGCAAACTCGCCACCGAAGCAGCGGGCGAGGGCACGCACCAGCAAGGTCTTGCCCAACCCCGGAACACCTTCGAGCAGCACATGGCCACCGGCAATCAGTGCGCTGAGCACATCGTCAATGACCACGTCCTGGCCGATAACGGCCTTCTGCAATTCAAGGCGCACCGCTTGCGCCAGTTGGCTGGCGCGCTGGCGTTGTTGGGCGGCATGGGTCAGGCCGGCAGGTTCGATGGAGTCATTCATAAGGCATTCCTGAGGGTTTGCAGGTGGGCGACCTGACGGCTGAACTCAGCGCTGGACAACCGCTGTTCGGTCCGCGGGCTGAGTGCCTGGCTGATGGCGCGGGTCGGTTGACCGGTCAGGCGCGCGAGCACCTGCCATTGTTCGGCGACGCCAAGTTGTTCGAAGCCTGGGTGACGGTGTCGGGCGCGGCGCAGTACATCCTGTTGCAGAGTCTGCAGCAGGCTCTGCTGACCGCTGCGGCGCAGCATGAAGTGTGCGCTGGCACGCAAGTGTTCCTGAAGTTGCCGACGGGCTTTGGGGGCCGGTGCCTGCACGGGCCCCTGACGTAACCCGGCATGCCAGATCCACAGGCCGATCAACGCGATAAGCGCCACCAGTGCCTGCGGGAAATAACGCAGCAGCAAGGTCGGCAGGTTGTCGTGATCGATATTGAAAAGCAGGGTCACGCCGGTGTCCGAATACAGGTACCAGAGCAGCCAGGCATTGTCGTATTGGTCGATGTTCGGGTTCTTCCACAATTCGGCGTCGGTGACCACCGTGATGGAACCCAGGCCATAGCTGAGTTGCATCATGTGAGTGGCCAGTGCGCTGTTGGCCCAGGACTGCGCGAGGTTTTTCGGGTCTTCGAGGTGGAACTGCGGATCGAAGCTGGCGTAGGCCGGAGCGTCTTCGTCTTCGAGATAGAGTTTGGTCAGGTTCGGGTAAGGGTCTGCTTCGGCGCCAGGGGGTGGATTGCCGAGATCCTTGCTCATGGATTGATGCAGTTGCACCCGGTCGAGCAGCAGGTCGCCGCTCTTGCCGGTTTTTTCATCCCACAAGGCTTCGGCCACAAACAGCAAACGTCCACCGGCACGGGTCCAGTTCAGCAGCTGATCGGCCTGGCGCGGGGTCATGTTGGCGCGATCACCGAGCAGTAACAGGCTTTGTTGATGCGGTTCCAGATACGGCAGGATGTCGAGGCTGTTGGCGTGAGTCACGGTCAGCCCTTGTTGACGCAAAAAGTGTTCGGCCGCCAGGTACGGGTTGGCCCGGGCTTCGGGGGAAGGACCGTGGTCGATGACTTCCTGATAGGGCGTGGCCTGCTGGTACAGATAAACCGCCAATGCCGCGAGCAGCCCGGCAATCAGCAGGCCAGGCATCAGGCGCCGATTCAACGTGCGGCTCCCGGGCCGAACAACGCCCGCCAGCCGTCACACAGTTCCTGTTGCAGATGCGCCGGAGGCAAGCGATGCCCGTAGGCCATGTTCTGCCAGTGCACCGTCAACGTGCTGCTGAAGGTTTGCAGGGCCGGTTCTTGTAGCTGTTGGACCCGTTCCAGCACCTGGCCCTCGGTGTCGGCGGTTTTCAGCGGAAGGTTGAAATCGTGCAGCAAACGGCTGAGCAAGGCCCGGTAGAGCAGCCCGAGGGCTTCGCGGGGCTGGGTCGACCAGAGGCTTTCGACGCTGGCGGCGATATCGTCCGGCAGGGTTTCGCGGCCCAGGTCAAGGCCGAACAGTTGCATCGGCGCCGGGTGTGCGGGCGTGTTGCGCAGTCTCGGCCGGCGGCTGACAAAGGTCCGCAGCCAATCTCGGTAGCGCCAGATCAGCAACGCGAAGGCACCGATGACGCTCGCCCACAGCAGCACCTCGATGGCCTGTGCCAGGCCGGCGAAGCGCTGGCTGTCGAGCAGTGCAAAAAACGCTTTGAGCCAACCCGGTGTTTGCGTGTCGGCAGGTTGATCGGGCGTTTCTTTACCAAAGCGATAGTGGGTAACGGTCTGCGGGTTCTTGAACGGTGGCGTGTCGAGTATGGCCTTGATGCTGTGGCTGGCGGCCTGGCTGGTCAGCGGCTGCTGGAGCAGGCGCGGGCTGTCGGGGGCGTCGGCGGGTTCGGCGGCCCAGAGTGACTGCGTGGCGGGCAACCACAGTAGCCCGAGCATCAGCAGGCAGGCAGCAACGCTGCTCAGGCGTTGGCGCAGACGGCGGAACACCAGTTCGATATCCCAGGCTTCGAGTCGGGTGCGACGGTTCAGGTACAGGCTGAAACCGCAGGCGACATAGATCGGTTCCCACATGATCAGGATCAGCGCGTAGAGCGCATTGATCAGGTGGTCCAGCCAGAGCCAGTCTTGCTCAGGGGTGGCGATCAGCGTTTGCCAGTCCCAGTTCAGTTCGATTTGCGCGGGCAGCAAAAGATAGAACAGCACCATCAGGCCGATCCACAGGGCGACTTCCAGATGTGCGCCAATCAGCGTCAGCCAGCGTGCTGCGCCGCGATCGCGTTGTTGCAGCACGACCAGGCGCTGCTCGCGCGCCAGACCGCTGAGCGCTTCAAGCTGCACGACCGGCATGATGAAACTGCGACTCAGGCCAAAGCGCCGCCATGTCAGGCTGGCCAGCAGCTGTGGTTTGAGCAGTCGCGGCCATTGGCGCAACGCCTGCCTCAAGGTCGGGGTCTCGCCGAACAGGGCGCTGGAGAGGATGTACAGCGGCAGCCGTTCGAAGGCCGGTTTCAACCACCAGAACAGCAGCACGGCCATTGAGGGCGAGTCCCACAGCAACAGGCTCAGCAGGGCAAACACCGGCAGCGTGACGATTGCCCAACTGGTCATCAGCAGGCGGCGATGTTGCTGGCTCAGCAGTACGCCGAGGTCCATGGCTTCCCAGGTGGTGCGAGGGCGGATGACCACACTGGCGTCACTCAGGCGCATGGCGTGTACGTCCGGCAACCATCAGGTAAGTCGCCATCACTAACCAGAGGGCTGCGCCCACCAGGTATTTGATCAACGGGGCAAGCCCGGTGCGGGATGACCAATAGGCTTCGATAAACGCGGCAAGTAGTAGAAACAGCATCACGCCGCAGATCATCAATACGCTTTTATGCGCCGCCAGGCGAAGTGCTTCACTGCGTGGCAAGCGGCCGGGGGCGATCAGCGCCCAGCCCAGTTGCAGGCCAGCGGCGCCGGCCAGGGCGATGGCGCTGAGTTCGAAGGCACCATGGCCGATAACGAACGACCAAAAGTTTTCCCCGTAGCCGATGTGCGTCAGGTGACCGGCGACCGCACCGATCATCAAACCGTTGAAGAACAGGAAAAACACGCTGCCCAGGCCAAACAGCAATCCGCTGGCATAGGTCTGAAAGGCGATGCCGATGTTGTGCATGATGTAGTAACCGAACATCACCCAGTCATCGCTGGCTGCACGTTCACCCATGCGCCCCAGGTGACCGGCTGCCGGGTCGTACATGCTTTGCATCTCGGACACCTGCCCGGCCGGGACCAGGTTATAAATCAGCTCGGGGAACAGGTAAACCAGCACACCGATGCCGATCAGCGAGCCGAAAAACAGCAGGCTTGAGACCAGCACGAAAGGCCATTGCTCACGAACCAGTCGCGGGAAACCGGCGAGGACAAAGGCCAGCAGATGGGCGCCGACCCGGCCGCGATGCCGGTAAAGCTGTTGGTGCCCGCGCAGGACCAGCTGTTGCAGAGGGTCGATCAGGTAGCTGCTGTAGCCGCGCTCCTGTGCCAGTGCGAGGTGCTGGCACAACCGCCGGTAATCCTTGGGGAACGCTGTGCCATTGATGGCGTCGGCTTTGCCCCGTTCGAGCAAATCGAGTCGTTGGGAAAATTGATCCCATTCGGCCCGATGGCGATTTTCGAAAAGGCTCTGCTTCATGTCGGCCCCAGCAAACCGCGCGCGATGCCATTGAGCTTGGCAACTGCATGGGGCGGTGAAACGTGGAGCGGCTCGGCGAGGATGCTGGCGAGCTCATTGACCCGTTCGCTGGAGAGCTCCGCCTGACGCTCGGCGAAACCCAGCACTGCGCGTTGTTCATTGAGGGTCAGCGCAAAGGGCAGGTGCAGTGCCGGCGCCTGCGGAATCTGTGGTCGGGTGACCGCTTGTTCGCGGTAGATCACCAGTGTGCCGGCCGCAATATCGCCCAGCCGTTTGAAGGTCGGATGCTGCAGGCAACTGATGGCGCCGAGGCTGTAGCCGAACGGCAGCATGTCGACGAACCGCAGCAGGTTGCGGATCAGCGAGGCCGGCCAGCCAACGGGCGTTCCATCGTCATGCACGACGCGCAACCCCATCAGCTGTTTACCCGGCGAGCGGCCCTGGTTGAGGACCTCGAACAGCACCATGTACCACCAACTGACCAGAAACAGCAGCACCGAGCCCAGCCCGATGCCGACGTTCCCCAGCAAGGCCAGGAGCATAAACAGCAAGCCCAGCACCAGCCCGCGCACCCCCAGGTCGATGGCAAATGCCAGTACACGGGGCATCAACCCGGCCGGTCGCAGTGGCAGATCGATGCCTTCCGGCGTTTCAACCTGATACCGCGTGTCCAGTGGCGGGGGCAGCGTTGCTTTCCTTGGCAGTGCTGACGTCATGCGCATGATCAACCTGAGGTGGATTCAATACCGACTCGATGCTAGCAGCCTTCGCAGCGCTAACGACATAACTATGTATGACAAGGTATCGACGAGAAATGCTTGAATAGCAAGATTGCTGGTCGGCGCCGCGTTTGAGCGCCTAGACTTCGCCCGTCTCAAGTTCAGGAACGCCCCGTGACCTCCATCTTCTGGTACGACTACGAAACCACAGGCATCTCACCGCGCTGCGACCGTCCGCTGCAAATGGCCGGGATTCGCACCGACCTCGACCTCAACGAGATCGACGAGCCGGTCAATCTCTACTGCCAGCCAAGCGACGACATCCTGCCGCACCCGGCGGCGTGCGTGATTACCGGCATCACCCCCGGCCGCCTGGCGGAGCACGGCTTGAGTGAGGCCGACTTCATGACCCGGGTTCATGCGCAGCTCGCGGCCCCCGGAACCTGTGGTGCCGGTTACAACACCTTGCGCTTCGATGATGAAATGACCCGTTACAGCCTGTACCGGAATTTCTTTGATCCGTATGCGCGGGAGTGGCAGGGCGGCAACAGTCGCTGGGATCTGATCGACGTGGTGCGTGCGGCCTATGCGTTGCGCCCGGACGGTATCGTCTGGCCCGAAGAGGACGGCCGTGTCACGTTGAAACTCGAACGCCTGACCGCCGCCAATGGCATTGACCATGGCCAGGCTCACGATGCGTTGTCCGACGTGCGCGCGACGATTGCCTTGGCGCGGTTGATCCGCGACAAGCAGCCGAAACTCTACGACTGGCTGTTCAAGCTGCGCAGCAAGCAGAAGGTCATGGATCAGATCCGGCTGTTGCAACCGATGGTGCATATCTCCGGACGTTTCTCGGCAGCCCGCAGCTATGTCGGGGTGGTCTTGCCGTTGGCCTGGCACCCGCGCAATCGCAATGCATTGATTGTCTGCGACCTGCATCTCGACCCGCAGGGGCTACTCGATCAGGACGCCGAGACCTTGCGTCAGCGTTTGTACACTCGCCGCGAGGATTTGGCCGAAGGCGAATTACCGGTGCCGCTCAAACTGATTCACATCAACCGTTGCCCGGTGGTGGCACCGTTGTCGGTGTTGCGCGCCGAAGACCAGCAGCGATTGCAACTGGACATGGCGCAATATGAGGCGCGTGCACTGCGTCTAAGTGACGCACAAGAAGTATGGCGAGATAAAGTTCTGGCCATTTATGCCCGCGAGGATTTCACGCCGAGCGAGGACCCTGAACAACAGTTATACGACGGCTTCATTGGCGATCGGGACCGGCGTTTATGCGAACAAGTCCGAAATGCGGACCCGATGCAATTAGCGCAAGAGCAATGGCCGTTCGATGATGAACGTTTGCCGGAATTATTATTTCGTTATCGAGCCCGTAACTTTCCCGAGACCTTGAGTCACGAGGAGCACGAGCGCTGGAGATTATTCTGTCAGCAACGTTTGTCAGACGCCGGATGGGGAGCGCCCAATACCTTGCAGGGGTTTAATGAGGCAATGGTGCAATGGTCGCTTAGTGCTACAGCGATTCAGCAACAGGTACTGGACGAGTGGCGCGAGTATGTCGACTCATTACGCAAGCGTTTGGAGCTTTGAAACAATCGGTACAAATACCTGAAAGCGGGGCATAAAAAAACGCCAGCGAAGGCTGGCGTTTTCTGGTGTTCGCAAATGAACCTGCGAAGCGGGTTGCGGCTTAGCCCAGCAGGGTAGCCCAGCCTTCAACCACGTCACCGCCCCACTTGGCTTTCCACTCTTTCAGAGTCTTGTGGTTGCCACCTTTGGTTTCGATGACTTCGCCGTTGTGCGGGTTTTTGTATTGTTTAACCTTGCGAGCACGCTTGGTGCCGGTAGTTTTTACAGCGCCGCGTGGTGCTTTAACTTTGGACTCTGGATCCAGCAGGGCGATGATGTCGCGCAGGGACTTGGAGTATTCGCCCATCAGGGTACGCAGTTTGCCTTCGAATTCCAGCTCGGTTTGCAGTTTGTCGTCTTGGGACAGGTTCTTCAAACGGGCTTGCAGCTCTTTGATAGCTTCTTCGGTGGCACGGTATTCGTTGATCAAGGACATGAGGACTACCTTATGTTGGGCGCTGGATGACAGGGTACAGTGGCGCAATAATAGTCAGGGTGTTTCATCAAGTAAACATTTAAGCCGGCTTTTATTTAATTTAATTAGAGTGTTCAGCGAAAAAAGCCTCACGCCGCTGTTCAAACTTGTCAGGGCTTCATCACAGATATTCACAAAAGCCTGCTTGCGTATTTCGCCAAAGAACATTGTTGAGCGTTCAGAGGCCGCCAATCGGTAGGGCGAGGCAGTGTTCTACAGGGCGGGGCATCAGGAATACTGCAGTTTTGCTGCGTAATCGCTAGAATAGCGGCCTTTGCGAAGTTCTGGAGTTTTTCCCCCATGCGCACTTTTCGGCTAGTGATTGCTTGCCCGGACCGCGTCGGTATCGTTGCTAAAGTCAGTAACTTTCTGGCGTCACACAATGGCTGGATCACTGAAGCGAGCCATCACTCGGACACTCTCAGTGGCTGGTTCTTCATGCGTCACGAAATTCGAGCCGATTCGCTGCCGTTCGGCCTTGAGGCGTTTCGTGAGGCCTTTGCACCGATCGCCGAAGAGTTTTCGATGGACTGGCGTATCACCGACACCGCGCAGAAAAAACGCGTGGTATTGATGGCCAGCCGCGAATCCCACTGCCTGGCCGACTTGCTGCACCGCTGGCACAGCGACGAGCTGGACTGTGAAATTTCCTGCGTGATTTCCAACCATGACGACCTGCGCAGCATGGTCGAGTGGCATGGCATTCCTTATTACCATGTGCCGGTGGACCCGCAGAACAAAGAGCCGGCATTTTCCGAAGTGTCGCGCCTGGTCAAACAGCATGACGCCGAAGTGGTGGTGCTGGCGCGTTACATGCAGATCCTGCCGCCGGAACTGTGCACCGAGTACGCTCACAAGGTGATCAACATTCACCACAGCTTCCTGCCATCGTTCGTCGGCGCCAAGCCGTACCACCAGGCGTCGATGCGTGGCGTGAAGCTGATCGGCGCGACCTGCCACTACGTGACCGAAGAGCTGGACGCCGGTCCGATCATCGAGCAGGACGTGGTGCGCGTGAGCCACAGTGACAGTATTGAAGACATGGTGCGTTTCGGCCGTGACGTCGAGAAGATGGTGCTGGCCCGCGGCCTGCGCTATCACCTGGAAGACCGCGTGCTGGTGCATGGCAATAAAACCGTAGTGTTCTGATGATCGTTCCCACGCGGGAGCGTAGATCGTTCCCACGCGGGAGCATGGGAACGATCTACGCAAGAGTGAGGTAGGGGAGATGGCTGATCCACTGGATAAGGCAACATCCAAAGCCCCCGCGACGTTGGGCGAGGGGTGTTTGAGTCGGTACGACCCGGATGAGCTGAGCCCTGAAAACGGCACGGAGTTTCCCGGTGCTGCGCAGCTGTGGGAGCAGTTGAAGCCAGACGCTGACGATGAAACTGCGAGCCCTGAAAAGATCCCGAGCGCAACGCATAACCTGTAGCAGCTGGCGAAGCCTGCGTTCGGCTGCGAAGCAGTCGTAAAATCAGGCACCACATTTTTTCAGGTTAACCGTGGAGGCAGGATTTACGGCCGCTGCGCAGCCGAACGCAGGCTTCGCCAGCTGCTACAGGTCGCGTACTGGCTTACTAAGCCTGTTTGAACTTCATCAGTTTGTTCAGCAGTGGTTTACCGGCCATCACCAGGAACACCGGTGCGCCGGCCAGCAAGTAGAAGTAATAGGTCACCGCTCGCCAGATCAGAATCGCGGCCGCCGCCGTCGATTTTCCCACCATGGGCGCCAACAGCGCTGCCGACGTCAATTCCGCTGCGCCGGCACCGCCCGGCAACAGGCTGAACTGCCCGGCGCTGAGTGAGAGCATCTGGATCAAAAAGCTCCAGGCCCACTGAAGATCCGTGCCCAACCCCCGCAAAGCCAGATACAACACGCTGTAGCGCAGTAACCAGTGCACGCAGGTCAGCGCAAATACGCTGATCAGTGTGTGCGCAGGCAACTTGAGTGTGTCCGTGAAGGCTGCGAGAAAGTGCAGCAGCTTGCGTGCCCAGCGGCGCCGGGTGGCGGGGTTGAGCTTGAAGTGCTTGAGCACGCGACCGCTGAGGCGAATCAACAGGCGATGGTAGCGTGCCACCACCACACAACCGAACAGGCCGCCGACCATCGAAATGGCGCTGAGCGTCAGCATCCACTCCAGGTTCTGACTCAGGTGCTGAAACAGCGCATACACCACGATGGCGATCAGCGCGCAGAGAAAGAACAGCAAATCGCTCAACTGATCCATGGCGAACACCGCACTGCCATGGGCCGGGCGTACGCCATTGCGGGCCAACAAGGCCATCAGTGTCAGCGGTCCACCGCCGCCGCCCGGGGTCGCGCAAATCGCGAACTCGGTGGACATCACCACCCCAAGGCATTTCAGGCGGCCAATCCGGCTGCGCTGTTCACCCAGCAACAAGCGCAGGCGCAAGGAGTTGGTGAACCAGCAGAGCAGGATTATGCCTGGCATCGTCAGCAACAATGTCGGCGGAAAGTGCTGCAGCCGTGGCCAGAGTTCATTGGCGCCGAGCAATAGCGGGATCAGCAGCGCGCAGAGCAGGGCTGCGACCAGCCACAGGACGCGACTCATGCGGCGTGACCGACCTGAGCGCTTTGCGTGCGCAGCCACTGGGCCTTGGTCATTGGCACTCGGCCGTCATTGAGCAAGCGTTCGAGGGTGTGCAGCCAGTAAGTGCGGGAATACTCATGGCGCAGGTCGACCGGGTGTACGCCCAGGCGAATCACCGGGGCGTGCTGCCAGCGCAATTCGCGTTGAGTGCTGACGATTTTCGACACACCACGACGCCAGGCACTGCGCGCGCTCCAGACCAGGCCCGGGGCGTCGATCGGGGAGAAATCCGGCAGGCGATACAGGTGCTGCGGATCACTGGTGTAGCTCAGCGGTAACTGGCGCAAGGCTTGCCGCGTGCCCTCGCTCATCAGCCAGGCCGGTGCAACAAAACCCTCCAGTGGCCAGTGGTAACGGCTGAACAATTCGATCCCGGCGAGCAGGCGGGCCAGCGCAGCCGGTTGCGAAAGGCTGTAGAACTCGCCTTCATGGGTGTAGACCCGGCGCATGAACCAGTCACGGGGGCGCGCCGTTAGCGGGCTGTCATCGCAATGGTAGTAACCGTGAAGTGCCAGTTCGTCGCCGCGTTCGATACGGCGGGTCAGCACGCACCGAAAATCCGGATGGCTATCGAGGTGGTGGTGTTTATGAAAATCGGGGACGACCAACCACGTCATCGGCACCTCGCCGAGCGCGTCCACCGCTTCGACAAACGGCTGATAGTCGGCCCAGGTTTGCGGGGTGACGTCATGCAGCACCAGAAGCAGGCTGGGCGTGTTCATGGCGTCAGCCATTGCTCAGCAGCGACAAAGGGGCGCCGAGGACTGCGTAATAGTGACCCAGCAGGCTGTTGACCACTGAATCCCAGGCGTAATGCTGTTCGACATGGCGGCGGGCGTATCGACCGAGATCGTTACGCTGTGCAAACAGTTCGCGCACCGCGTTGGCCATCGCCACTGGATTGTTGGGGGCGCAGAGTATGCCGCAGCGCTCGTTGATGATTTCGTTGAAGGCGCCCGCCGCCACTGCGACCACTGGAATGCCACAGGCCATGGCTTCGAGAACCACCAGGCCAAAGGTTTCCTGATCGCCTGCATGCAGCAAGGCATCGGCGCTGGCCATCAGCCGGGCCACCTGTGGTGCAGGGCAGAACTCATCGATCAGCGTGACGTTATCCGGTACCTGTGCCGACACCGAGGTGCCGACCAGCAGCAGGTGATAACGGTTTCCCAGACGCTTCATGCAATTGAGCAGGACGGGAATGTTTTTCTCCTTGGAACCTCGCCCGGCGAATATCAGCAGTCGAGTGTCTTCGGCGATCTTGAGTTTCGCCCGAAGATCCGGATCACGGGCGTCTGGATTGAAGGTTTGCAGGTCCACGCCCAAGGGTTGGACGTAAACGTTTTTGACCCCAAGCCCCATGAGCTTGTCAGCCATGATCCGGCTCGGCGTCAGCACCCGGTCAAAGTTGCCGTACAGCTTGCGGATATACGCTTCGACATTGTGCGTGATCCAGTTGCCCACACGGTTGCTCGCCAAATGCGGCAAGTCGGAGTGATAGAAGCCAATCACTGGAACATCCAGTTCACGCCGCGCATCCAGTGCTGCCCAGGCTGTCAGGTAAGGATCGCCGACTTCTATCAGGTCCGGTTGCAGGTCGTGCAGGGCATTGCGCCAGGGCGTCAGTCGCAGCGGGAAGCGATAGCCTTTGCCGAAGGGCAGGGCCGGGGCGGGTACCGTGTAAACACCGTCCTGCTCGCTCAGCCGTGCCCCCGGAACCAGCAAGCTGTGACGAATCCCCGGCTTGCGGCCCAGACGGCGGTGCTTGGCATCCAGATAGGTGCGCACGCCACCGCTGGCCGGTGCGTAGAACATGGTGATGTCAGCGATATGCACGATGACCCTCCCTTCTATCCGTTGTTCTCCTTAGGGATGACCCTTATGAAGAATAGATGTTCGGTTGGGTATTTGTGGCGGGGTGTCAATGAGGTGTTGTGGTGTTTGGCAGGCCGTTATCGCGAGCAAGCTCGCTCCCACAAGGGTTCGCGCTGAACCTGTGGGAGCGAGCTTGCTCGCGATGGGGTCTTCAAAGGCGCATCAGATTCTGAAACTGCCTACCAACTGCTTCAACCGCGCCGCTTGCTGCTCAAGATCGGAACACGCTCGCAGCGTCGATTGCAGGTTTTCCACGCCTTCCTGATTCAGGGTGTTGATTTCGGTGATGTCGACGTTGATCGACTCGACCACGGCGGTCTGTTCCTCGGTGGCGGTGGCCACCGACTGGTTCATGCCGTCGATCTCGCCGATGCGCAAGGTCACGCTGTTCAGGCGCTCACCGGCGAGGTTGGCGATCTCCACGCTGTCCTGGCTGTGACGCTGGCTGTCGCTCATGGTGCTGACCGACTCACGGGCGCCGACTTGCAGCTCCTCGATCATGGTCTGCACTTGCTGCGCCGATTCCTGGGTGCGGTGCGCCAGGTTGCGCACTTCGTCGGCAACCACCGCGAAACCACGTCCGGCCTCACCGGCCCGCGCCGCTTCAATCGCCGCGTTGAGTGCCAGCAGGTTGGTTTGCTGGGAGATGCTGGTGATCACCTCGAGAATCTGCCCGATGTTCACGGTTTTGCTGTTCAGCGACTCGATGTTGGTGCTGGAGGCGCTGAGCATGCTCGACAGCTGATTCATCGCCGCGATGCTGCGGTCGACCACTTGCTGGCCATCTTCGGCCAGGCTGCGCGCATCGCTGGCCTGGTGCGAGGCTTGCGCCGCGTTACGGGCGATCTCCTGAGCCGCAGCGCCCAACTGATTGATTGCCGCTGCCACGCTGTTGGTCCGGCTCGATTGTTCGTCAGAGTTGAGCATCGACGAGTTCGAGGCGCTGACCACTCGCAGAGCGACTTCGTTAACGTGCTCGGTCGCCGACGACACTTCGCGGATCGAACCGTGGATACGCTCGACGAAGCGGTTGAACGCGCTGCCCAGGATGCCGAACTCGTCCTGGCTCTGGATGGTCAGGCGGCGGGTCAGGTCGCCTTCACCGTCGGCAATGTCCTGCATCGCGCGGGTCATGACGTGCAGTGGCTGGATCAGGATACGGATCAGCATGCCGAGCAAGGCGATGATGATTGCCACGGCAATGATCGTGGCAATGATCGCTGAGGTGCGGAAACTGCTGAGCATCGCGAAGGCTTTGTCTTTGTCCACCGACAGGCCGACGTACCAGTTGACCGATGGCAGGCCTTTGATCGGCGTGAAGGTGACGATGCGGGTTTTGCCATTGACCTCGACTTCAGTGATGCCGCCACCGATACGCGGGGTGTTCGTCGGGTAAGCCTCGCTGAGGGATTTCATCACCATGGCTTTGTCGGGGTGAACCAGGATCTTGCCGTCGGCGCTGACCAGGAAGGCGTAGCCCATGCCACCAAAGTCACGCGCGGTCAGGGTCTCGATCAGGGTTTGCAGGCTCAGGTCACCGCCAACCACCCCCACGCTTTGTCCGGCTTTTTTCGAGGCGGTGGCGATGGAAATGATGGTCTGGCCGGTCGCCGCATCGATGTAAGGTTCGGTGAGCGTCGAGCCGTTGCTGTTTTCCGCGCCTTTGTACCAAGGACGAACCCTTGGGTCGTAGCCATCCGGCATCTTGGAGTCGGGGCGGTTGATGAACGTACCGCTGGCATCGCCCAGGTACCGGGCCATGAAGGTCGACGCCAGGGCATTCTGCTCAAGCAGGTTGGCAACGTTGCCGTGTTCGGGGTTGAGGGCGATGTTCTGGGCCAGGTTTTCCACCATCAGAATCCGCCCGGAGAGCCAGGACTGGATATTGGAGGATGTGACATCGCCCATCTCATGCAGGTAATTGTCCAGGTCCTGGCGAATCGCGTTGCGCTGTAGATAGTCGTTGTACAGCGTGAACGAAGCGAAGGCGGCAATAACGATGAGCGCGGCGGCAAGCAGGATCTTGTGGCTGAAGCGCAGATTTTTGTTCATGGCTTGTGGTGTCCGCTAAGGTCATATTTGTTGGGGCGTGTTGCGTTGAAAAGCGCGCGCAAAATAGGCGCTGTTGCACATAAGCTGATTATTCCGTCTGTCCTTAGGGAATTATCGGACCTGATTTTCAGTCTGGTCTCTTGCTTGTATCTATCGGCTGCGCAGGACTAAAGCTTAATCAGGAGCGACGAAATGCCTGACTCATTGCAATTCGTTATCGGCGCAGGGCTTGAAGTCGGCGATGCGACAGGCGGTCAATCAGCTGGGGCGACAACGGGTCCGCGGTTTGATGGGGTCATTGCCGGACGGCAGCAAACGCCGCTAACTTTCTTTTGGATGCGCACGGTCAAAGTGTGGGAGCGGGCTTGCTCGCGAAGACCATCGATCAGTCAGCATTAATGTTGAATGTTGGACCGCTTTCGCGAGCAAGCCCGCTCCCACATTATGAAATGTGTGTCAGGTCTTGGGTTTTGCGTGCGCCGCCAGGCGTTCCAGCGCTGCGCGCAATTTCGGATCACTGATACCGTCAGCGGTGGCCTGAATGGTCGCCGCTGCATCGCTCGACAGGTCCATGGTGTGGCCGGCGGCCCCTTGCTGCACGGTGGGTGGCTGTACCTTGAACAGGATTCGCGTCAGGCTGGCGAACTCGTCGAACAGCTGTAATTGCCGTTGCAGACGCTTTTGCTGATAGCGCAGACGGGTTGCCCAATGACCGTCGGTGACGATCAGCAGCAGGCTGCCCTCGCGCCACGACGCCACATGACAATGCTCACGGGCGGCCGGCTGCAGCTGGCTTTCCAGCAAACGTTGTAAATGACCCAGGCGTTGTGCGTGGCCGAAAATGGCTTTTAACGGTTTGGCTTCGCGAAGCAGAACGGCGGGTGCTCTGGCCGTAAGAGGGCGAAATGCCATGATCAGACACCTGAAGTAACAGAGCCGCCATGGTAGCAGAAAGCACTTGATGCGCCTGAGCCATTGCTTTGTGAGCGCTTTACTCATTAAATCAATGAGTAACTTCTGGCGTGAATGGCTTGAAGTTCAGCAAAATGCCCTTATTTTAAGTGAGCCCCGTAACAGCGCTGTGCATGCATCGTGGAACAACGCCACTTTCCTCACCATCGTTTCCGGGTAGAATGCTCGTTCGCATGCGGCCATGAGGGCTGCACGGGCGACTCACGGGGCCGCCCTCCATCCCTTTGTGTGGAAGATCCTGCCGATATGTTTGCGCCTTTGTTAAAGAAACTTTTTGGAAGCAAGAACGAGCGTGAAGTCAAACGCATGCTCAAGACGGTACAGATCGTCAATGCCTTCGAAGAGCAAATGGTGGCCCTTTCGGACGATCAGCTGCGCGCCAAGACTGATGAGTTCAAGGCCCGTATCGCCAAAGGAGAAAGCCTCGACAAACTGCTGCCTGAAGCCTTTGCGGTTGCCCGCGAAGCCGGCAAGCGGATTATGGGCATGCGCCACTTCGACGTTCAGTTGATTGGCGGCATGACCTTGCACGAAGGCATGATTGCCGAAATGCGTACCGGTGAAGGCAAGACCCTGGTGGCGACACTGGCGGTTTACCTGAATGCGCTGTCCGGCAAGGGCGTGCACGTTGTGACCGTGAACGACTACCTGGCTCGTCGTGACGCCAACTGGATGCGTCCGCTCTACGAATTCCTCGGCCTGAGCGTCGGCGTGGTAACGCCGTTCCAGCCGCCGGAAGAGAAGCGTGCTGCCTACGCCGCCGACATCACCTACGGCACCAACAACGAATTCGGTTTCGACTACCTGCGCGACAACATGGCGTTCAGCATGGAAGAAAAATTCCAGCGTGAACTCAATTTTGCCGTGATCGACGAAGTCGACTCGATCCTCATCGACGAAGCCCGTACCCCGCTGATCATTTCCGGTCAGGCCGAAGACAGCTCCAGGCTCTATATCGAGATCAACAAACTGATCCCGCAACTGGAACTGCATATCGAAGAAGTGGAAGGCGAAGTCACCAAGGCTGGTCACTACACCGTCGACGAGAAGACCCGTCAGGTCGAGCTCAACGAAGCCGGTCACCAGTACATCGAAGAAGTGCTGACCCGTATCGGCCTGCTGGCTGAAGGCGAGAGCCTGTACTCGGCGCACAACCTGGGCCTGCTGACCCACGTTTACTCCGGTCTGCGCGCGCACAAACTGTTCAATCGCAACGTCGAATACATCGTCCAGGACGGTCAGGTCGTACTGGTCGACGAACACACCGGTCGTACCATGCCGGGTCGCCGTCTGTCCGAAGGCCTGCACCAGGCTATCGAGGCCAAGGAAAACCTGAACATCCAGGCCGAAAGCCAGACCCTGGCGTCGACCACGTTCCAGAACTACTTCCGTCTCTACAGCAAGCTGTCCGGCATGACCGGTACGGCTGACACCGAAGCGTTCGAATTCCACCAGATCTATGGTCTGGCGGTGATGGTCATTCCACCGAACAAGCCGCTGGCGCGTAAAGACTACAACGACCTGGTGTTCCTCACCGCGGACGAGAAGTACGCTGCCATCGTTGCCGACATCAAGGAAAGCATGGCTCAGGGCCGTCCGGTTCTGGTGGGCACCGCGACCATCGAAACGTCCGAGCACATGTCCAGCCTGCTCGTGAAGGAAGGCATCGAACACAAGGTTCTGAACGCCAAGTTCCACGAAAAAGAAGCTGAAATCATCGCGCAGGCCGGTCGTCCCGGTGCACTGACCATCGCCACCAACATGGCCGGTCGTGGTACCGACATCCTGTTGGGCGGTAACTGGGAAGTGGAAGTCGCCTCCCTCGAAGATCCGACGCCCGAGCAGATCGCCCAGATCAAGGCCGACTGGCAGAAGCGTCACCAGCAAGTGCTCGAGTCGGGCGGTTTGCAGGTGATTGCCTCCGAGCGTCACGAATCGCGCCGTATCGACAACCAGCTGCGTGGTCGTGCCGGTCGTCAGGGTGACGCCGGTTCCAGCCGTTTCTACCTGTCGCTGGAAGACAGCCTGATGCGCATCTTTGCCTCTGACCGGGTGAAGAACTTCATGAAGGCCCTGGGCATGCAGCCTGGCGAAGCGATCGAGCACCGCATGGTGACCAACGCCATCGAAAAGGCTCAGCGCAAGGTTGAAGGCCGTAACTTCGACATTCGCAAGCAACTGCTCGAGTTCGACGACGTCAACAACGAACAGCGTAAAGTGATCTATCACATGCGTAACACGTTGCTGGCCGCTGACAACATCGGCGAAACCATTGCCGACTTCCGTCAGGACGTGCTCAACGCAACGGTCAGCGCGCACATTCCGCCGCAATCGCTGCCAGAGCAGTGGGACGTCGCCGGTCTGGAAGCGGCCCTGCAAAGCGACTTCGGCGTGACACTGCCGATCCAGCAATGGCTCGACGAAGACGATCACCTGTACGAAGAAACCCTGCGCGAGAAGCTGATGCACGAGCTGCTGGCGGCGTACAACGAGAAAGAAGAGCAGGCGAGCGCCGAAGCGCTGCGCACCTTCGAGAAGCAAATCGTGCTGCGCGTTCTGGACGACCTGTGGAAAGACCACCTGTCGACCATGGACCACTTGCGTCACGGCATCCACTTGCGTGGCTATGCGCAGAAGAACCCGAAGCAGGAATACAAGCGCGAGTCGTTCACGCTGTTCTCCGAGCTGCTGGATTCGATCAAGCGCGACTCGATCCGTGTGCTGTCGCACGTTCAGGTTCGCCGCGAAGATCCGGTCGAAGAAGAAGCGCGCCTGCGTCAGGAAGCCGAGGCATTGGCCGCACGCATGCAATTCCAGCACGACGAAGCCCCTGGCCTCGAACAGCCGGAGTTGTTGGGTGAGGAGGTCGATGTGGCCCTTGCTGCCGCTCCAGTGCGTAACGAACAGAAACTGGGTCGCAACGAACTGTGCTACTGCGGTTCGGGCAAGAAGTTCAAACACTGTCACGGCCAGATCAACTAAGATTTCTGCCAGACATTGAAATACCCGCGCCGCGACCGGCATCAGCCGTCGCGGCGTTTTACCATTTAAAACACCGATGCCAGGTTAAAAAGAACAGGGCGACGACGGTGCAGACATTACATTAAGAGGAGCGCTTTCATGGCTGTTGGTCTTGGTCCTTTGCCAACGTTGCACCCGGTTGCCGGTTTTGAACTCGGTATCGCTTCGGCCGGCATCAAGCGCCCCGGGCGCAAAGATGTCGTGGTCATGCGCTGCGCCGAAGGTTCCACGGTGGCCGGTGTGTTCACGTTGAACGCGTTTTGCGCGGCTCCCGTGATTCTGGCCAAACAACGTGTACAAGGTCCGGTACGTTACCTGCTGACCAACACCGGCAATGCCAACGCCGGTACCGGTGAGCCTGGTTTGGCTGCCGCCGAGCGCACCTGCGCCAAGCTGGCTGAATTGACCGGCGTCGACGCCAGTCTCGTGCTGCCGTACTCCACCGGCGTGATCGGCGAACCGCTGCCGGTCGAGAAGATCGAAGGCGCGCTGCAAGCTGCCCTCGACGACTTGTCGGAAAATAACTGGGAGGCTGCGGCCACCGGGATCATGACCACCGACACCCTGCCAAAGGGTGCAAGCCGGCAGTTCCAGCATGAAGGCGTGACTATCACCGTCACCGGTATCAGCAAAGGCGCCGGGATGATTCGCCCGAACATGGCGACCATGCTCGGTTACATCGCCACCGACGCCAAGGTTTCCCGCGAGGTGTTGCAGAACCTGTTGCTGGACGGCGCCAACAAGTCGTTCAACCGCATCACCATCGATGGCGACACCTCGACCAACGACTGCTGCATGCTGATCGCCACCGGTAAAGCCGCGCTGCCGGAAATCACCTCCGCCAGCGGTCCGCTGTTCGCGGCGCTGAAGCAGGCGGTGTTTGAAGTGTGCATGGACGTCGCCCAGGCCATCGTTCGCGATGGCGAAGGCGCGACCAAGTTCGTTACCGTTGAAGTCAACGGCGGCGGCAATCACCAGGAGTGCCTGGACGTCGGCTACACCGTGGCGCATTCACCATTGATCAAGACCGCGTTGTTTGCCTCCGATCCCAACTGGGGTCGTATCCTGGCAGCCGTTGGCCGTGCCGGCGTGCCGAACCTGGACGTGAGCAAGATCGACGTGTTCCTCGGTGAAGTCTGCATCGCCAGCCGCGGTGCCCGCGCCGCGACTTACACCGAAGCCCAGGGCTCGGCGGTAATGCAGCGTGAAGAAATCACCATTCGTATCGAGCTGGGTCGCGGTGATTGCAGCGAAACCATCTGGACCACTGACCTGTCCCACGAATACGTGAAGATCAACGCCGAATACCGCACGTAACCAGGATTTAGACCGAGTTGTCCCATTCGCGAGCAAGCCCGCTCCCACAGGAGATCTTCAGTGAACACAGTATTTGTGTACAACAGGATCAAATGTGGGAGCGGGCTTGCTCGCGAAGACGGACGACCAGACACTAGACATTCTGGCTTGTTCCCCTGACGAGAAGGCACCAAAACATGAGCCTCCACCTGATCATCGGCGACAAACTGTATTCCTCCTGGTCCCTGCGCGGCGCTCTGGCGCTGGAACTGGCCGGCGCGACCTACACCGAAGAACTGATCAAGCTGAACCAGCCGGACACCCGTGAACGCCTGCTCAAGCATTCGCCGACTGGCAAAGTCCCGTTGCTGAAAACCGAACACGGGACCATTGCCGACTCGTTGGCCATCGCCGAGTACCTGGTCGAGCGTTTCCCGAACGCCAACCTCTGGCCGAAGGATATTGCCGCCCGCGCCCAGGCCCGTTCGGCCTGCGCACAAATGCACAGCGGCTTCTTCGCCATGCGTGGCAACATGCCGTTTGACCTGAGCCATGATGCGCCGTTGTCGCCGATGCCGCCTGAAGTGCAGGTGGAGATCGAGCGGATGCTGGCGTTGTGGGCTGAATGCCGCGCGGTCGCAACCGAACCCGGTCCGTTCCTGTTCGGTAGCGTAAGCCTGGCGGACGCCTTCTTCGCCCCGATTGCCGTACGCCTGCGTACTTATCAAGTGGCGTTGCCGGCGGTTGATGCGGCTTATGTCGAGGCGATTTACCAATGGCCAGCCTTCAAGGCCTGGCAGAAAGCCGGTTTAGAGGAAATAGTGCGGTGAAACGAGTTCACGTAGCAGCGGCTGTCATCCGTGATGCCAGCGGCAAGATCCTCATCGCTCGCCGCGCCGATACCCAGCACCAGGGTGGCCTGTGGGAGTTTCCCGGCGGCAAGGTCGAGGACGGCGAAGCGGTGCAAGCCGCGCTGTCGCGCGAGCTGCAGGAAGAGTTGGGCATTGTGGTCAGTGCCGCTCGGCCATTGATCAAGGTTCAGCACGACTATCCGGACAAGCAAGTGTTGCTGGATGTCTGGGAGGTCTCGGCGTTTACCGGCGAACCTCATGGCGCCGAAGGCCAGCCTCTGGCGTGGGTAACGGCGCGTGAACTGCGCGACTACGAGTTTCCGGCCGCCAACCAGCCGATTGTGGCGGCTGCGCGTCTGCCAGGCGACTACCTGATCACCCCGGAAGGCCTGGAAACGCCGGCCCTGCTGCGCGGTATTCAGAAAGCCATCGCTGGCGGGATCAAGCTGATCCAGTTGCGTGCGCCTAATGGCTATGACCCGCAATACCGCGATCTGGCGGTGGATGCCGTGGGTTTGTGTGCCGGCAAGGCGCAACTGATGCTCAAGGGGCCGTTCGAGTGGTTGGGAGATTTCCCGGCCGCCGGTTGGCACCTCACCGCCGCGCAATTGCGCAAATACGCCAGCGCCGGGCGTCCGGTACCCGCCTCGCGCTGGTTGGCGGCGTCCTGTCACAACGCTGAAGAACTGAGCCTGGCCGAGCAGATGGGCGTGGACTTCGTCACCCTGTCACCGGTCCAGCCGACCCAGACTCACCCGGACGCGTCACCGCTCGGTTGGGAGCAGGCCTCGCAGTTGATTGCAGGGTTCAGCAAACCGGTGTTTCTGCTGGGTGGTGTTGGGCCTGCCGAACGGCAGAAAGCCTGGGAAGCGGGCGCGCAGGGCGTGGCGGGGATTCGGGCGTTTTGGCCTGAGGCCTGATTCTGCGGTGTGGCTACTGGCCTCATCGCGAGCAAGCTCGCTCCCACATTGGATTTGTGTACGCCTCGATCCACTGTGGGAGCGAGCTTGCTCGCGATGACGGCCTTACAGACGACAATTCTCTTCCGGGCTAAGCCTCAGGCTTCGCTGCTGCCTGCCACAAAATCTCCGCAATCCCCTGGCGCTTGGCAATCAGCCGGGCCGCCACAAACAACAGGTCCGACAAGCGATTGATGTACGCCAGGCCAACCCCGGCCAAGGGCTCCAGCGCATTCAAATGCTGACAACGCCGCTCGGCACTGCGTGCCAGGCTGCGGCAGACGTGGGCTTGGGCAATCAAGGCTGAACCGCCGGGCAGTATGAAGTTCTCCAGCGGTCCCAACTCTTCGTTCCAGACATCGATCGCCGCCTCCAGGCGTTCGACTTCTGCGGCATTCAAGGCCTGATACACCGGCATTGCCAGTTCGCCACCCAAGTCGAACAACCGGTGCTGACACGGCTCTAGCACCTCGATCACCTCCGCCAGGCCAGGATGGGTGTGGCGTTGCTCGGCCAAGCCAGCCAGCAGCAATCCCAACTGACTGTTCAGCGTATCGACTTCGCCGATGGCCTCGACCCGCGGATGGTCCTTCGGCACGCGGCGACCGTCGCCAAGCCCGGTTTCACCTTTGTCGCCGGTGCGGGTGTAAATCTTCGACAAACGAAAACCCATGCTTAGCGCTCCAGTTGTTTGAGTTCGTGAGAGGCGAGCGGCGTAGTGCCCGCCAATGGCAGGCGCAAGGTGAAGCACGTGCCTTGGCCGAGGGTCGATTGCACTTCCATCTGACCCTTGTGGTTGTTGGTGATGATGAAGTACGACACCGACAATCCGAGGCCGGTGCCCTGGCCGATTTCCTTGGTGGTGAAGAACGGTTCGAAGGTGCGTTTGCGCACGTTCTCGCTCATGCCGACGCCGTTATCCTCGACCTGGATTTCCGCCCATGGCGGATTCAGTCGGGTGCGCAGAATGATGCGTCCCGGTTCTGTGGCGTCTTCGCGTTGGTGAATCGCCTGAGCAGCGTTTTTCAGCAGGTTGAGCAGCACTTGTTCCAGTTCGTTGGCGGTGCCGGGCACTGGCCCCAGTTGCGGGTCGAACTGACGAATGATGGCCTGGCCCTTGAAGTCGAAGCCGATGGCCAGGTCGAAGTCGTTGCTGGCGATCTCCACGGCTTGATCAATCAATGCCGGCAGGTCGCACGGGGCCATCTGGCGGTTGCTGCGACGACTGAAACTGAGCATGTGGGTGACGATTTTCGCGGCCCGGGCGCCGGCCTGTTGAATGCCGTCGAGCAGTTGCGGTACTTCGCGGCTTTGCAGGTAGCGATTGACGCTGTCCAGTTCGATGCCGATCTGTTCGGCGGTTTCGATGTTCTTCGGCAGGTCGGCCGACAAGCGCCGGCGAATGTTCTGCACGTTGTGCAGGATCGCTCCCAGGGGGTTGTTGATTTCGTGGGCCATGCCAGCGGCGAGGCCGCCGACCGAGAGCATCTTCTCCGACTGCACCATCATTTCTTCAAGGGACAGGCGCTGGGTAATGTCGTCGATCCGGATCACCACGCCGCGTCCGGCACCGCCCATCAACGGATAAAAAGTCAGTGCGTAATGCTTGGGCTCATCGTCCTTGACCCAGGTGACGCGCTCGATCTTGACCACGCTGTGCTGCTCGACGGTTTCCTTGAGCTGCGGCAGGAACGGTTTCAGCGGTTCAAAGGCGAGGAAGATCGGCTGGTTCAGCGCTTCGTCCAGGCGCGTACCGGAAAGCGCGCTGGCCTCCTGATTCCATTGGGTCACGTAGAGCTGTTCATCGAGGGCGATCAGCGCCGAAGGCATCGAGTCGATGATGCTGTTGAGGTAGTTCTGGAAGCCGGTGAGTTTCTTCTCGATCTTGCTCCGCACCTGGACTTCCAGTTCCAGTTTGCGGTTGGTATGACGGGTTTCTTCGGCCAGGCCCTGGGCCTGGTCGTAGGCGGCCTGGGAGTCGTCCCGAGCGCGCTTGAGTTGTTGTTCACGGGCTTCGATGCGCGAGAGCATGGTGTTGAAGGCTTCGGCAAGGCTGCCGATTTCGTCGTGGTTACCGCGAGATGCGCGCAAGGCGTAGTTTTCTTCGCGAGTCACCTGCCGGGACAATTCTTCGAGTTCATGGATCGGTCGGGTGATCAGGCGTTTGATCTGCCGGGCAATCACCAGCCACAGCAGCACGCTGAAAATCAGGATTCCGAGGCTGGCAGTCAGGGTGCCGGTGTAGAAAGCCATCGGCAATTCGCTGCTGGCCACCAGCAGCAGATGGCCGGGCGCCTCGCCGGGGCGCAGCAGGGTTATCAGCTGATTGCTGCGAAATTCGGTGGCCTGCCAGGCTT
Organism: Pseudomonas sp. 05N431; assembly: GCF_056397005.1. Taxonomy (NCBI): domain Bacteria; kingdom Pseudomonadati; phylum Pseudomonadota; class Gammaproteobacteria; order Pseudomonadales; family Pseudomonadaceae; genus Pseudomonas; species Pseudomonas sp. 05N431. Next base: position 204,534 of record NZ_JBFTMN010000003.1, read on the forward strand.
CGATATTGCGGTAGTGCTCGGGTAACTTGAGTTTTTCGCCGTGCTGCGCCTGGGCCAGGCGCAGGCCTTTGCCGTCATACAATGCCGCAGCTCGCAGCGGTGAATAGCTGTTGAGTTCGTTGAGCAGCCTCTGGGCTTCTTCGGGAGAGTTGAGCGCCTGGGCGGCGATGGACGGATTGGCCACCAGCCGGCCGATGGTCTGCAAGGCCTGCGGGGCCATGCTTTCCTGGGAGATCCAATAGGCGGCGCTGATAAAGGTCAGGTTGGCCACCAGCAACACGGTGGTCAACAGCACCAACAGGGCGGCCAGCAGTTTCTGGCCGACCGGCAGGTTTTCAAGGCGCTGGCGCAATGGCATTGGGGTCGTCGCTACAAAGGAACAGGAAGGCAGCGTAGCCGTTGCTCAGTCGCTGGGCAATCCGCGTGCATGCAGGTGCGTAATCAGCCGCGCCTGCAATTGGTTGAGGTGCGGCAGCACCAGTTGGTGCCTCGACGCAACGGCGCAGGCGTGCCCGAGCAGGTAGCTGATCTCGGTTCGGCGTTGATTGGCGACGTCCTGGTACATCGACGAGAAGTTGGCTGCAGTCGCTTGAATCACCCGCTCGACTTCCTGCTGCAGGTTTTGCGCAGCGTCCGGCTGACCGCAACGCTCCAGCAGCTCGCTCAGCTCGGCACAGAGGGTGGCGACCTCGCAATGGTGTTGCTGCAAGCCGCCGTTGCGGCAGTCATGCAGCACGGTCAGGGGGTTGATTGCGCAATTGAGCGCGAGTTTGCGCCACAAACGGGTCAGGATGTCCGTGCTCCATTCGTGGGGGATGCCGGCGGCGCTCAGGTCATCCAGCCAGATCGGCGGGGTAGGGTGGCTGGCATCGCCGAGCCAGGTGTAGCCATGGCCGGCAAACACCACGCGCCATTCGTCATCGCGAAACGCGCCTTCGGTGCTTGAGGCGAAGATGCAGCGCGCCTGCGGGACACGCGCGGCGACGGCGTCCTGACTGCCGAGGCCGTTCTGCAACAGAATCAGCTCGGCGTTGGGGGCAAGACGCGGTGCCAGTTGTGCCACCGCACTTTCGGCGTCGTAGGCTTTGCAGGCCACCAGCAAGCGGTCTATCGGACCACCGTCGTCGACAGTCTCGCCGGGAATCGCATAACGCTGCGCTTCGCCTTGTTCGACCAGGGTCAGCCCGCCGGCGGCCTGATAGGCCTGCAAGCGCGCCGTGTCGCGCAGAATCAGTTTCACCGGCAGGCCAGCGCGTGCCAGGCGTGTGGCCCACAGGGTGCCCAGGCTGCCGGCGCCAAGGACGTGCCAGGTGGTCGACATCAGTTTTTTGCTCGGATTGGCAGACGCATGTGAGGCTCGCAGCGTAGGAAGGTAAAGACCCGTTATAATCAGCGCGGATTTTAACCGCAAGCCAGGTGTGCTCCATCTCTATTGAGCGTGCCCTTTTTATTGGAGAGATTACATGCCGTCGTTCGACGTGGTATCCGAACTGGACAAACACGAACTCACCAACGCGGTCGAGAACGCCGTCAAGGAACTCGACCGTCGTTATGATTTGAAAGGCAAGGGCAGCTTCGAGTTCAAGGAAAAGGACCTGACGGTCAATCTGACCGCCGAGGCTGACTTCCAGCTTGAAGCGATGATCGAGATCCTCAAGCTGGCATTGGTCAAGCGCAAGATCGATGTGCAGTGCCTTGAGGTAAAAGACGCCTATGCTTCCGGCAAGCTGATGAAGCAGGACGCCGTGCTCAAGGAAGGTATCGACAAGGAGTTGGCGAAGAAGATCGTTGCTCACGTCAAAGACGCCAAGCTCAAGGTCCAGGCCGCCATCCAGGGCGAGCAGGTACGGATCACCGGCAAGAAGCGTGACGACCTGCAGGAGGCCATTGCGGCACTGCGCGCCAAGGAATTTGGCATGCCGCTGCAGTTCAACAACTTCCGCGACTGATCAGTCTTCAGGGAACCTCCGGGCGTTAATGACGTCCGAGGCCCATGTAACGGCAGAAACGATTGAGCCATCATCCTTGGTTCGGTCTTTCTGCCGTGCAGTTTTTACGTGCCGGGTAGCCGGGAATCAGGAGAGATAAATGGACATAAATGCTGAAGTGGACAACCTGGTCAAGGCTTCCCAGGCCTGGGTCCCAATGATCATGGAATACGGCAGCCGTGTGCTGCTGGCGGCCGTTACCCTGGCCATTGGCTGGTGGCTGATCAACAAGCTGACCCACAAGGTTGGCAAACTGCTGGCCCTGCGCAATGCTGATCTGGCGTTGCAGGGGTTTATGAGCAGCCTGGCGAACATCATCCTCAAAGTGCTGCTGATGGTCAGCGTCGCGTCGATGATCGGTGTTGAGACCACCTCGTTTGTCGCGGCCATCGGTGCTGCCGGTCTGGCGATCGGTCTGGCATTGCAAGGCAGCCTGGCGAACTTCGCTGGCGGGGTGCTGATTCTGTTGTTCCGTCCGTTCCGTATCGGTGACGTGATCGAAGCCCAGGGCATTACCGGTACAGTCGATAGCATTCAGATCTTCCACACCCTGCTGCGCACTGGCGACAACAAAACCGTCATCGTGCCCAACGGTAATCTGTCGAACGGCATTATCACCAACCACAACCGTCAGCTGACCCGTAAAGTGGTGTTTGACATCGCTGTGAATTACGACGCCGATTTGCAGAAGGCGCGTGAAGTGCTGCTGGAATTGGCCAAGGATGAGCGCGTGATGGCGGATCCTGCGCCGGTAGCAGTGGTCTCGACCCTGGGCGACAGCTCGATCACGGTTTCCCTGCGCGTCTGGGTGAAAACTGCCGATTACTGGGATGTGCTGTTCCAGTTCAATGAACACGCCCGCGATCGTTTGAAGGCGGCAGGGATTGATATTCCGTACCCGCAACGAGTGATTCGTATGGTTCAGGAAACGGCGTAACCAATGCCGGTTTATTACTTGGCTTTTTGGTCAAGTATCGGTAACGAACTCAAGGGGCGATAAGCCCCTTGAGTGTTTTTACAGTCTGCTGTTTTGTTGTGCTGAAATTGGAATGGAGTGCTGGCTTATTATTAGCTGGCTATTAATTAAAGTTGATTTCGTGCTGTCATCAAGCAGACATAAAAAAAGGCCCATCAGTGATGGGCCTTCTTTATATCAAGCGAACAACTGTAGTCGTAGCGATTACAGGATGTTCAGCGGGTACTCGGTGATCAGGCGGAACTCGTCGATATTGCCTTCGGCCTGGTCAGTATTACCTCTGTGCCAAGCTTGGCGAGCACGGAAGGACAGGTCCTTGAGTGGGCCAGTCTGGACAACGTACTTGGCTTCCAGGTTGGTCTCGTTGTGACGACCGTCTTCGCCGTAGCCGTAGGCACGGTAAGGGCTGTCAGCAGCCATCTTGGTGCCGTCGATGCCTTGACCGTGAGCATAACGAGCCATGAAGCTCAGGCCTGGAATGCCGTATTCGGCCATTTTCAGGTCGTAACGTACTTGGACGGATTTTTCTTCAGGGCCGTTGAAGTCAGAGTACTGAATCGAGTTGGCCAGGAAGATCGAGTCGCCGCCGCGGTTGTTATCGCCTACACCGATGTAGTCGAATGGTGTATCACCGTGGACCTGCTGGAAGGCCAGAGTAACGGTGTGCGCCTTCAGGAAGGAGTAGGCCGCTGCCAGCGAGTAGGTGGTGTTGTCGATTTTGCCTGCTTTCGCTGCACCGGTATCGTTTGTCTGATACAGGTTGAAGTCGAAGTTCAGGGACTGGTCAGTCGCCAACGGAATGGTGTAGTTCGCGTTGCCGTAGTACTGGGTCCAGGTGTCCTGGAACTTGGCACCGTAGAGCGAAACGCTCAGGTTGTCGTTGATGCCGTATTTACCACCCAAGTAATCAGCAGCTTCGACCTTGGTGCCAGCGTACTGGGTCCAAAGCTCGCCATTGTGACGGGTTTGGTCCTGGCTGCTACCGCCGGTGAAGTGACCGGCTTCGACATCGAGGTTTTTGATCTCGCTGCTCTGCAGTTGGAAACCGCTGGCAGTTTGCGAGAACATACGGGAGCCGCCAACAGCGAATACCGGGGCGGTGGAAGGTACGAAGTCACCCACTTTCAGCTCGGTTTTGGAGATGCGCACCTTCAGTGCTGCACCCGCTTTACCCATTTCGCTGTTGACGTCTCTATGACCGTTGCTGTCCCGGGTGGTGCTGCGGCTCATGTTGCCCGTACCCGACTGCGCGTCTGTGCCGTCCAGTTTAAAGGCGTAATCGCCGTAGGCTTCAACGCCCACACCAACGGTGCCCTGGGTATAGCCAGAGTTGAACTTGCCCAGTACGCCCTGAGTCCAGTCTTTCTGGTCTTCAGCGCCATTTTTGTTGTTGCGGTTGAAGTAGTAGTTCTTCAGTACCACGCCAGCCGAGGCGCCTTCAACGAAACCTTTTGCGTCAGCCTGGTCGGTTACAAACGGGTCGGCCATAGCGACTTGAGTGCCGGTAGCTGCAGTAACAGCCAGGGCGATCATGCTCCACTTCATCACGCGCATCGTGATTTGCTCCTTTGGTTTTAGAAGAGTACTGCCGTCCCACCTGATTTATTATCTGGGCGGCTCTTTCTTTTTGTGTCGGCGCAAACTTATATCACGCCGACAATGTTGGCGATACTTGCGTATCTAACCTTTCAGCTTCTTTACGGCCCTGTCGCAAAATGCGCTGTAGAGGTCGTAATTTCACAAATTTTTTGCCTTTGGACTGACAACTTCAGCGTTGTTTTCCAAGGCTTCAGTATCAGAAAAAGAAATCCCTGTCCTGCACTTGAAGCTCCCTGGGCAGCCATGCCGCTATTGTTATGAGCCTTAAGGTTCCGACTTCCAGCGGATGCCTTACAGGCGATGTGTGTATGAATGCAACAAGCGTGCACAAATCGGCTTTTTGTTGCCGGCTTTTTCAAAAAAAACCGCCTTAATGACTAAAGCCCCATAAAGCCGGGGCTTTCAAGGCCGATTTGTTTGAGCTTGACTCCGTGGTTCTTCTGGTGTTGCACCACGAAGGAGCATGGGTAACAGCACTAGAATGTTACTGGTTCACCCTCCCTGGTGAGTAGACGGCGGATGCTCGACGGTTTCAGCGTAGACGCACTGTGCAGATTTGGTGCAAAAAATTTTCAAGGCTGTACGAAATTCGTACAACGAAGACCTCGAATGCAGATCTACATTCGCTGATAGGTCGTTGATTTTTTGACGAAGCGCCGAGGTCTGGTGCTGAGGTGGTGCGTCGAGAATGAAAATGTTCAGTGTCGGGGCGCTCGTGCGTTGAGCGTTTGTATCGGGTCGTCCGGCTCGGGGGCTGTGTGCCCTGTTTTTTCGCAGTGAACCGTGCGGCGTTCGCGGGTATGCTGCTGTTATATACGGGCGGTTAGCCTTCGGGCTGGGCGCTAAACTGAGTCTCATGCAAAGTGCGGGAGTGCGCGCGGTGTTCGCCTTAGATCCACGACTTGAACAAGACACCCTGCCGATTGGGGATTTCCCACTAAGTCGGTTGTTGCTGTCCAATGATTCGAATTACCCCTGGTTTATCCTGGTACCGCGTCGTGAGGATATCAGCGAGTTGTTTCAACTGGATGTCGCCGACCAGCAGCAGTTGTGGCGGGAAACAACCGAGTTGGCCGAAACGCTCAAGGATTCGTTCGATGCCGACAAGTTGAATGTCGCGACCTTGGGTAATGTTGTCAGTCAGCTACACATGCATGTCATTGTGCGTAAGCGCGATGATGTCGCCTGGCCAGCCCCGGTTTGGGGCAAACACCCGGCCAAGCCTTACAGTGCCGAAGAAGTGGCAGTAATTCGCGAACGGCTGCGTTTGGTTTTGACCGATGACTTCACGTTTCTGGAGGGCTGAACCATGAGCCTGGAAGAACGCGTTACCGAACTTGAAAGTCGTCTGGCGTTTCAGGATGACACGATTGAAGCGATGAATGATGTGCTGGTGACACAGCAGCGAGTGGTCGAGCGCTTGCAGTTGCAAATGGCAGCGTTGCTCAAGCGCCAGGAAGAGATGGTCGGTCAGTTCGAGTCTTTCGAAGAAGAGGCTCCACCACCGCATTACTGAGTGCCGGCTGTGGCGACACATCGGCAGGCGATAAAAAAACCGCGATGCAGCCAGGCTGCATCGCGGTTTTTTAGTGTGGGCGCAGCAGTACTGAAATCAGCGACGCGGCAACGCGGCGATCACGTCTTCAGCTTGCAGGCCCTTGTCACGGTTCATGACGGAGAACTCCACGCGCTGGCCTTCGACCAGGACGCGGTGACCTTCACCACGGATTGCACGAAAGTGCACAAAAATATCGTCTCCGGAATCGCGAGAAATGAAACCGAAGCCTTTGGAGGTGTTGAACCATTTGACGGTGCCGGTATCACGATTGGTCATGTCGTAATTTTGCGTAGCGGCAGCAGGAGAAGATTTATAAAAGCTGATGGCCAGGTGCAGAAGTACGGCGACCAGGGCGACGATGAGGCTAAGCAGAACTGCGGGCTGACCACCAATGACCGGCATCGGTGCGAGGAGGGTCAGGGTTTGCACGACAACGGCAAGCACCAGCAAGGCGCTGACCAGATTTTGCAGTTGGTGACGTGGACCTTTGTTCCAGTAAGGGATAACCGGCGCGAGGGTCAGGTTGAGCAAGCCGAAGAACGCCAGGTACAGCGCGTCAGGTTGTTGCAGGTAAGGTAAGGCTTCGGTTCGCAAGCTGGGGATAAAGGACAGCAGCAGAGCCGCTGCGCCCGTTAGCAGGTGGACGATTTTCAACATTTTGATTAACTCACGTTAAGACGGATCACAAGGAAGAGCTGATTGAGCACGGTTCGCTTCTGAACAATGGGAGGCGCTGGACACGTACCCGGTATCAGCCTATGCGCTGCACCCAGGGAAATAGAGGCAGCGACACGCCTCTATTTAACAGCAAAGCCCTGGCCTTCTCAAATCAAGTGCAGAGGGCGTGGCAGCGGGGGAGGGAGGCGGTTTGTGCGGTACTGTCTGCAGGTGTTGCCTGAAGGCTTGTTCTAGAGAGCTCGATCGGCTTTTTGGCTTGCTGTGGGCAGAGAAAACGCCTTGAGTTCGTGGATTCAGGGCGTTTTTCTACTATAGAGGGGAAAGAGGTGCGCGAGTGCCAGATGGTACCCGGTGCCGTCAGTGCTTCTCCTGTCCGTGGTCTGAGATGCTTCTCTGATAGGGCGACGTCCGAGCATTTTTCGGCTTTTTTCGCTCGGTGGTTTTGACTTTTCCTGCGCTGAATTTCTGCTTTATAGACAGATGTAGGACCGTGTTAATGGTCTCCCTAAAGTTGTTGGCTTGTCCTACGTTGATGGTCATAAAGTCATCTGGATATAACTATCCGCCTGCGTTTCTATAAGGAAACAGAGGGTTGCTCTCGTTGAAAGCAAGTATGACAAAGGAGTGTCAACGGTATGAGTCAAGGAATAGGGCAAGGGACAATCGAAGTCGCTCGGTTTCAAGATGTAAGGCAGGAGGGGAAGAGAGATCCTTTTGTCCGGGAGTTTGATATGGGATTGGCGCGCCCGTTGTCCCGATCGGTGCGTTTGAATGGATTTGCCACCTGTTTGCGCCTTGAGCAGGTCTATTGGGACATTTTGACCCGGATGGCGAAAATCAATTGTTGCTCGGTGAGCGCTTTGCTTTCCTACGTTGATAGAGAGGTGCACCTGCGTCATGGCGGGGTGAAAAATTTCAGCGGGCTGGTCCGGGTGGTGTGCGTTGTGCACAGTTTGAATGAGGACGCCTGTAGCGTTGAATGACGTGCGGCTACGTGATGGGGACGGCTCGTGTGGTCAGGCGTCATCCGGTTGAGCATACGCCTGTGCAGTGTTACGGCTGCACAGGCTCGATTTAATGGATATAATCCCGCCCTTTGCCGCGAAACCCGACGTTTGCGCGGTAATAATCTGATTGCCGAGACAACCCCATGCCGATGTACGACTATCAATGTGCTTCCTGTGGTCATCAGTTGGAAGCCATTCAGAAGATCAGCGCAGCACCGTTGGTCGACTGCCCTGCCTGCCAGGTACCCGAGCTTAAGAAAATGCTGTCCATGCCAGGCTTCCGCCTCAGCGGCACCGGCTGGTACGAGACCGATTTCAAAACCGGTTCGAAGAAGAATCTGGCCGGCGGCGACAAAGCTGACTAAGTTGAACGACACGCGTGAGCTCTTGCATCATCAGGCACCTTATTGAAGTGTGGTGGTGCGGCAAGGCCTCCAAACGAATTTCGAATTACGAGAAGTGAAACCACTACCATGATGCGCAGCCATTATTGCGGCCAACTGAACGAAAGCCTGGAAGGTCAGGAAGTTACTCTTTGCGGATGGGTCCACCGTCGTCGTGACCACGGCGGGGTGATCTTCCTCGATATCCGTGATCGTGAAGGTCTGGCCCAGGTGGTATTCGATCCGGATCGCGCCGACACCTTCGCCGCCGCCGACCGTGTGCGCAGCGAATACGTGGTCAAGATCACCGGTAAGGTGCGCCTGCGTCCAGCCGGTGCCGGTAATGCCAACATGGCTTCGGGCATGATCGAAGTGCTGGGCTACGAGCTGGAAGTATTGAACGAAGCGGAAACCCCGCCGTTCCCGCTCAACGAGTTCTCCGACGTTGGCGAAGAAACCCGCCTGCGTTATCGCTTCATCGACCTGCGTCGTCCGGAAATGCTCGAGAAGCTGCGCCTGCGTTCGCGCATGACCACCAGCATCCGTCGCTACCTGGACGAGAACGGCTTCCTCGACGTAGAGACGCCGATCCTGACCCGTGCCACCCCAGAGGGTGCGCGTGACTATCTGGTACCGAGCCGTACTCACGCTGGTAGCTTCTTTGCCTTGCCGCAATCGCCGCAGCTGTTCAAGCAACTGCTGATGGTCGCCGGCTTCGACCGTTACTACCAGATCGCCAAGTGCTTCCGCGACGAAGACCTGCGTGCCGACCGTCAGCCGGAATTCACCCAGATCGACATCGAGACCAGCTTCCTCAACGAAGCCGAGATCATGGGCCTGACCGAGGGCATGATCCGCAACCTGTTCAAGGAAGTGCTGGGTCTGGAATTCGGTGAGTTCCCGCACATGACCTGGGACGAGGCCATGCGTCGTTACGGTTCCGACAAGCCGGACCTGCGTAACCCGCTGGAACTGGTTGACGTTGCCGACCAGCTCAAGGAAGTCGACTTCAAGGTCTTCAGTGGCCCGGCCAACGACCCGAAAAGCCGTATCGCCGCTCTGCGCGTTCCGGGCGGGGCGAGCATGCCGCGCAGCAAGATCGACGACTACACCAAGTTCGTCGGCATCTACGGTGCCAAGGGCCTGGCGTACATCAAGGTCAACGAGCGCGCGAAGGGCGTTGAAGGCCTGCAGTCGCCAATCGTCAAGAATATCCCTGAAGCCAACCTCAATGTGATCCTCGATCGCGTTGGCGCGGTTGATGGCGACATCGTGTTCTTCGGTGCCGACAAGGCCAAGATCGTCAGCGAGGCGCTGGGCGCACTGCGGATCAAGGTCGGTAACGACCTGAATCTGCTGACCTGCGAGTGGGCACCGATGTGGGTTGTCGACTTCCCGATGTTCGAAGAGAACGACGACGGCAGCTTCACCGCCTTGCACCACCCGTTCACCGCACCGAAGTGCACGCCAGAAGAGCTCGAAGCCAACCCGGCGACCGCTCTGTCCCGTGCCTACGACATGGTGTTGAACGGTACCGAGCTGGGTGGCGGTTCGATCCGTATCCACCGCAAGGAAATGCAGCAATCGGTCTTCCGTCTGCTGGGTATCAGCGAAGCGGAACAGGAAGAGAAATTCGGCTTCCTGCTCGACGCCCTGAAATACGGCGCGCCGCCGCACGGTGGCCTGGCTTTCGGCCTCGACCGTCTGGTGATGCTGATGACCGGCGCCCAGTCGATCCGTGAAGTGATCGCCTTCCCGAAAACCCAGAGTGCTGCCTGCGTCATGACTCAGGCTCCTGGCCTGGTCGATGCCAAGGCGCTGCGCGAGCTGCACATTCGTCTGCGCGAACAGCCTAAGGCTGAGTAAAACTGAGCACCCTGGCACATCGCTCGATGCGCCAGGGTGTCAGATCCAGATTGTGTTGCCCGCTCGCCTTCATGGGCGTGCGGGCATTGTTTTATAGAGAATTGTTTTAAAGAGAATTTGGAGCGAGTTATGGCGGGTCATTCCAAGTGGGCGAACATCAAGCACCGCAAAGAACGTCAGGATGCCAAGAAGGGCAAGATTTTCACCAAGTGGATTCGTGAACTGACTGTCGCGGCCCGTCAGGGTGGCGGTGATCCGGGCTCCAACCCGCGTTTGCGTCTGGCGCTGGATAAAGCCCTTGGCGCGAACATGAGCCGTGACATCATCGATCGCGCAGTCGCTCGTGGTGCTGGCGCTGCCGACACCGACGACATGGTCGAGCTGAGCTACGAAGGTTATGGTCCGGGCGGCGTAGCGGTGATGGTCGAGTGCATGACCGACAACCGCAACCGCACCGCAGCGGCTGTCCGTCACGCGTTCAGCAAATGTGGCGGCAACCTGGGGACCGACGGTTCGGTGGCCTACCTGTTCGAGCGCAAGGGGCAGATTTCCTTCGCGCCGGGCGTCGACGAAGACGCGTTGATGGAAGCCGCCATGGAAGCCGACGCCGATGATGTGGTCACCCACGAAGACGGCTCGATTGACGTGTTCACTTCGTTCGCTGGCTTCTACTCGGTTCGTAATGCCCTGGAAGCTGCTGGCTTCAAAGGTCATGACGCGGAAATCGTCATGCTGCCGACCACCAGTGCCGAACTGGACCTGGAAGGTGCCGAGAAAGTCCTCAAGCTGATCGACATGCTCGAAGACCTGGATGACGTGCAGAACGTTTACTCCAATGCGGATATTCCGGAGTCGGTGGCCGCGCAACTGGGCTGACGGGCGACGCAGATCTGCTGTGGGAGCCGGGCTTGCCCGCGATGACGTCGGCAGGCTCGACATTGATGTTGAATGTTCTACCGCTATCGCGGGCAAGCCCGGCTCCCACAGGGTTTTCGGCAGGGCTGCAAAATGTGCACCCGGCACAGCCTGCTCTGTGCTGGCCTCACTCTCTTAACCCGCAGGCGTTATGACTTTAATTCTTGGTATCGACCCCGGTTCGCGCATTACCGGTTACGGCGTGGTACGCGATACCGGTCGTGGCTGCGTGTACGTGGCCTCGGGCTGTATTCGTACCGGCAGCGGCGAGTTGCATGAGCGGCTGCAAATTGTTTACCGCGGTGTGCGTGAAGTTATCCAGACCTACGGCCCGGTCACCATGGGGATCGAAAAGGTCTTTATGGCCCGTAACGCCGACTCGGCCCTGAAGCTGGGCCAGGCCCGCGGCGCGGCCATCGTTGCCGGCGCCGAAGAAAACCTGGAAATCGCCGAATACACCGCAACCCAGGTCAAACAGGCGGTGACCGGGACGGGGGCGGCGAATAAAGAGCAGGTGCAGATGATGGTCATGCACATGCTGAAGCTGACCAGCAAACCGCAAATCGACGCCTCGGACGCCCTGGCAATCGCCATTTGTCATGCTCACACGCGATCCAGCCTGTTACCTCATGGTCTGGGCACGGCTCGCAGTCGCGGCGGTCGCCTTCGCCTCTGATCTGATAGCATCAGCCCCACTCATTTTGTCCGTTGAGCGTTTTGCGCCTGTTTTGTCGGCAACCACGCTCACTTTGGTACTCGTCAGCCAGTTCTGGCCAACGCTTAAGGATTTGAAACGTGATTGGACGTTTGCGCGGCACCTTGGCTGAGAAGCAGCCGCCGCACCTGATTCTGGATGTAAATGGTCTGGGCTATGAGCTGGAAGTGCCGATGACCACGCTTTATCGACTGCCGTCGGTCGGAGAGCCGATCACCTTGCACACCCATCTGGTTGTGCGTGAAGACGCACAGCTGCTCTACGGTTTCATTGGCAAGCGTGAGCGTGATTTTTTCCGTGAGCTGATCCGCCTCAATGGCGTGGGCCCCAAGCTGGCACTCGCATTGATGTCGAGCCTTGAAGTCGATGAGTTGGTGCGTTGCGTGCAAGCGCAGGACACCTCGGCGTTGACCAAGGTGCCGGGCGTCGGCAAGAAGACTGCCGAGCGTTTGCTGGTAGAGCTCAAGGATCGTTTCAAGGCTTGGGAAACTGTGCCGAGCATGTTCGCACTGGTGCCTAATCAGCCGGATGCGCCTATGCCAGTGGCCACCGCGGAAAATGACGCGGTGAGTGCGTTGATTTCCCTGGGCTACAAGCCGCAGGAGGCCAGCAAGGCGATTTCTGCCATCAAGGAGAAAGGCTTGAGCAGTGAAGACCTGATTCGTCGCGCCCTGAAGGGAATGATTTAAGTGATTGAAGCTGATCGTCTGATTGCCGCCACGGGTGGCCCCCGTGACCGCGAAGAAGTCCAGGACCGCGCGATTCGTCCCGTCAGCCTGGCCGAATACATTGGCCAGCCGACCGTTCGCGAGCAGATGGAACTGTTCATCCAGGCTGCCCGCGGGCGCAACGAATCCCTCGATCACACGTTGATCTTCGGTCCGCCGGGGCTGGGTAAAACCACCTTGGCCAACATCATTGCCCAGGAAATGGGCGTGTCGATCAAAAGCACCTCGGGGCCGGTCCTCGAGCGTCCGGGTGATCTGGCGGCGCTGCTGACCAACCTCGAACCGCATGATGTGCTGTTCATCGACGAGATCCATCGGCTGTCGCCGATTGTCGAAGAAGTGCTGTACCCGGCCATGGAAGACTTCCAGCTCGACATCATGATCGGTGAAGGGCCGGCGGCGCGTTCGATCAAGCTCGACCTGCCACCGTTCACCCTGGTCGGCGCCACCACCCGCGCCGGGATGCTGACCAATCCGTTGCGTGACCGTTTCGGTATCGTTCAGCGTCTGGAGTTCTATAGCACGGCGGATCTGGCGACCATCGTCAGTCGCTCGGCGAACATCCTCGGCTTGCCGCTGGACCCGGAGGGCGCCTTTGAAATCGCTCGTCGGGCCCGTGGTACGCCGCGTATTGCCAACCGCCTGTTGCGCCGGGTGCGTGACTTTGCCGAAGTCCGGGCGAAGGGGCATATCACTAAACCGATTGCCGATCTGGCGCTGAACCTGCTGGACGTCGACGAGCGTGGCTTCGATCACCAGGACCGGCGTCTGCTGCTGACCATGATCGAGAAGTTCGATGGAGGCCCGGTCGGGGTGGACAGTCTCGCGGCGGCAATCAGCGAAGAGCGGCACACCATCGAGGATGTGCTGGAGCCCTATCTGATTCAGCAAGGCTATATCATGCGGACCCCGCGTGGACGGGTAGTGACCCGGCATGCGTACCTGCATTTCGGTTTGAATATCCCGTCACGGTTAGGTGAAATGCCCGTGCCAGACGAGTTTCTTGATGCAGTAGACGAATGACGACCACTGCGTGCCGATTTATTTCGGCTTTGTGCGGTCCTACGGGACTGCAATTGCCGATCTTTCGCACGAAAGTCGTTCGAGAATGAAAAACAGTTGCCTGGCCGGATTGGCAACCTGAGGAGTAACCACTAGAGTATGCGCGCGCAAAACGGGCTTGAGTCGTTCGCACATCGTTGTCGCGTTTATTACGAGGACACCGATGCCGGCGGCATCGTGTATTACGTTAATTACCTTAAGTTTATGGAGCGGGCTCGAACCGAGCGGCTACGGGAGCTGGGCTTTGCCCAATCGCAGCTTGCTGGTGAGGACCTGTTGTTCGTCGTGCATTCCAGCGAAGCGCGCTATCACGCGCCGGCGCGACTGGACGACGAGCTTCTGGTAAGTGCAGAAGTAATCGAATTGAACCGCGTCAGCCTGCGCTTTAAACAGCAGGTCAGGCGAGCCGCGGATAATGCACTGCTCTGCGAAGGGCAGTTTTTGGTGGCCTGTGTGCGCACCCATAGTTTGAAACCCCGGGCCATTCCCGAAGCTCTACGTGCGGCCTTTGCCGGCGTGAGCGGCGCGGGTACACACTCAGAGCAGGAGATAAAGCGTGGAAGCTAACGTCGTCGACCATTCCTCCATGTGGAGCCTGGTCAGCAATGCCAGCGTTGTGGTGCAGTTGGTAATGCTGATCCTGGTAGCCGCATCGGTGACCTCGTGGATCATGATCTTTCAGCGCAGCAACTTGTTGCGCGCCGGTCGACGTGCCCTGGAGAGCTTTGAAGAGCGCTTCTGGTCCGGCATCGACCTGTCCAAACTCTACCGTCAGGCCGGCAGCAACCCTGACCCGGATTCCGGCGTAGAGCAGATCTTCCGTGCAGGCTTCAAGGAATTCTCCCGTCTGCGTCAGCAGCCAGGCGTTGATCCGGAAGCGGTCATGGAAGGTGTGGCACGTGCCATGCGCGTGGCCATTTCCCGCGAAGAAGAAAAGCTCGAGCAGAGCCTGCCGTTCCTTGCGACCGTCGGTTCCGTCAGCCCGTACATCGGCCTGTTCGGTACAGTCTGGGGCATCATGAACTCCTTCCGCGGCCTGGCAACTGCCCAGCAAGCGACCCTGGCCACCGTGGCTCCAGGTATTGCCGAGGCACTGGTTGCAACGGCAATCGGCCTGTTCGCGGCGATCCCGGCTGTTATCGCTTACAACCGTTTCTCTGCCCGCAGCGAAACCTTGCTTAGCCGTTACTACACCTTCGCCGACGAGTTCCAGGCGATCCTGCACCGCAAAGTGCACACCAGCGAAGAATAAGCAGGTAATTCCCAATGGCTTTAATCGCTCGAGCTCGCAAAAAGCGCAAGCCGGTTGCCGAGATGAACGTGGTGCCTTACATCGACGTGATGCTGGTACTGCTGGTCATCTTCATGGTGACCGCACCGATGCTCAATCAGGGCGTGAAAGTTGATCTGCCCAAGGTTTCCAGTGAAGCCTTGCCGCAAGACAACAACACCCAGGTCCTGACCATTTCGATCAAGGCTGACAAGACCTATTACTGGAACCTTGGCAGCGAAGTCGACACCGATAAGCAGCAGGACAGGGCCATGACCCTGCCGCAGATGACCAGCGCCGTGACCAAAATCATCAGCGCCGGTAATGAAAACGGCAAGCACACCCAGGTCTTCATTCGTGGCGACAAGAGCGTCGATTACGGCTCCGTCATGGGCGCCATGGGTGGGTTGCAGAAAGCCGGGGTCGGTAATGTTGGCTTGATTACCGAGGCGCCCTGATGCAGCAACAGCGAGAGCCGACAGCCTCGGAAAGCTACTTCTGGCCTAGTGTCTGGGCGATCGGCCTGCACGTGCTGGTGTTTGGCATGCTGTTCGTCAGTTTTTCCATGACCCCGGAACTGCCGCCGGCCAAGCCGATCGTCCAGGCGACCCTGTACCAACTGAAATCGAAAAGTCGGGCGACCACCCAGACCAATCAGAAGATTGCGGGTGAAGCGCAGAAATCTGCTGCGCGCCAGACCGAAGTCGAACAGATGGAACAGAAGAAGGTCGAGCAGGAAGCGGTGAAGGCTGCGGAACAAAAGAAAGAAGCGGCGGCTCAAAAAGCCGAGGAAGCCAAGAAGGCCGACGAGTCGAAGAAAGCGGAAGAGGCGAAAAAGGCTGATGAAGCCAAGAAAGCCGATGAAGCGAAGAAGACCGCCGAAGCCAAAAAGGCCGAACAGAAACAATTGGCTGATATAGCCAAGAAGAAAGCTGAAGAAGAAGCCAAGAAAGCCGCTGAAGAAGAGGCCAAGAAAGAGGCCGCTGAAGAAGCGAAGAAAAAGATAGTCGAAGACGCGAAGAAGAAAGCCGCGGAAGACGCCAAGAAGGTAGCTGAAGCAAACGAGGCGAAGAAAAAAGTCGCCGAGGAAGCGAAGAAGAAAGCTGCTGCCGATGCTGCGAAGAAAAAATCGCAGGAAGCGGCGCGTAAATCTGCCGAAGAGAAAAAGGCTCAGGCCCTGGCTGATTTGCTTTCCGACACTCCGCAGCGTCAGCAAGCCTTGGCCGATGAGCAGGGCGATGAAACCGCGGGCAGTTTCGATGATCTGATTCGTGCTCGGGCAGCGGAAGGTTGGGCTCGTCCTCCTTCGGCACGCAAAGGCATGACGGTCGTGCTGCAAATCGGCATGTTGCCCGATGGTACGGTGACTTCGGTCGGCGTGGCCAAGTCCAGTGGCGATGGTCCGTTTGACGCTTCGGCTGTAGCGGCGGTCAAGAATATTGGACGTTTGACAGAAATGCAGGGAATGAAACCGAGCGATTTCGCTCCCTATCGTTCATTCAAGATGACATTCACACCTGAGGATCTAGCCTTGTGAGAAACCTTCTTCGAGGAATGCTTGTCGTTATTTGCTGCATGGCAGGGATAGCGGCAGCAGATGAAAAGAACATTCTGGTCACCAGCGGCAGTGACCGGGCAACACCGATTGCGGTCGTTCCATTTGGCTGGCAGGGCGGTAGCGTCCTGCCGGACGACATGGCGGAAATCATCGGTAACGACCTGCGCAACTCGGGTTACTACTCGCCGATTCCGAAGCAGAACATGATCAGCCAGCCGACTCAGGCCAGCGAAGTCATCTACCGTGACTGGAAGGCCTTGGGCGCCCAGTACATCATGGTCGGCAGCATCGTTCCGGCGGGCGGTCGCCTGCAGGTGCAATACGCACTGTTCAACGTCGCGACCGAGCAGCAAGTGCTGACCGGTAGCGTGTCGGGTGGCGTCGATCAACTGCGCGACATGGCGCACTACATCTCCGACCAGTCGTTCGAAAAACTGACCGGCATCAAGGGCGCGTTCTCCACGCGTCTGCTGTATGTAACGGCTGAGCGTTTTTCGGTGAACAACACGCGCTACACCCTGCAGCGTTCGGACTACGACGGTGCTCGTGCCGTGACCCTGCTGCAATCGCGTGAGCCGATCCTGTCGCCGCGTTTCGCTCCTGATGGCAAGCGCATTGCCTATGTGTCGTTCGAGCAGAAGCGTCCGCGCATTTTCATGCAGAACATCGACACCGGTCGCCGCGAGCAGATCACCAACTTCGAAGGCCTCAACGGCGCGCCAGCCTGGTCGCCGGATGGTTCGCGCCTGGCGTTCGTGCTGTCCAAGGACGGTAACCCGGACATCTACGTGATGAACCTGGGTTCGCGTCAGATCACTCGCGTGACGGCTGGCCCTGGCATCAACACCGAACCGTTCTGGGGCAAGGATGGTTCGACCATCTACTTCACCTCCGACCGTGGCGGCAAGCCGCAGATCTACAAGACCAACATCAATGGTGGTGGTGCGGAGCGTGTGACCTTTATCGGTAACTACAACGCCAACCCGAAACTGTCGGCTGACGAGAAGACGCTTGTCATGATTCACCGTCAGGATGGCTTCACCAATTTCCGGGTGGCGGCTCAGGATTTGCAGCGCGGTAGTGTAAAGATCCTGACAGACACCAACCTAGATGAGTCAGCCACTGTTGCGCCCAACGGCACCATGGTAATCTACGCCACCGCCCAGCAGGGCCGGGGAGTCTTGATGCTCGTGTCCATCAATGGACGCGTAAGGCTCCCGCTTCCTACCGCTCAAGGCGAAGTCAGAGAACCTTCCTGGTCCCCTTACCTGAACTGACGCGGCGCTACACGTTTTACTTAACACATTGGGGTTCATTAGGAGTTTCACGATGGAAATGCTGAAGTTTGGTAAGTTTGCTGCGCTGGCCCTGGCCATGGCTGTAGCTGTAGGTTGCTCGTCCAAAGGCGGCGACAACGCCGGTGCAGGCGCTGTAGATCCAAACGCTGGTTACGGCGCTAACACTGGTGCAGTTGACGGCTCCCTGAGCGAAGAAGCTGCTCTGCGCGCAATCACCACCTTCTACTTCGAATACGACAGCTCGGACCTGAAGCCAGAAGCCATGCGCGCTCTGGACGTTCACGCCAAAGACCTGAAAGGAAACGGCGCTCGCGTTGTTCTGGAAGGCAACACCGACGAACGTGGTACTCGTGAGTACAACATGGCACTGGGCGAGCGTCGTGCGAAAGCCGTTCAACGCTACCTGGTACTGCAAGGTGTTTCCCCAGCTCAGCTGGAACTGGTTTCCTACGGTAAAGAGCGTCCAGTTGCTACTGGCCACGACGAGCAGTCCTGGGCTCAAAACCGTCGCGTCGAACTGCGTAAGTAATTCGTCATGCGAACGTGCCGTCGTGCTGTAACTGTTCTGGCTCTCAGCCTCGCACCGCTTGCGGTGTGGGCTGCGGTTCCTGTGGTCGATGACAACTCCGGTTATAACAATAGCGGGAGCAGTTATCCGCCTGCGGGTTACGGTACGAACGGCGCCTATGCCGGGGGAGGGGTTACGGCCCCTGCCTCGGCACAGGGCGTGCTGTTCAACCAACTGCAACAAATGCAGGAACAACTCGCACGCCAACAAGGTGCGATCGAAGTTCTGCAAAATGATGTAGCGCGCATGAAGCAGGAAAACCTGGAGCGATACCAGGATCTTGATCGGCGTATTGGAACCGGCGGTGCACCCGCTGCGGCTCCTCAAAATTCTCCAGCCGGTGGCGATATGAATGCCGCCGGTGCAGCAGCAGGTGCAGGTGCGAGTGCTGCCACTCAAGCCCCTGCGGCCAGCAGCGAACCGGGTGATCCGGCGAAGGAAAAGCTCTATTACGATGCGGCCTTCGACCTGATCAAAGCCAAGGATTTCGACAAGGCCAGCCAGGCGTTTGCGGCATTCCTGCGCAAATACCCGAACAGTCAGTACGCGGGCAATGCCCAATACTGGTTGGGCGAAGTGAACCTGGCCAAGGGCGACTTGCAAGGTGCAGGTCAGGCTTTCGCCAAGGTTTCGCAGCTGTACCCCAAGCACGCCAAAGTGCCTGATTCGCTGTACAAGCTCGCTGACGTAGAGCGCCGCCTGGGTCATACCGACAAGGTCAAAGGCATTCTGCAGCAGGTGGTTTCCCAATATCCGGGTACGTCCGCCGCTCAGCTGGCTCAACGCGATCTGCAGCGCATGTAAGGCTGTTTGAGCCGTTTACAAGAAACCCGCGCTTGCCGCGGGTTTTTTCGTTAGAATTCACCCCCTTTTTTATGAAACACCGCTTTTAGGGATCTGCGCGTTGGCGGGGTTCCTTTAAGTGCCTGACGGAGGCGGACAGCCTGTTTAGCTGTTACGCCCGTGGCGACTATGCAAGACACATTGAGAATTACCGAAGTTTTTTACTCGTTGCAGGGTGAAACGCGGACTGCTGGGCTGCCCACTGTATTTGTGCGCCTGACCGGTTGCCCATTGCGTTGCCAATACTGCGACAGCGCCTATGCCTTCACTGGCGGCACCGTTCGCCCGCTCGACGATATCCTCGAACAAGTGGCCGGTTTTCGTCCGCGCTACGTTTGTGTCACTGGCGGTGAGCCGTTGGCACAACCCAATGCCATTCCTTTGCTCAAGCAGCTGTGTGACGCCGGTTACGAGGTGTCGCTGGAAACCAGTGGCGCCCTGGATATTTCGGCGGTCGATCCGCGGGTCAGCCGAGTGCTCGACCTGAAAACACCAGGGTCGAAAGAAGCGCATCGCAACCTCTACGAGAACATCGCACTGCTGACGGCCAACGATCAGGTCAAGTTCGTGATCTGCTCTCGCGAAGACTACGACTGGGCGGTGTCCAAGCTGATTCAGTACGGTCTTGACCAGCGTGCCGGCGAAGTCCTGTTCTCGCCGAGTCACCATGACTTGAGCGCGCGCGACCTGGCGGACTGGATTGTCGCGGACAATCTGCCAGTGCGCCTGCAATTGCAGCTGCATAAATATCTTTGGAACGACGAGCCGGGGCGCTGAAATGGCTGAACAACTGAACACTACTGAAAAACGTGCGGTCATCCTGCTGTCCGGTGGTCTGGACTCGGCCACAGTTGTGGCGATGGCCCGTGCTGACGGTTACAGCTGCTACACCATGAGTTTCGACTATGGTCAGCGTCACCGCGCCGAGTTGCAAGCTGCCGAACGTGTAGCGCGTGATCTGGGCGTGATCGAGCATAAGGTGATTGGCCTGAACCTGAACGGCATTGGTGGTTCGGCATTGACCGACAGTTCCATCGATGTGCCTGAGGCGCCGAGCGAAGGTATCCCGATCACTTACGTGCCGGCCCGCAATACCGTGTTCCTGTCCCTGGCTTTGGGCTGGGCCGAAGTGCTCGGCGCTCGCGACATTTTTATCGGCGTGAATGCGGTGGATTATTCCGGTTACCCGGATTGCCGTCCCGAGTTCATCGAAGCCTTCGAGCGCATGGCCAACCTGGCGACCAAGGCCGGGGTAGAGGGGAACGGTTTCCGTATCCAGGCACCGCTGCAAAATCTCAGCAAGGCGCAGATTGTCCAGGCGGGCGTGAAGCTTGGCGTCGACTATGCACTGACGGTTTCCTGCTATCAGGCAGACGATAACGGCCGCGCATGCGGCAAGTGCGACAGCTGCCGTCTGCGTGCAGAAGGCTTCCTGGCGGCCGGAATCAGCGACCCAACCGTTTATTTTTGATTTATTTCAAATTAGGTGTTGAATAGTCCTTAAAAATCAGTATTATACGCGCCACCACACAGCGGGTCGTTAGCTCAGTTGGTAGAGCAGTTGGCTTTTAACCAATTGGTCGTAGGTTCGAATCCCACACGACCCACCATTTTAAAAAATCTGGAAGGCCCACGTAAGTGAGGATTTCCGGGTTTTTTTTTGCCCGCGATTTGAGCCTGGCTCAATTCGGGTGCTGCTCCGCGTGACACAGGTCAGAATGATCTTTTGCATCTCGGGGATATTCTGTAGCCTTGCGCAGCTTCAACGCTGTCCGTGCCTGATGAATACTCACTCTCCCGGCGGTACCTTTTGTGGTCCGGAGCCGGGTGTATACTCGACTTACGCGCGAAAGCGCCCGCAGGTCTTGCGATCATGACGCAAATTTCCGAACGCCTTCTGGTACAAGCCCACCTCGACGCCAAACAGCCCAAACCGCTGAGTGCCGAAGAGCAAGCCTATTACCGCAGTGCCATCGCCGCCGAGCTCAAGGCTCAGGACGCGGTGCTGGTTGCTCACTTCTATTGTGATCCGATCATTCAGGCCCTGGCCGAAGAAACCGGTGGCTGTGTTTCCGATTCACTGGAAATGGCCCGCTTCGGCAATGCGCACCCGGCCAAGACCGTGGTGGTTGCCGGTGTGAAGTTCATGGGCGAGACCGCAAAAATCCTCAACCCGGAAAAACGCGTGCTGATGCCGACCCTGGAAGCGACCTGCTCGCTGGACCTGGGTTGCCCGGTCGACGAGTTCTCGGCGTTTTGCGATCAGCACCCGGAGCGCACGGTGGTGGTGTATGCCAACACCTCGGCAGCGGTGAAAGCGCGGGCAGACTGGGTGGTGACATCCAGCTGCGCGCTGGAGATTGTCGAGAGCCTGATGGATAACGGCGAAACGATCATCTGGGGCCCGGACAAACACTTGGGCACCTACATTCAGCGCCAGACCGGCGCCGATATGCTGCTTTGGGACGGTGCCTGCATCGTTCACGAGGAGTTCAAGGCCAAGCAGCTGGAAGACATGAAAGCGCTGTATCCGGATGCCGCCATTCTGGTGCACCCGGAGTCGCCGACTGCGGTGATCGAGTTGGCCGATGCGGTAGGTTCTACCAGCCAGTTGATTGCCGCTGCGCAAAGGCTGCCGAACAAGACCCTGATCGTGGCGACCGACCGCGGCATTTTCTACAAGATGCAGCAGCTGTGCCCGGACAAGGTCTTCATCGAGGCGCCTACGGCCGGTAACGGCGCGGCATGCCGCAGTTGCGCGCATTGCCCGTGGATGGCGATGAACACCCTTGAGCGCACGCTACAGTGCCTGCGTGAGGGGTCGGGCGAGATCTTCGTCGAGCCGGCGTTGATTCCTCAGGCCATTCGCCCGCTCAAGCGCATGCTCGACTTCACGGCGGCAGCGCGGATGAAGCTGGCCGGTAACGCCTGAGATCGTTCCCACGCTCCCGCGTGGGAATGCAGCCCGTGACGCTCTGCGTCACTGGACGCGGAGCGTCCCTTGAGGCATTCCCACGCAGAGCGTTGGAACGATCAACGCCCCGAGTATTCGGGGCGTTTTTGCATCTGGCAGGTTATTTTTTCTTCTTCGGGATCCGCACCAACTGGCTGTTGGAGTACATGTCGTGCCAGCTGCGCTTCTGCTTGTCGAAGAGCACCCAGAAGAAGCCCAGGCCTGCGCACAGCAAGGAGGCGATCGACACCACAAAGCGCAACAGCGCCTGCCACAGGCTGATTGCCGAGCCGTCGGCGTTCTGCACGCGGATGCACCAGACCTGCATGCCGAGGGTCTGACCGGACCAGGTCCAGAATTTGGCAAAGAAGCCAAACAGCACGAACAGCAAAATGGTCGAGAACAACGGATCGCCATCCAGCGCGCCGGCCTCGGTCAGGGCGCGCATCTTCTCTTCGCCGATGATTGCCATCTGCACCATCTTGTAGATGCCACCCGTGACGATCAGCAGGGCGGTGCATAGCAGGAAGTCGTAGAACATCGCTGCCAGGCGACGGCCCAGGCCGGCGACGGGGAATTCACCCTGGGGGCTTAGCAGGTGTTTCGACATGGAGTGGCTCTCGGCTGAAAAAAGAAGCCATTTTACGGAATTACGCGTACAAAAAAGCCCCTGATGTCAGCATCAGGGGCTTTTTCGTTACAGAAGATCAGCCTTCTGCTTGTACTTCGTCAGCTTGCATGCCTTTTTGGCCCTGCACAGCGATGAAGGTGACTTTCTGGCCTTCTTTCAGGCTCTTGAAGCCGTTGCCCTGAATGGCGCGGAAATGCACGAACAGATCCGGACCGCTTTCTGGAGTGATAAAACCAAAACCTTTCTCGTCGTTAAACCACTTGACGGTGCCGCTCTGACGTTGGGACATTTCTTATTTCCTTTGACGCAAAAAATTGATGACAGTCTCTTTCTCATGAAAGAGTACTGGGGCTGGTTGCAGGAGAGTAAGAGGCGTCGAACGGGATGTAGCTAACTTGTAGGCTACTGCCCAGGTCACGATTCCAAGCGACCCATGCAAACACAGTGAACAAACTCTACGCCAACTACGGGAGAAAAAACAAGCCCCGTGGAAGCCGCGTATTGCTTGGCTTGATGGCTGTTTCGCATGATTGTTAGTGCGGCTTATTCGATAGCCTTGTTCAATTGTTTTCGATTGTTATAAGCCAGGTTCACAATCGAAGTAGCTGATCAAGGCATGCACTGTTTTATGGCGGTTGCGTTACAGATTAGTGCACTGTTACGCAACCGCGTTACTTATAGGAACAATCAATCAACCACGATAGTAGCGTTGTGGAACAAATGGCATTTTGCTTACAAGCAAAGGCACCTTTTTCCCACGTACAATCGCCCAAACCTGGGTATCGAGTGCGATGTAAGCATTGTCGAGGTAACCCATGGCCAAAGGACCGCCCAAGGTCGGCCCGAAGCCGCCGCTGCAGACGCTGCCGATGATTTCGCCTGCTTCGTTGACGATTTCCGCACCTTCGCGCACCGGCGTGCGTTCCTGAGGCAGCAGGCCAACGCGTTTACGGCTGACACCGTTTTGTTGCTGGGCGAATACGGTTTCGGCACCCGGGAAACCACCGGCACGCGCACCGTCGGCACGCCGTGGCTTGGAGATGGCCCATAGCAGGCTGGCTTCGATCGGTGTGGTGTCGGTGTTCATGTCGTGGCCGTAGAGGCACAGGCCGGCTTCCAGGCGCAGCGAGTCACGGGCGCCGAGGCCGATGGCCGCGACTTCCGGCTCGGCCAGCAACGCACGAGCGAGGGCTTCGGCATCGGCGGCAGGTACGGAGATTTCGAAACCGTCTTCACCGGTGTAGCCCGAACGGCTGACAAAGCAGTCGACGCCGAGCAAGGTCACGCGGGTGAACTGCATGAACGTCATCTTCGCCACTTCAGGGGCCAGACGCGCGAGCACGGTCACTGCGGCCGGGCCTTGCAGGGCGAGCAGGGCGCGTTCTTCGAACAATGGCTCGATGCTGCATTGATCGCCGATGTGCTGGCGCAGGTGCGCCAGGTCCTGGTCCTTGCAGGCGGCGTTGACCACCAGGAACAACTCATCATTACCGAGGTTGGCGACCATCAGGTCGTCGAGGATGCCACCGTTCTGGTTGGTGAACATCGCATAGCGCTGCATACCCACCGGCAGGTCGATGATGTCCACCGGCACCAGGGTTTCCAGGGCCTTGGCGGCGTTGGCGCCGGTCAGGCGGATCTGGCCCATGTGCGAGACATCGAACAACCCGGCCTGATCACGGGTGTGCTGGTGTTCTTTCATCACTCCGAGCGGGTACTGGACCGGCATGTCGTAGCCGGCGAATGGCACCATGCGCGCACCGAGTTCGATGTGCAGCGCGTGCAGCGGGGTTTTCAACAGGTGTTCGGTGGACATATGCAGCTCCTGAAAATTGCACTGATGCAGATGCGTCGGCATCAGCACTCGATAATGTTGACCGCCAAACCGCCACGGGCGGTTTCCTTGTATTTGCTTTTCATGTCGGCGCCAGTCTGGCGCATGGTGCGGATGACCTTGTCGAGGGAGACGAAGTGCTGACCGTCGCCGCGCAAGGCCATGCGCACCGCATTGATGGCTTTGACCGAGCCCATGGCGTTGCGCTCGATGCACGGCACTTGCACCAGCCCGCCAATCGGGTCGCAGGTCAGGCCGAGGTTGTGTTCCATGCCGATTTCGGCGGCGTTTTCCACTTGCTGCACCGTGCCGCCGAGCACTTCGCAGAGGGCGCCGGCAGCCATTGAGCAGGCCACGCCGACTTCGCCCTGGCAACCGACTTCGGCGCCGGAGATCGAAGCGTTTTCCTTGTACAGGATGCCGATGGCAGCGGCGGTGAGCAGGAATCGCACCACGCCGTCTTCGTTGGCACCGGGGATGAAGCGCATGTAGTAATGCAACACTGCGGGGATGATCCCGGCTGCACCGTTGGTGGGCGCCGTGACCACACGCCCGCCGTTGGCGTTTTCTTCGTTGACCGCCAGCGCATACAGGTTGACCCAGTCGAGCACCGACAGCGGATCGCGCAACGACGATTCCGGGTTCTTGCACAGTTGTCGATGCAGCGCCGCCGCACGACGCTTGACCTTCAAGCCACCGGGCAGAATCCCTTCGTTACGGCAACCTGCGGCCACGCAGTCCTGCATCACTTGCCAGATCTTCAGAAGGCCGGCACGAGTTTCCGCTTCCGGGCGCCAGGCGCTTTCGTTGGTCAGCATCACCTGGCTGATGGACAGCCCATAAGTGGCGCAATGGCCGAGCAGGTCCTTGGCGCTTTTGAACGGGAAGGTCAGCGGCGTCGCATCTTCCACGATGCGGTCGGCGCCGGCGGCGTCTTCGTCGACCACAAAACCGCCACCGACCGAGTAATACTCGCGGCTGCGGATCTGGATGCCGGCTGCATCGAAGGCGCGAAAGATCATGCCGTTGGGGTGATAGGCCAATGGCTTGCGGATCATCGCCAAGTGGAGTTTTTCGTTGAATTCAATGACGTGCTCACCGAGCAGGTTCAAGCGACCGCTGCTGCGAATTTCAAGCAGGCGAGCGGCGATGTTCTCGGTGTTCACGGTGTCCGGGTGTTCACCTTCCAGACCCAGCAACACGGCCTTGTCGCTGCCGTGGCCTTTGCCAGTGGCGCCGAGCGAGCCGTAGAGCTCGACTTTGACGCAGGTGGTTGCCGCCAACAGGTTTTCACGACGCAGGCCTTCGACGAAGCGCGCAGCGGCGCGCATCGGACCGACGGTATGGGAGCTGGAGGGGCCGATGCCAATCTTGAACAGGTCGAACACGCTTAACGACATGGTTGTTCTCCGGTTTCTTGTTATAGGGACCGGCACAAATCCTTGTGGGAGCGAGCTTGCTCGCGATAGCGGTCTTTCAGTCGACATCCCTGGTGAATGTCAGTCCGCAATCGCGAGCAAGCTCGCTCCCACAGGATTTTGTGGTGTCCATGAGGGGCGGGTGAGTCCGCCCCCCTGCATAGATCAAGCGTAGCTTTCGATCGACGGGCAGGCGCAGATCAGGTTGCGGTCGCCGAACACGTTGTCGACCCGACCGACCGGTGGCCAGTATTTGCCTTCGATCAACGACGCCACTGGATACACCGCTTGCTCACGGCTGTACGGGTGCGCCCACTCGCCAACGATTTCCGCAGCTGTGTGCGGCGCGTTTTTCAGCGGGTTGTCGTCCTTGTCCAGGGTGCCATTTTCCACCGCGCGAATTTCTTCGCGGATGCGGATCATGGCGTCGCAGAAACGGTCCAGTTCTTCTTTGGATTCACTTTCGGTCGGCTCGATCATCAGCGTGCCGGCCACCGGGAACGACATGGTCGGTGCATGGAAGCCGAAGTCGATCAGGCGCTTGGCGACGTCATCGACGCTGATGCCGCTGCTGTCTTTCAACGGGCGCAGGTCGAGGATGCATTCGTGGGCGACCAGACCGTTGCTGCCGGTGTAGAGCACTGGGTAGTGTTCTTCCAGACGACGGGAAATGTAGTTGGCGTTGAGGATTGCCAATTGCGAAGCCCGCTTGAGGCCAGCGCCGCCCATCATGCGGATGTACATCCAGGTGATCGGCAGAATGCTCGCGCTACCAAACGGTGCCGCGCAGACTGCGCCTTCCTTGCGTTCCATGGCCGCGTGACCCGGCAGGAACGGCGTCAGATGCGATTTCACGCCAATCGGGCCGACGCCCGGGCCGCCGCCGCCGTGCGGGATGCAGAAGGTTTTGTGCAGGTTCAGGTGCGACACGTCGCCGCCGAACTTGCCCGGTGCGCAAAGGCCGACCATGGCGTTCATGTTGGCGCCGTCGATGTACACCTGGCCGCCGTTGTCATGAATGATCCCGCAGATTTCGCGGATGCCTTCTTCGAACACACCGTGGGTCGACGGGTAGGTGATCATCAGCGCGGCGAGGTGCTCGCGGTGCTCGATGGCTTTGGCGCGCAGGTCTTCGATGTCGACGTTACCACGGGCATCGCAGGCGGTGACGACCACGCGCATGCCGGCCATGTTGGCAGTGGCCGGGTTGGTGCCGTGGGCCGACGACGGGATCAGGCAGATGTCGCGGCGTTCTTCGCCACGGCTCTGGTGGTAGGCACGGATCGCCAAGAGACCTGCGTATTCGCCTTGGGAGCCGGCGTTCGGTTGCAGCGAAATTGCGTCGTAACCGGTGGCAGCGCAGAGCATTGCTTCCAGTTCGTCAGTCAGTTGCTGGTAACCGGCGCTTTGCTCGGCCGGGGCGAACGGGTGCAGGGCGCCGAACTCGGCCCAGGTCACCGGGATCATTTCGCTGGCGGCGTTGAGTTTCATGGTGCACGAACCCAGCGGGATCATGGTGCGGTCCAGCGCCAGGTCCTTGTCGGCGAGCTTGCGCAGGTAGCGCATCAGCTCGGTTTCCGAGTGATAACGGTTGAACACCGGGTGGCTGAGGATCGGCGATTGACGCACCAGTTCAGCCGGGATGCGGCTTTGTACCGAGGCGGCCAGCGCGGCGAAGTCTGGCAGGGCTTTGCCTTCAGCCAGCACGCTCCACAGGGTTTCGATGTCGGCCTGGCTGGTGGTTTCGTCGAGGGACAGACCCAGGCGCTCGCCATCGATGACACGCAGGTTGATGCGCTGGGCGCGGGCCTTGTCGTGCAGGGCCGCGGTGTTGGCGCCGGAGGCCAGGGTCAGGGTGTCGAAGAAGTGTTCTTGCTCGACTTTCAAGCCCAGTGCGCTCAAGCCTTTGGCGAGGATCGCGGTCAGGTGATGAATGCGGTTGGCGATCTGCGTCAGGCCTTTAGGGCCGTGATACACGGCGTACATGCTGGCGATGTTGGCCAGCAGCACTTGGGCGGTGCAGATGTTACTGGTGGCTTTCTCGCGGCGGATATGTTGCTCGCGGGTCTGCATGGCCAGGCGCAGGGCCGGCTTGCCGAAACGGTCTACGGAGACACCGACCAGACGGCCCGGCATGTCGCGCTTGAACGCATCCTTGGTGGAGAAGTAGGCCGCGTGTGGGCCACCGAAGCCCAGCGGCACGCCGAAGCGTTGTGCACTGCCAATGGCCACGTCGGCGCCGAACTCGCCCGGCGGGGTCAGCACGGTCAGGGCCAGCAGGTCGGCGGCGACCGCCACCAGCGCATTCGCCGCGTGGAAGCGTTCGGTCAGCTCGCGGTAGTCGAACAGGTCGCCGTTGCTCGCCGGGTATTGCAGCAGAGCGCCGAAGAATGCGCTGACATCCGTCAGTTCACGTTCGTCGCCGACCACCACGTCAATGCCCAACGGCTCGGCACGGGTGCGCAGCACATCCAGGGTTTGCGGGTGGCTGTGGATCGAGGCGAAGAAAGCGTGGCTGCCCTTGTTCTTGCTCAGGCGTTTGCAGAAGGTCATGGCTTCGGCAGCGGCAGTGGCTTCGTCCAGCAGGGAGGCGTTGGCGATCGGCAGGCCGGTCAGGTCGCTGATCAGGGTCTGGAAGTTCAGCAGCGCTTCCAGGCGGCCCTGGGAAATTTCTGGCTGGTACGGGGTGTAGGCGGTGTACCAGGCCGGGTTTTCCAGCAGGTTGCGCAAGATCGGCGATGGCGTGTGGCAGTTGTAGTAGCCCTGGCCGATGTAGGTCTTGAACAGTTGGTTCTTGGCGGCGATGGCTTTGATTGAGGCCAGGGCCTCGGCTTCGCTCAAGCCGTCTTCCAGTCCGAGAACGCTGGTGCCTTTGATGCTGTCGGGGATGACGCTGGCGCTCAGGGCTTCCAGCGAGTCAAAACCGAGGCTGTTGAGCATGGCTTGCTCATCGCCTGCGCGCGGGCCGATGTGGCGCGCGATGAATTCGTTGGCGGTGCTTAGATTGATAGTCATTGCGGCTCCTCAGGCTTCGGCGTTGGCTTTGATCAGACGGTCGTAAGCGTCCTGATCCAGCAGTTTGGCGACAGCCGAGGCGTCGGTAGGCTTGAAGCGGAAGAACCAGCCTTCGCCCAGCGGATCTTCGTTGACCAGCTCAGGGCTGCTGTCCAGCGCCGGGTTCACTTCCAGGACTTCACCGTCCAGTGGCATGTAGACGCCGCTGGCGGCTTTTACCGATTCCACGGTGGCCGCTTCAGCGCCTTTGTCGTAGGACTGCAGCTCAGGCAGTTGTACGAAAACCACGTCGCCCAGGGCGTTCTGTGCGAAGGCGGTGATGCCGACAGTGACAGTGCCGTCAGCTTCGGTGCGCAGCCATTCGTGATCTTCAGTAAAACGCAACTCGCTCATGGAAACTCCTCAGGGCCAGACTCGTCTGGTGGACGCGATTGAATGCTCGTGCAGGGCAGAGCTGAATAGCCAGATACATAGCAAGAACGCGGCCAACGTTTTTTATTCGTTATAAATCAATATGTTAATAAATATTGTGGGCGAGATGGAAAACACGGCTGTAGCGAAATCGCTACGGATTGAGGCGTGTAAAAAAGCCTATGGGGATCAAAGCCTTGCGCAGCGCAGTTTAATCGAGTGTGTAGCGAAATCGTTCCGCTGTAGCGCATTCAGTACAGATGGAGGTCGTTTTTGGCGCAACTGCGGAGTTTGATGGTGTAGCAGCGGGCCTCATCGCGAGCAAGCTCGCTCCCACACTGGTTTGTGCCGGCCACACATTATGTGATCACCGAAAATCCCTTGTGGGAGCGAGCTTGCTCGCGATGAGGCACTCAAGCCTTGCCGGGTATGCCGTACTTGCGCAATCGATGGGCGATGGCGGTGTGGGAGGTTTGCAGGCGGCTGGCCAGTTGGCGGGTCGAGGGGTAGTTGACGTAGAGCTTTTCCAGCAGGGTTTTCTCGAACGCTTCCACGGCCTGCTCAAGGCTGTCGACATCCACGTCGCTTTCGCGCGCCACGGAGGTGCCGGCGATGTCCAGGTCGCCGATGTCCACCAGGCTGCTTTCGCAAATGGCTGCGGCGCGGAAGATCACGTTCTGCAATTGCCGCACATTGCCCGGCCAGCGGTTGCCGAGCAGGGCCGGGTAAGTGCCGGGCGCCAGGCGACAGACCGGGCGCTGGATCTGTGCGCAGGCCTGCTGCATGAAGTAGCGTGCCAGCAACAGGATGTCCTGACCGCGCTCACGCAGCGGCGGGACTTCGACGTTGAGCACGTTGAGGCGGTAGAACAGATCTTCACGGAACGCGCCTTCGCTGACCATTTTTTCCAGGTCGCGGTGAGTGGCGCTGAGGATCCGCACGTTGACCTTGACCTCGCGATCGCCACCGACCCGACGGAAGCTGCCATCGTTGAGGAAACGCAACAGTTTGGCCTGCAGGTACGGCGACATTTCGCCGATCTCGTCGAGGAACACCGTGCCCTGGTTGGCCAGTTCCATCAGGCCTGGCTTGCCGCCACGCTGAGCGCCAGTGAAGGCGCCGGGGGCGTAGCCGAACAGCTCGCTTTCGGCGAGGTTCTCCGGCAATGCCGCGCAGTTCAACGCCAGAAACGGCGCGCTGTGTCGGGCGCTGATCGCATGGCAGGCGCGGGCCACCAGCTCTTTGCCGGTGCCGGTTTCACCCTGGATCAGCAGCGGCGCATCGAGCGCCGCCACCCGTTGCGCACGGGCCTTGAGGGTGCGGATCGCCGGGGACTCACCGAGCAACGCATCGAAACCTTCGGCGTGATCGTGGTGCAACGCCGAGAGTTGTTCACCGATGCGATTGGGTTGATACAAGGTCAGCAGGGCGCCGGCATCGGTGATGGGCGTGGCGTCCAGCAGCAAGGTCTGGCCGTTGACGGTGATCTCGCGCAACGGCAGGCGGAAGCCGTTTTCCAGCAACGTGTCCAGCAGCGCCGGATCGGCGAACAGCTCGGCGACGCTTTCCCCGGCCGGTTCACGGCCGTACAAGGCGATCAATGCCGGGTTGGCCAGCAACACGTTGCCGGCGCTATCAAGGGCCAGCACCGGGTCGGTCATCGCCGCCAGCAGTGCATCGAGTTGCAGGTGCCGACGCTGTCCGGGAAGAATGTCGACCACTGTCACCGCTTGCACGCCGCGCACGCTGAACAGCGCATCGCTCAGCTCTTCGAGCACTTGCGGGCTGAGGGTCGGCGCGTCGATATAAACGTTCGGCGGCACCATTTCCACCGCATCCAGGTTGAGATTACGCCCACCGAGCAAGGCCAGGACTTCCTGGGTGATGCCGACGCGGTCGATGAAGCTGACGTGGATACGCATGGGACGGTTCAGTGTTCTGGAGTGCGGAGGGTGGCAAGTATGCCTTGGGGCGGGCTAATGGTGAAATCCTGCGCAGGACTTCACGTCAACACCGAACCAATGTGGGAGCGAGCTTGCTCGCGCTAGCGGTCTTTCAGTCGACATCCATGGCGAATGTCAGTCCGTCATCGCGAGCAAGCTCGCTCCCACAGGGGGCGTGGGGGTTATTCCAAGTGTTCGGGTTTCATCGGATCACCGGATTTCACATCCAGTTGCGCACGCACATCTTCGAACATCTCGTCGTAGTACTTGTGCAGTGAGATGATGTTGGCAGTCTTGGGCATGCCGTACTTCTGTGTGATGCGTGTGGCGTGTCGGGCAAAGTCGAAGGCCTGGTCTTTGGCCAGGAAGAAGTCTTCCTTCAGGTCCTTGCCTTCGACCGAGCCATGCACCGTGAAGAGCATGCCCTTGCCTTCCTTGGGGTCGGTAGTGACCTCATAGTCAATGCACAGGTTGTAGCTGAAGTCGTCCTTGTTCAGTGCATGGCGCTCGATGTGCAAGTGACCGGGCTCAAATATGGCCATGGGCATCTCCTTCAAAGGCATTGAAACGGGGCGGGCATGAGGCCGGCCCCGGTTGTTTTCATTGGTACGTGATACCAGGTTCAGCCGTGCTGATACGGGTGCCGGCGTTGCCCTGGACGATGGCTTCGATGTCCGAGAGTGAACCGATCACCGCGACTTTTCCAGTGTTGCGGGCGAACTCGCAGGCAGCCTGGACTTTCGGCCCCATGGAGCCGGCCGCGAAGCCGAGTTTTTCGATGTCGTCCGGGTGGGCCCGGGCGACGGCCTTCTGGCTCGGCTTGCCGAAGTCGACAAATGCGGCGTTGACGTCGGTGGCGATCACCAGCAAGTCACTTTCAAGCTGTTCGGCCAGCAGCGCCGAACACAGGTCTTTGTCGATCACCGCTTCCACGCCCTTGAGCTTGTGGTGTTCGTCGTACATCGTCGGAATGCCGCCACCTCCTGCGCAGATCACGATGCTGCCTTTGTCCAGCAGCCACTTGACCGGGCGGATTTCGAAGATGCGCTTGGGTTTCGGGCTGGCCACCACGCGACGGAACTTGTCGCCATCCGGGGCAATCGCCCAACCTTTTTCGGCCGCTAGTTTTTCTGCTTCGGCCTTGGAATAGACCGGGCCGATGGGCTTGCTCGGGTGTTGGAACGCGGGGTCATTGGGGTCGACTTCGACTTGGGTCAGCAGGGTCGCGAAGGGCACTTCGAAGTCCAGCAGATTGCCCAGTTCCTGTTCGATGATGTAGCCGATCATCCCATCGGTTTCAGCACCCAGCACGTCCAGCGGATAAGGGCTGACAGAGGTGTAGGCGGCTGCCTGCAACGACAGCAGGCCGATTTGCGGGCCATTGCCGTGGGCGATCACCAGTTGATTGCCGGGATGGATCTTGGCGATCTGTTCCGTGGCGATCCGGATATTGCCGCGTTGATTGTCCGCGGTCATGGGCTCACCACGACGGAGCAGGGCGTTACCGCCCAGTGCAATGACGATACGCATAATGCAGTCCTTCTAATCAGAGAAGTTGCGAGCGACTAGGTCTCCTGTGGGAGCGAGCTTGCTCGCGATAGCGGTGTGACAGGCAACATTGAAATCGACTGACAGTGCGCCATCGCGAGCAAGCTCGCTCCCACATTGGCTGTGTTCAGCCAGAGGAGCCGCGTTGGTCGTTAGATATCCGCCAGCGCCGAGACCAGGATCGCCTTGATGGTGTGCATGCGGTTTTCCGCTTGCTCGAAGGCGATGTTGGCGGGCGATTCGAAGACTTCCTCGGTCACTTCAACGCCGTTGGCCAGGTTCGGATAACGCGCCGCGATGTCCTTGCCGACCTTGGTTTCGCTGTTGTGGAACGCCGGCAGGCAGTGCATGAATTTCACCCGGGGGTTGCCCGAGGCTTTCATCATGTTGGCGTTGACCTGGTACGGCAGCAGTTGCTCGATACGCTCGTCCCACGCTTCGACCGGCTCACCCATCGACACCCAGATGTCGGTGTGAATGAAGTCCACACCCTTGACGGCTTCTCTCGGGTCTTCGGTGATCGTGATGCGTGCACCGCTTTCTTCAGCGAAGGCTTTGCACTGATCGATGAAGTCCTGATGGGGCCACAGCGCTTTCGGCGCGCCGATGCGCACGTCCATGCCGAGTTTGGCGCCGATCATCAGCAGCGAGTTGCCCATGTTGTAGCGCGCATCGCCGAGGTAGGCGTAGCTGATGTCATGCAGCGGCTTGTCGCTGTGCTCGCGCATGGTCAGGGTGTCGGCGATCATTTGGGTCGGGTGGAATTCAGCGGTCAGGCCGTTGAACACCGGTACGCCAGCGAACTTGGCCAACTCTTCGACGATTTCCTGTTCGAAGCCTCGGTACTCGATCGCATCGAACATCCGGCCGAGAACGCGGGCGGTGTCTTTCATGCTTTCCTTGTGGCCGATCTGCGACGACACCGGGTCGATGTAGGTGACGTGAGCCCCTTGGTCATGGGCCGCGACTTCGAAGGCGCAACGGGTGCGGGTCGAGGTTTTTTCAAAGATCAGCGCGATGTTCTTGCCTTTGAGGTGCGGCTGTTCGGTGCCGGTGTACTTGGCACGTTTCAGGTCGCGGGACAGGTCCAGCAGGTAGTGCAGCTCGCGATTGGTGTGGTGCATCAAACTCAGCAGGCTGCGATTACGCATGTTAAAAGCCATTTTGGATCTCCTTGGGTTTCGGTTATCCCCAAGGCCGGTGCTCTGTAAGCCCCGGCCAAGGTTTGAAGGTTAATAGTCAATCGGGTCGCGGATGATCGGGCAGGTCATGCAGTGGCCACCGCCACGACCGCGGCCGAGTTCACTGGCGCTGATGGTGATGACCTCGACCCCGGCCTTGCGCAGCAAGGTGTTGGTGTAGGTGTTGCGGTCGTAACCGATCACCACGCCGGGTTCGACGGCCACCACGTTGTTACCGTCGTCCCACTGTTCGCGTTCGGCGGCGAAGCTGTTGCCGCCGGTTTCGACGACGCGCAGGGCCTTGAGGTTGAGCGCGGCGGCCACGGTGTCGAGGAAGCTGGTTTCTTCGCGACGGATATCGATGCCGCCCGGTTTGCTTTCGTCAGGGCGTAGGGTGAAGGCGACGATCTGGTTCACCACTTCAGGGAAGATCGTCACCAGGTCGCGGTCGCAGAAGCTGAACACGGTGTCCAGGTGCATCGCCGCGCGGGATTTCGGCAGGCCGGCAACGATCACCCGCTCGACCGCGTTGTGCTTGAACAGGTTCAGCGCCAACTGGCCGATGGCCTGACGGGACGAGCGTTCACCCATGCCGATCAACACCACGCCGTTACCGATGGGCATCACGTCGCCGCCTTCCAGCGTGGCGTTGCCGTGCTCCTGATCCGGGTCGCCGTACCAGACCTGGAAGTCGGCGTTGGTGAACTCCGGGTGGAACTTGTAGATGGCGCTGGCCAGCAGGGTTTCCTGACGGCGCGCCGGCCAGTGCATCGGGTTCAGCGTGACGCCGCCATAGATCCAGCAGGTGGTGTCGCGGGTGAACTGGGTGTTCGGCAGTGGCGGCAGAATGAAGCTGGAATGGCCGAGGAAGTCGCGGAACATTTCGATGGTCTTGCCACCGAAGCTGTTGGGCAGGTCATCGGCCGACACGCCGCCAATCAGGAATTCGGCGATCTTGCGCGGTTCGAGGCTGCGCAACCAGGCGTCGACTTCGTGGACCAGGCCGACACCCACCGAGTTGGCGGTGATCTTGCGTTGCAGAATCCAGTCCAGCGCTTCGGGGTTGGCAACGATGTCAGTCAGCAGGTTGTGCATTTCCAGCACGTCGATATCGCGCTCACGCATCTTGGTGACGAAGTCGAAATGGTCACGCTTGGCCTGAGCCACCCACAGCACATCATCGAAAAGCAGTTCATCGCAGTTGTTCGGGGTCAGCCGCTGGTGAGCCAGGCCTGGGGAGCACACCATGACTTTGCGCAGTTTGCCGGCTTCGGAATGTACGCCGTACTTAACTTTTTCCGTGGTCATTACAGATCCTCCAGATAACAAAACAGTCGAGTGTTACAAGTGGGTGCTACAAGGTCAGGAAGCCGTCGTAGAGTCCGTAGGCCGCCACCAGCGCGCCAATGACTACCGCGGTGAAAATCAGCTTCTCGATGTTGGTGAAAACCGGTTTGCCCAACTCGCGCTTGGCCTTGGCGAACAGGATTGCGCCGGGGGCATAGAGCAGGGCGGACAGCAGCAGGTATTTGATGCCGCCGGCGTACAGCAGCCAGATCGCATAGATCAGCGCAGTGGCACCGATGACCAGGTCTTTCTTGCGTTCGGCCAGGGCGTTTTCGTAGCTCTCGCCGCGCACCGCCAGCAGCAGGGCATAGGCCGCCGACCACAGGTACGGCACCAGAATCATCGAGGTGGCGAGGTAGATCAGCGACAGGTAAGTACTGGCCGAAAACAGGGTGATGATCAGGAAAATCTGGACCATCGCATTGGTCAGCCACAGGGCGTTAACCGGCACGTGGTTGGCGTTCTCGCGGCGCAAAAACTCCGGCATGGTGTGGTCTTTGGCGGCGGCAAACATGATCTCCGCACACAGCAGCACCCACGACAGCAATGCACCCAGCAACGAGATGACCAGGCCGACGCTGATCAGCACTGCGCCCCAGTGACCGACGACGTGTTCAAGTACGGCGGCCATCGACGGGTTCTGCAGTTTGGCCAGCGCCGGTTGAGTCATGATGCCCAGCGACAGCACGTTCACCAGCACCAGGAACAGCAGCACGGTGATGAAGCCGATGACGGTGGCTTTACCGACGTCCGAACGTTTTTCCGCTCGGGCCGAGAAGATGCTCGCGCCTTCGATGCCGATGAACACCCAGACGGTGACCAGCATCATGTTGCGCACCTGGTTCATCACGCTGCCCAGGTCGGGGTTTTTGAGGCCCCAGATGTCGGCAGTGAAGATGTCGAGTTTGAAGGCGAAGAGTGCGATCAGGACGAACAACAGCAGCGGCACGACTTTGGCGACGGTGGTCACCAGGTTGATGAACGCCGCTTCCTTGATCCCGCGCAGCACCAGAAAGTGCACGGCCCACAGCAGCAGCGAAGCGCCGATCACCGCCGCAGGCGTATTTCCCTCCCCAAATAGCGGGAAGAAGTAGCCGAGGGTACTGAACAGGAGTACGAAGTACCCCACGTTACCCAGCCAGGCGCTGATCCAGTAACCCCAGGCGGACGAGAAACCCATGTAGTCGCCGAAACCGGCCTTGGCGTAGGCGTACACGCCGCCATCGAGGTCAGGCTTGCGGTTGGCGAGGGTCTGGAAGACGAACGCCAGGGTCAACATGCCGACGGCGGTGATCGCCCAACCAATCAAAACCGCCCCGACGTCGGCACTGGCGGCCATGTTTTGCGGCAAAGAGAATATTCCGCCACCAATCATGGAACCCACTACCAGAGCGACTAACGCACCGAGTCGTAGTTTTCCGGGAGATTCAGACATTGCATGACTCCATTGCCGGAGAAGAGAAACCGCAGAATAAACTCGCTCGCTGATAGAACAGCTGATCTGGGTCAGTTGATGGTCACATTCCATTGTTAATGACTGACGTGTGAATACTTCCGGAATAGTCTGTACGTGCCACAAAACGCTTATTCCAGAGCGCTTTGCATAAATTGATCGGGAATGGCTGCTAATCGCTGCGAGCCTTGAAGCCAGTTGTTTTTTCAGAATGTGCAAATTTTGTGCGTCTGTTTTCAGTACAGAATTGATTTATCCGGGATAACGCACAAAACTGGAAAAATGCCTGCGTGGCATTGCCGGGAAAGTTCTAAATAAGAGTTATTTTTTGCCGTTATCTGATTAACGTCATGCCCCGCTGCATATTTAATGGAATGAACATTTGTTATGGTTTCAAAGCATGACAAACAGTCGATTTGAGAGGAGAGGTAAGGATGTCGCAAGCGACGCAAACGCTTCGACTCGGCGTGGTGGTCGGCTCGATGATTGGCGGGGCGCTGTCACTGTGAGGCTGTTGCTCGACTATCAACCGCCTTATGACTGGCCGGCGATGCTCGGCTTTTTGTCGGCGCGGGCGATTACCGGATTGGAGAGCGTGGTCGATGGCGTGTATTCGCGCAGCATCAGCCTGAACGGTGTGCACGGTACGTTTTCGATTACACCTGCGGCCGGTGATGCGCTGGAAGTGAGGCTGGATTTTCCTGATGCGTCAGCCACGCCTGAAGTCATTGCGCGGTTGCGGCGGATGTTCGATCTGGACGCGGATCTGCCGCGCATCCATCAGCAGCTGGCGGTTGATCCGTTGATGGCGAGGTTGATTGCCGAGCGTCCTGGCTTACGGGTACCGGGGACGTGGGACGGGCTGGAGCTGGCGATTCGTGCGGTGCTGGGTCAGCAGATCACGGTCGGCGCCGCGATCAAGCTGGCGGGTAAGCTGGTAGCGCAATACGGTGAACCGTTGTCTGCGCCGCTGTCAGGATTGACTCATGTGTTTCCTCAAGCGGCGGTGTTGGCGGCGGCGGATCTGGCAACGTTAGGAATGCCGAAAAGCCGTGGGCGGACGCTGTCTGGCGTAGCGCAGGCATTGCTTGATGATCCTTTGTTGTTTGAACCGGGTCGGGACGACGGCGTTGCGCGATTGCTGGCATTGTGGGGGATTGGCGACTGGAC
This sequence comes from Pseudomonas sp. 05N431, assembly GCF_056397005.1. Lineage (NCBI taxonomy): Bacteria > Pseudomonadati > Pseudomonadota > Gammaproteobacteria > Pseudomonadales > Pseudomonadaceae > Pseudomonas > Pseudomonas sp. 05N431. The sequence continues at coordinate 242,450 of NZ_JBFTMN010000003.1, forward strand.
GGCGCAGTACATCGCGTTGCGACAGATGCGCGAGATGGATGCGTTTCCGTCAGGGGATGTGGGATTGATCAACGCACTGGTGGCGCTGGAAGGCGGGCCGGTGACGCCGCGCGAATTGTTGGTCCGTGCCGAGGTTTGGCGCCCGTGTCGGGCGTATGCGGCGCAGGTACTGTGGACGTCGTTGAGTCGGGCTGACTGAAATTGTTTCAATGGTTGCGTTGGCTGTTCGGTCGTCATCGCGAGCAAGCTCGCTCCCACCTTTGATTTGTGGTGATCACAAATGGTGTGTCCACATCAGACCAGTGTGGGAGCGAGCTTGCTCGCGATGGCGGTGGAACAGTCACCACCACTGCGCCCGATGGGAACCCAATTCCCCGGCCGGGATCGCCCACTGCAACGGCGTCCCCGTGATCTTCAGCGGCACATGCAACCGATGCGCCGGGCCCCAAGGTGTCTGTTCAACCAATATTCCCTGATCACTGTCATCTTCGGCCCGTAACGCCTCATCCGTTCCCGGTCCCTGTTCAACCAGCAACTTTGCCGTGCGTGCCAGCGACAATCGCGCCGAGCTGCCGTGCCCTGTCAGCAACCGCTCGGTCAACGCCTTGATCGCACTGGCCGCCATCAGGTAACCCGTGGCGTGGTCTAGCGCCTGAACCGGCAGCGGTGTCGGTTTATCCGTCTGCTTCCAACCCATCCCTGCCTCGGCAATGCCGCTGCTCATTTGCACCAGGCTGTCGAAGCCCCGACGGTTTTGCCAAGGGCCGCTCCAGCCGTACGCATTCAGGCAAATATCGATCAGGCCGGGGGCGAGTTTCTGCCGTTCGGCGGTGCCGTAGCCGAGGAGTTCGAGGGCATTGGCGCGATAACCGTGGAGCAGAATGTCGGCGTCCTTGAGCAGGCTTTCAAACACCTGGCGATCGCTGCTGCTGTGCAGGTCGAGGCGGGCGCAACGTTTGCCCAAGGTGACTTCCGGGACCACTCCCGGTTCGTTCCATTGCGGCGGATCAATGCGCAACACGTCGGCACCCAGCCCTGCGAGGAAGCGGCTGGCAACAGGGCCGGCGAGGACGCGGGTCAGGTCCAGCACCTTGATGCCCGCCAGCGGTTGCGCGACCGAACCGTGCCAGGCGTTTGAGCACTCGCTGTTGCCGACGGAAAAATGAATCAGCGGTTCGGTGTTGACCGCCACCCCTTGAGGGTGGGACTGCCATTGTTGCCATGAGCGCATTTCGGCGGCGCAACCACCGGCTTCGACTATCGCGTGTTCCAGATCTCTTTTGGCCCACAGGGCGACTTTGGCGGCCATCGCGCTGCGATCAAAGCAGTGTCCCAGCACCTGCTCGGCGGCGCTGCGGTGATGAGGGGCATTGGTGTGCAGGCGAATCCAGCCGTCGTGAGTTGCGTAGTCGCCTGCGATGGGGTCCCACAGCGGTGGCACGTTCCAGCCGATCGGGCGGATCGAGGCGGCGAACCAGAAGGAGGCGAGACGACGGTCGACTTCAAGAGCCGGTAAACGACCGGTCTGTTGCCGGAGCAATTCGCTGGCGGCCTGGCCGGCAACCGCGATGCTGGCGCTGGCGAGGTCCGTTACGGCAAACGCCGAGGGCAGGGCGCCGCTCGAGGTAATGGTGATCGCGGTAGTGGGCAAGCCGAGTGCGGCTTGAATGGACGTCAGGAAATCAGTCATCAAAGGCCCTCCGGAAGAGAGAACGATCATAGTTCAAAACTGTGGGAGCGAGCTTGCTCGCGATAGCGGAACTTCAGTCAACATCCATGTTGAATGTCAGTCCGTCATCGCGAGCAAGCTCGCTCCCACATTGATCCGGGGTGACACAAAAAGTGTGATTACCTGCCGTCAAGGATGGGAGCGCTTACATCCAGAACTGATCCATCAATTTCATCGGGTGCGTCGCCTGCGGGTTCAGTTTCAGGAGAGTTGCGGCAGGGACTCGGGCCGCGACCAGATCCACACATTGCCCAGGCTCATGCCGGCGATGGCCAGGTAGATCGGCCAGCCGTGATCGAGCATCACCAGCATCAAACCTGCGCACAGCAGCATGCTGACAGTGGCACTGACTTTGGCCCGGCGGGCGACGATCTTGCCGTTGCGCCAGTTGCTCAGGATCGGCCCGAACAGGCGATGGTTTTCCAGCCAGGCACTCAGGCGCGGCGAGCTTTTGGTAGCGGCCCAGGCCGCCAGCAGAATGAATTCGGTGGTCGGCAAACCCGGCACGACGATGGCGATCAGGCCCAGCGCCAGGCTGATGTAGGCGAGGAGGCCGAAGAGGAGGCGGGTGAGTCTGGAGGATGAAAGCTGAGTCATGGGTCTCATGGTGAGCCGCGTGGTGCACGAGCGACAAGTGTTTATCAGGTCTTGCGGGCATCCACGTTCAATGTGGGAGCGGGCTTGCTCGCGAAAGCGGTCTGACAGTCGACATCAACGGTGAATGTCGGTCCGTATTCGCGAGCAAGCCCGCTCCCACAGGATCGCATTAAGGTCAGGCTAACTCTGGCGCGGTGGCGTAAGCCTGTTCCAGCAGTACGGTGAAGCGGTTGAAGGCGTCGATGGCGCCTTTCTCGACCGCCGCTTCTTCTTCGGCACTGAACTCAAGGCCGTCGAGGGTTTTGACGAAGCGTTTCCAGCCTTCGGCGCGGCCACCGGCTGGCTCTCCCAGGTGACGGGCACCGAAGGTTTCGCTCAGGCCCAGGCCCACGGCGCGCTTGATCAGGAACGCGGCACCGAGTTTCGACCCCTCGGAGACGAAGATCCAGCCCAGGGCCTCGGCCTTGCTCGGGCTGTTCACGGCGCCTGCCACCGGGGCCGGGATGTCGGTTTCCAGGTCGGCCAGGTCAGCCTTGGCGGCTTTGGCGCGGCAACGCTCTGGCAAGTCCGGGACGATGGTGATCAGCTCGGCATCGTTGTACAGCGACACCAGTTCCGACTGGAACAGGTACTGGGCAACCACGAAGCGGGCGAAGTTGGCTTGGGTTTCGAACGGTGCGTGAGCTTTCACCAGTGCGTCGAGTTTGCTGTGCGGCTCGTTGGTTATCTGGTTCAAGCGTTGCGAGCGCAAGCTCGGGCGTTCAGAGGTTCGGGCGGCGGTCATGTAGAAGTCCTTGAGAATGAAAGGCGCGTTGTAACTAGACGAACCAGACGACGCGGCAGCGTAAAAAATCCTCACTGCGCTTTGATCTGAAAAGCGCAGCGAGGCTCCATGGATCAGATATCCCAGATCAGGTTGATCGCGAAGTTGCGACCTGGCTCGGTCAAACGGTCGAGGTTGGCCGGGCTGAGCACGGCGGCTTCACCGACGCTGTCGTAACCGCGCACGTTGTCCCACTGCCAGTATTTCTTGTCGGCCAGGTTGTACACGCCAGCGCTGACGGTGACGTCGTCGGTCACTTTGTAGAAACCGCTCAGGTCGACCACGCCATAGCCCGGCGTCTTGAACTGGCTGCTGACGCCGTCTGGCGATTTGAAGCTGCTGCTATCGACGAGGTTTTTCTTCTGCACCAGAGTCCAACTGAGCAAGGCGCCGTAGTTGTCCTGGTCGTAACCCAGGCCGAACACGCCGGTCAGCGGGTTGACCGCATTGAGCGGCTCGCCGGTGTCGTTGTTGCGACCGTGGGCGTAAGCCACCGAGCCCTGGGTGTAGAGGCCTTGTGGCGCGCCGAAGGAGTCGAGGTTGAGGCGACCTTTGAGTTCGACGCCCTTGATGGTCGCGCGTTTGATGTTGTTGCTCTGGAACGTCAGCTCGTTGTAGCCCGGGGTGACGGCGTCTTCGTTGATGAAATCGCGATACTTGTTATAGAACACCGCCACATCGAAGTGACCGGATTCGAAGTTGCCGCGCAGTCCGGTCTCGTAGCTCTGGCTTTTTTCCGGCCCCAGATTCGGGTTCGGCTCCACGCGGTAGCCGGTGGTGGTGTTTTCGAAACGGCCATACAGCGCCTTGGCGGTCGGGGTGCGGAAACCTTCGGCGTACTGGCCGTACCAGGTGTAGTTGTCGGTCAGGGCGTAGGTCAGGCCGAACTTGGGCGACACGCGATGCCAGGTCTTGTTCTCGTCGCTGACCGTGCCTTTGCCGTCGGCGGCCACGGTGTTGAGGAACTCCTGGGTGATGTGCGGCTTGAGCTGGGTGTAGTCGTAGCGCAGGCCCGGCAGGAAGGTCCATTTGTTCCAGCTGATCTGATCCTGGGCGAACAGGCTGTAGGTGTTGATGGTCGGATCCGGGAAGTCGCTGGACTTCTTCAGCACATCGCTAGGGCTGATTGCTCCGATCGCTGTGCAACCACGGCCAACGGCAAGGCACGTTCCGCTACCGCTGCGCGAGCCGGTGACTTTCTCTTGCTTGATAGTGGTGCCGTACGTCAGTAAATGGTCGGTTTCACCAAGGCTGAAGGCCTTATCGAGTTGGGCGTCGAATACCCACTGCTTTTCTTCATAGAGGGTTTCGCGGCTGCGCATCACGTTGCGGCTGAACGGGAAGTAGTTTTCCAACGTGCTCTGGTCGGTCTTGGCGATCTGGTAGTTCAGGCTCCACTTGAGGTGATCGACCAGCAAGGCATCGAGGGCGAAGCTGTTTTCCAGGCCGAAGCGTTCGCGGGTGATGGTGTCGTTGCCGGTGCGCGAGCGGTACATGCCCATTGGCTGGCCATTGTTGAACGGGCCACCGACGGCGCTTCGCTGGTCGGTGTCACGGTCGTCCTTGTACTTTTCGTAGGTCAGGCCCAGGCGCGCGTCATCGGCGTAATTCCAGCCGGCTTTGGCCAGCACGTTGGTGGTGCGCACGTCTTCCGGGTTGGCGGCGGTGCGATTGAGCCCCGTGCCGTTGTTGCTGCCGAAGGATTCGGTTTCGTGACCATCGCGTTGGCTGAAATGCAGCAGGCCGTCGAACTGCTCGGCGCGCCCGGCGACGGTTGCGGATTTCAGCCAGCTGTCATCGGCAGAGTTGTAGCCGGTTTTGAGGCGGGCGCCGACGTCTTTGCCGGGCTTGATGATGTCGTCCGGGTCGAGGGTGAAGTAGCTCACCGCACCGCCGATGGCGTTGCTGCCGTACAGCACCGACGCCGGGCCGCGGAGAATTTCCACGCGTTTGATGATTTCCGGGTCGACGTAGTTGCGCTGGGTCTTGGCGTACGGGCCGTTGAAGAAACCGTTGGGCACTTCGACGCCATCGACCTGGGTCAGGATCCGGTCGCCGTCGATACCGCGAATGTTGTAGCCGCTGATGCCGCCACGGGTGCCGGTGCCGCCGACCGAAACACCCGGTTCGTAGCGCACCAGTTCCTTGATGGTGTTGACGTTGTCGTGGTCCAGCTCTTCGCGAGTGTGCACGGTGACGGTGCTCGGTACGCTGTCGACGCTCTGCTCCTGACGGGTGGCGCTGATGGTCATTTGTTGCAGGGCGAGGGTGCCGCCGACACTGCGTTTTTCCAGCACGATGTTGTTATTGCCGAGTTTGCGATAGCTCAGGTTGGTCCCCACCAACAGGCGATCGAGGGCTTTTTCCGGGGGCAGTGAGCCGTGTACACCCGGCGAGGCGACGCCTTCGGCCAGTTCGGCCGGCAAGCCGACCTGCCAACCGGTTACGGCGGTGAAGGCATTGAGTGCCGACACCAGTGGCTGCTGGGCAATCGCGAACGAGTAGTCGCCCATGTTACGGCTCGGTTGTTCGGCAGTGGCGGCCATGACCGGTGCCGTGCCGGCCAACAGAATGGCGGCAGTCAGCAGGGACAGCACGCAGGAAGGTGAAGAGGACCGGCGGGTAAGGCGAGAGGACATCAATAGCGCTCCGTGTCGCACGAATCTTATAGGTGCAGATCCGCATCAAAGATGCGAATCAATTGCATTGGCTATAACGAGACGAACGATGAAGCGCTATCGAGTAAAAATAATTCTCATTTAGTTCAGGATCACCAGCGCCGGAAATTCCTCGAGTCTGGCCGAGGTGATGTGGGCCAGCGAGCGAACCACGTCCAGCGGTTGGTCGAGGCGGTAGTTGCCAGTCACCGCGACGTTGGCCAACTGTTCGTTGGTGTTGATGATCCAGCCCGGGTAGTAGCGGCGCAGTTCTGCCAGCACCTGGCTCAATGGGCAGTTTTCGAACACCAGTCGGCCCTGGACCCAGGCCAGATCGGTCGCCGGGTCGAGTCTGGCCGGTTGATCGAAACCATTGGGGCCGATACGAATGCTTTCGCCCGCGCTCAAGCGCACGCGGGCGTTACTGTGGGTGGTGCGCAAGTCGACGTCGCCGCGTTGCACGCGAACTTGCGCAATGCCGTCCAGGTAGCGCACGGCAAACGTGGTGTCGCGCACGCTGGCCGTGACCGGGCCGGCGTCGATTTCCAGTGGCAGGCCGCGATTGGCCGCCACCTCGAAATAGGCTTCGCCCTGATACAGGCGGGCGATGCGCTGCTGGTCGTTGATAGTGCTGGAAAACGCCGAGTTGGTGTTCAGCAGGACTTTTGAACCGTCCTCCAGTTGCAGGCGCTGGCGCTCGCCGACCACGGTCAGATGATCCGCCTGAATCCGCATCGGCAGGTTGCTGAAGCTGAACAGCCCGAGGATCAACACTGCCGCCATGGCCAGCGGTTTCCAGTGCGAGCGCAGACGGTCAAGTTTTGAGACCTTGCGTTTGGTAGTGCTCAAGCTTTGGGCGCACTGCGCGACCTGCGGCCCGTCCCAGATCGCCTGGGCCTTGGCGAATGCTTCGGCGTTGCGCGGGTCGGCGGCAAGCCAGTGGTGAAATTCGAGGCTTTGTTGCTCGCTCGGACTGTCCAGCACGATCAGCCAGTCCAGCGCCTGATCCATGGCGCTGCTGCTGACTGAATCCCGCGCCGGGGTTGGCGGGTGGGAGTGTGGGCTGTCCGTCACGGGTGTTCCTCGGCTGCGTCTGCGCGCGGCTGGTGTTTGATAGGGAGAGTGCAAACGTCGGCTAAGGGTAGCAAAGCCTGAGCCATGACGCCGTTGTGCAAAATAATGGCTGACAGGTTCAGTGCTCGTTGAGGCGATCAGCGACACCGACGCAGATCGCCATGATCAGCTTCAGGTCTTTTTGCACGGTGCTCAAGGACACGCTGAGCTGTTCGGCGATTTCCAGATAGCTGTGCCCGTGCAGGCGACTGAGGATGAAGATCTGCTGTTGGCGCGGGGTGAGTTGGCTGAGGCTGATGTTCAAGCGTTCGAGCAACTGTTCGGCATGGGCGGCGTCCTCGGCACTGCTGAGCGGCGCGGCGATGCTTTGCACGACGTCCAGCGGAACGTCTTCGAGCATCGTTCGAGACTGAATGCGCCGTGCGCGCAAATGGTCCAGCGCCAGGTTGCGGGCGGTTTGAAACACGAAAGGTTCGAGGTGATCGATGGCCCGTTCACTTAATGCGCGGGCCACTCGCAGGTAGGTTTCCTGCAAGAGGTCCTCGGCAGTGCTGTGGTTGTTGACCATCCGCTCCAGGGTCCGCAGCAGCGAGACCCGCTGCGCGAGGAAGACATGGTGGAAGCGCGATTGACTCACAGTAGGACCTGATCCATTTCAAGCGAATGATAATGCTTATCATCTGAGTGAAAGGTCAAGCGCTACCGGTGAGAATTATTTGCGGTCTTGCAGATACGCCGGGTAATCGGGGATCCGGTACTCGTGCGGTTGATCCATCAGCGGGCTGCTGAGCAGGTAGTCGGCGCTGCATTCATTGCAGGCCACTGGAATGTTCCAGACCGCCGCGACCCGCAGCAACGCCTTGATGTCCGGATCGTGAGGTTGCGGCTCGAACGGGTCCCAGAAGAACACCAGCATGTCGACCCGCTGCTCGGCGATTTGTGCGCCGAGCTGTTGATCGCCGCCCAACGGGCCGCTGATCATGCTTTCAACGGGCAGGCCCAGGCGTTTGCTCAACAGCATCCCGGTGGTGCCGGTGGCCACAAGCTCGTGTTGAGCGAGCTTGTCCTTCTGCCGTTCGGCCCAGTCCAGCAAGAACACTTTGCAGTGATCATGGGCAACCAGGGCGATGCGTTTGCGCGCCGCCATGGTTTTGGTGGTAAAGCTGATACCGATCATCGGCGGCTCCACGAGCAATCGGCCTTATTCGGCGTTGCACAGGGCGAGGCAGTTATCGAGCATACGGTTGGAGAAACCCCATTCGTTGTCGTACCAGGCCAGCACCTTGAGCAGCTTGCCGCTGGACTTGGTGTGGTTGGCATCGAAAATCGACGACAGTGGGTTGTGGTTGAAGTCGCTGGAAACCAGCGGCAGGGTGTTGTAGCCAAGGATCTTCGAGTGCTGGCTGGCTTCTTTGAGCAGTGCGTTGACCTCGCCTGCGCTGGCTTCACGCTTGAGCTGCACGGTCAGGTCCACCAGCGATACGTTGATCACTGGTACGCGCACCGACATGCCGGTCAGTTTGCCGGCCAGTTCCGGCAGCACCAGGCCCACCGCTTCGGCGGCGCCGGTCTTGCTCGGGATCATGTTCTGGGTGGCCGAACGGGCACGGTACGGGTCGACGTGGTAGACATCGGTCAGGTGCTGGTCATTGGTGTAGGCGTGGATGGTGGTCATCAGACCGCTCTCGATGCCCAGCTCGCGGTGCAACACCTGAGCCACCGGAGCCAGGCAGTTGGTGGTGCACGACGCGTTGGAAATGATCTGGTGCGATTGGCGCAGGATGTCGTGGTTGACCCCGTACACCACGGTGGCGTCGGCGCCTTTGGCCGGGGCCGAGATAATCACTTTGCGCGCGCCGGCGCTAATATGGGCGGCGGCTTTGGCACGGTCGGTGAACAGACCGGTGCATTCGAACACGACGTCGACCTTCTCGGCAGCCCACGGCAAATCAGCCGGGTTGCGAATCGCGCTGACCGAAATCCGGTCGCCGTTGACGGTCAGGCTTTCCTGATCGTGCTGCACATCGGCATCGAAGGTGCCGTGTACGGTGTCGTACTTGAGCAGGTGGGCATTCATCGAGCTATCGCCCAAATCGTTGATGGCGACGATCTGCAAATCCTGACGGTAGCCTTGGGTATACAGTGCGCGAAGGACATTGCGGCCAATGCGGCCAAAACCATTGATTGCGATTCGTAGAGTCATATGAAAAGCGCCTTCGTCATATTTGTTGTTGGAATTACAAGATTATTCGCAAAAAAATAGAAAACAAGCCTTTTTAGTGGCAATATTTTGTTTTATCTACAACGAGTGACCTGAATCAACTGGTCCGAGTGGTCAAGAAAACCGTCAGCGCGTCACGCGTCGATGCCTCTTGATCAGCATAGACACGAACAGGTCGCCACATCCGTTAGCCTGGAGTTCTACACATGCATCCCCGCGTACTTGAGGTCACTGAACGGCTTGTCACCCGTAGCCGCGCTACCCGTGAGGCCTACCTTGCACTGATTCGCGGCGCCGCCAGCGATGGCCCGATGCGCGGCAAGCTGCAATGCGCCAACTTCGCCCACGGCGTGGCCGGGTGTGGCACCGAAGACAAGCAAAGCTTGCGGATGATGAACGCCGCCAACGTGGCGATTGTTTCGTCATATAACGACATGCTCTCGGCGCATCAGCCGTACGAGCACTACCCGGAACAAATCAAACACGCGCTGCGCGAGATCGGTTCGGTCGGCCAGTTCGCCGGTGGTGTGCCGGCCATGTGTGACGGCGTGACCCAGGGCGAGCCGGGCATGGAACTGGGCATTGCCAGCCGCGAAGTGATCGCGATGTCGACTGCTGTTGCGCTGTCGCACAACATGTTCGACGCGGCGATGATGCTCGGCATCTGCGACAAGATCGTGCCGGGCCTGATGATGGGCGCATTGCGCTTCGGTCATCTGCCGACGATTTTCGTTCCGGGCGGGCCGATGGTGTCGGGCATTTCCAACAAGGAAAAAGCCGACGTGCGTCAGCGCTACGCCGAAGGCAAGGCCAGTCGCGAAGAGCTGCTGGAATCGGAAATGAAGTCCTACCACAGCCCCGGCACCTGCACCTTCTACGGCACCGCCAACACCAACCAGTTGCTGATGGAAGTCATGGGCCTGCACTTGCCGGGCGCGTCCTTCGTCAACCCGAACACGCCGTTGCGTGATGCCCTGACCCGCGAAGCTGCGCACCAGATCACCCGCCTGACCAAGCAAAGCGGCAACTTCATGCCGATCGGCGAAATCGTCGACGAGCGTTCGCTGGTCAACTCGATTGTTGCGCTGCACGCCACGGGTGGCTCGACCAACCACACTCTGCACATGCCAGCCATCGCCATGGCAGCCGGTATTCAACTGACCTGGCAGGACATGGCGGACCTCTCCGAGGTGGTGCCGACCCTGAGCCACGTCTACCCGAACGGCAAGGCCGACATCAACCACTTCCAGGCTGCGGGCGGCATGTCGTTCCTGATCCGCGAACTGCTGGAAGCCGGCCTGCTTCACGAAGACGTCAACACGGTGGCCGGCCATGGCCTGAGCCGTTACACCCAGGAACCGTTCCTGGAAAACGGTGAGCTGGTGTGGCGCGAAGGCCCGATCGAAAGCCTCGATGAAAACATCCTGCGCCCTGTCGCTCGTGCGTTCTCGCCAGAAGGCGGCCTGCGGGTCATGGAAGGCAACCTCGGTCGTGGAGTGATGAAAGTCTCGGCCGTGGCGCCGGAGCATCAAGTGGTCGAAGCACCGGCGATGGTCTTCCAGGATCAGCAAGACCTGGCCGATGCGTTCAAGGCCGGCCTGCTGGAGAAGGACTTTGTCGCGGTGATGCGCTTCCAGGGCCCGCGCTCCAACGGCATGCCGGAACTGCACAAAATGACGCCGTTCCTTGGTGTGTTGCAGGACCGTGGTTTCAAAGTCGCATTGGTCACTGACGGACGGATGTCCGGCGCGTCGGGGAAAATCCCGGCGGCCATTCACGTCTGCCCGGAAGCTTATGTCGGCGGCCCTTTGGCGCGCGTGCAAGAGGGCGATATCATCCGCGTCGATGGCGTCAAAGGCACCTTGCAGCTGTTGGTGGACGCCGATGAATTTGCCGCTCGCACACCGGCCAAAGGCCTGCTGGACAACGGCATTGGTTGTGGTCGCGAGTTGTTTGGCTTCATGCGCATGGCCTTCAGCTCGGCAGAGCAGGGCGCCAGCGCCTTTACCTCTGCCCTGGAGACCCTTAAGTGAAACTAGCGCTGGTCGGTGACATTGGTGGAACCAATGCGCGTTTTGCGTTGTGGAAAGACCAGCAACTGGAGTCGATCCGGGTGCTGGCGACAGCCGACTATGCCTGCCCGGAAGACGCCATCGGCGTCTACCTGAGCGGCCTCGGCCTGGCGCCCGGTTCGATTGGCGCGGTGTGCCTGTCGGTGGCCGGCCCGGTCAGCGGCGACGAGTTTCGTTTTACCAACAACCATTGGCGGCTGAGCCGCAAGGCCTTTTGTCAGACCTTGCAGGTCGACCGGTTGTTGCTGGTCAACGACTTCTCGGCCATGGCGTTGGGCATGACGCGCCTGCAACCGGGCGAGTTCCGGGTGGTTTGCGAAGGCACGCCGGAGCCGTTGCGCCCGGCCGTGGTGATTGGTCCTGGCACCGGCCTCGGGGTCGGCACCTTGCTGGATCTTGGCGAAGGCCGTTGGGCCGCATTGCCGGGGGAGGGCGGGCACGTCGACCTGCCGCTGAGCAGTCCGCGAGAAACCCAACTGTGGCAGCACATCTACAACGAGATCGGTCACGTCAGTGCTGAAACAGCACTGAGCGGCAGCGGATTGCCGCGAGTCTATCGGGCGATCTGTGCGGTGGACGGGCATGAACCTGTGCTCGATACCCCGGAAGCCATCACCGCCGCCGGCCTCGCGGGCGACCCGATTGCCGTGGAGGTGCTCGAGCAATTCTGCTGCTGGCTCGGTCGAGTGGCCGGCAACAACGTGCTGACCACCGGTGGACGTGGCGGTGTCTACATCGTCGGCGGAGTGATTCCACGGTTTGCCGATTTCTTTCTCAAGAGTGGTTTTGCCCGCTGCTTCGCCGACAAGGGCTGCATGAGCGAGTACTTCAACGGCATTCCGGTCTGGCTGGTGACCGCACCGTATTCCGGTTTGACTGGTGCAGGTGTGGCACTGGAACAGGCACATTAATGATCGTTCCCACGGTCCCCGTGGGAATGCAGCCCGTGACGCTCTGCGTCACTGGACGCGGAGCGTCCCCGGAGGCATTCCCACGCAGAGCGTGGGAACGATCATAGATCCATGAACGATCAGGCATAATCCGTCCCAACACTAACAACAAGGATGCCTTCGAAGTGAGCTCAGTCAACAAGTCGATTTTGTTGGTCGATGACGATCAAGAGATACGCGAGTTGCTGGACACCTACCTCAGCCGCGCAGGGTTTCAGGTGCGGACCACGCCCGACGGCGCTGGTTTTCGCCAGGCGTTGAACGAGGCACCGAGTGATCTGGTGATCCTTGATGTGATGCTGCCGGATGAAGACGGATTCAGTTTGTGTCGCTGGATTCGCCAGCACCCGCGTCAGGCGCAGGTGCCGATCATCATGCTCACCGCCAGTTCCGACGAGGCCGACCGGGTCATTGGCCTGGAGCTTGGCGCCGACGATTACCTTGGCAAACCCTTCAGCCCCCGTGAATTGCAGGCGCGAATCAAAGCCTTGCTGCGCCGTGCCCAGTTCGGTCAGGAGCGTTCTGGCGGCGAGGTGTTGGCCTTCGATGAATGGCGGCTGGACATGGTCAGCCACCGGCTGTTTCACACCGACGGCGAGGAGGTTATTCTCTCCGGCGCCGATTTCGCGCTGCTGAAACTGTTCCTCGATCACCCGCAGGAAATCCTCGACCGCGACACCATCGGCAATGCCACCCGTGGCCGCGACCTGATGCCGCTCGATCGCATCGTCGACATGGCCGTCAGCCGTTTGCGCCAGCGTCTGCGCGATACCGAAAAACCTCCGCGTTTGATTCGCACCGTGCGCGGCAGTGGTTACCAACTGGCCGCCAATGTAGTCGCCAGCAATGGCCACTGAGTTCTTCAGGCGCCTGATACGGCGGGTCCCGGTGCCGCGTTCACTGCTTGGGCGGATGCTGTTGCTGACCCTGCTGGCGGTGTTGTTCGCGCAGACGCTGTCGAGCGTGATCTGGGTTTCGCAATTGCGTGCCACGCAGTTGGAAGGGCTGGTCACTGCAGCTCGCAGTCTGGCCCATTCGATGACCGCCAGCGTCAGCTACTTTCGCTCCTTGCCGGTGGCCTACCGACCGCTGGTTCTCGATCAGTTGCGCAGCATGGGCGGCACCCGTTTTGTGGTGACACTCAACGACAAACCGCTGGAAATGCAGCTGTTGCCGCCAACCCCGCGCAAAGAAGCGGTGCTGGCGGCAGTGGATGAAGTGCTGCGGCAATCGTTGGGCGCGGACACCAATATCTCCGTGCAATTCGTCAGCCCGGACGACCTGCGGATCTTCAATGGCGGTTTGAAACTCGACGAATTGCCGAGGTCCTGGGCGCATTACGCGTTGACCCTGGAACCAGTCAATCCACCAGTGCTGGTTACCCAGATCAAACTGGCCCAAGGCGAATGGCTGTACATCGCTTCGCTGTTGCCCGAACCCTATACCAGCCTGGAAGAGCAGGGCCTGCCGTCGCAGCAGGTCTGGTTCATCGTGCTCACCAGCGGTTTTCTGTTGTTGTTCATCGGGCTGTTGGTGCACTGGCAGAGTCGGCCGCTCAAGCGTCTGGCGCGGGCGGCGCGGGACATGTCGCTGGGCGCCGAAGTGGAGCCGGTGGCCGAGGGCGGTGGCAGTGAGGTGGTCGAAGTCGGCCGCGCCTTCAACGCCATGCGCGAGCGCATCAGCCGCTACCTGACGGAGCGCAGCCAGTTGTTCAGTGCGATTTCCCATGACTTGCGCACCCCCATCACGCGCCTGCGCCTGCGGGTCGAGTTGCTGGAGGATGAGCGGCTGCAAGCCAAGTTCGGGCGTGATCTGGATGAATTGGAGCTGTTGGTCAAAGGCGCACTGCAATGCGTCAAGGACACCGACATTCACGAAAACATCGAGCCGGTGGACCTCAATCATGTGCTCGATTGCCTGGTCGAACCTTACCTGGCGCCCAACGGCAATGGCCGGGTAACCCAGCAAGGCCGGGCGCTGGCGCCGTATCCCGGCAAGCCGCTGGCGCTCAAGCGCTGCATCGGCAACCTGATCGACAACGCCCTCAAGTACGGGCAGAACGCCCATCTGCACATCGATGACGACGACACTGCATTCATCCTGCACGTCGACGACGAAGGCCCGGGAGTACCTGAGCAGCGACTGGAGCAGGTGTTCGAACCGCACTTCCGTTTGGCCGGACAGCAGCAGGGTTATGGGTTGGGGTTGGGCATCGCGCGCAATATTGCCCATAGCCATGGTGGGGAAGTGAGCCTGCAAAACCTGCGAGAGGGCGGACTGCGGGTGACGTTGCAGTTGCCTCGCAGTGTTGATTAGAGACACCGCGTCGACTTCATCGCGAGCAAGCTCGCTCCCACATTGGACTTGTGTACGACGATGAACCAGTGTGGGAGCGAGCTTGCTCGCGATGGCGTCAGTCCCTACAACACATTCCTCTGGCCAATGTCACAAGTCAGTGACACACCGGGCCCCCTTCGTTACCTGCCCGCCACCGCCCGTTGTTTAGACTCCCCACAGTCATAACAACAAAAAAAGGCACCCCATGAACACCACCCCACCTGCCTTCAGCAGTTGGCTGAACGCACCTGCCCATCAGCAATGGCTGGCCGACGAAGGCCTGCGCCTGTTGGCGTTCGCCAAGGCATCGAAGCTGCCTGAAGGCTTCGGCAACCTGGACGAACACGGCCAATTACCGGCTGACGCCCAGGCCCACACCATGAACACCGCCCGCATGACCCACAGCTTCGCCATGGCGCACATTCAGGGCTTGCCGGGGTTTGCCGAGCTGGTAGATCACGGCATCAATGCCCTCAATGGCCCGCTGCGTGACGCCGAGTTCGGTGGCTGGTTTGCGGCGCCCGATCACCGTGATGGCGATACCGGCAAGGCCGCTTATCTGCATGCTTTCGTGGCGCTTGCCGCGAGTTCTGCGGTGGTTGCCCAAAGGCCTGGAGCAGATGCCTTGCTCAGTGATGCCATCGCTATCATCGAGCAGCATTTCTGGAGCGAGGAGGAGGGCGCGATGCTCGAATCCTTTAATCGCGACTGGAGCGAAGAGGAACCCTATCGCGGTGCCAACAGCAGCATGCACGCCACCGAAGCCTTTCTCGCGCTGGCTGATGTCACGCAGGACAGCCGTTGGTTGAACCGTGCGCTGCGGATTGTCGAGCGGGTGATTCACGGGCATGCGGTAGCGAATCAGTATCTGGTCGTCGAGCATTTCGATCGAGACTGGCAGCCACTGCGCGAGTACAACCACGACAACCCCGCCGATGGCTTTCGTCCTTACGGCACCACGCCGGGCCATGGTTTCGAATGGTCACGGTTGCTGCTGCACCTCGAAGCGGCACGCGTGCAGGCCGGTATGCTGACCCCCGGTTGGCTGGTGACCGACGCGCAACAACTCTTCGCCAACAACTGCCTTCACGGATGGGACGTCGATGGCGCGCCTGGCATTGTCTACACCCTCGACTGGGACAATCGCCCGGTCGTGCGCCAGCGTTTGCACTGGGTTCACTGCGAAGCCAGTGCCGCCGCCAGTACCCTGCTCAAACGCACCGGTGAGGCGCAATACGAAACCTGGTACCGGCGTTTCTGGGAGTTCAGCGACCGCTGTCTGATCGACCGGATTCACGGCAGTTGGCACCACGAACTCGACCCGCAAAACCGCCCGAGCGCGCAGATCTGGGGCGGCAAGCCAGACCTCTATCACGCCTGGCAAGCGGTGTTGATTCCACGCTTGCCGCTGGCACCGAGCATGGCCAGTGCATTAGCTCAAGGCTCTAGTTCGGCACTTATGTAACCATGCAGTGACATTTTGCCGTCGCTTCGTTACCTGCCAAGCGATCTACGCTGTTTAAACTCGTTTGCAGCGCAAGCACCAGACTTGCATGCATAACAACAAGAAAGGTACCGCTAGATGAATGCGATTTCTCGCCTCGCCACTGTCGTTTCTCTTGCCACGCTGTTTCCCCTGACTGCATTTCCTCTCAGCACCCTTGCCGCCGATTCCAAAGGTTCCGTGGAAGTCGTGCACTGGTGGACTTCGGGCGGTGAAAAAGCAGCGGTCGATGTCCTCAAGGCTCAAGTCGAAAAAGACGGCTTCACCTGGAAGGACGGTGCAGTCGCCGGCGGTGGTGGCGCTACGGCCATGACCGTACTCAAAAGCCGCGCCGTAGCGGGTAACCCGCCGGGTGTCGCGCAAATCAAAGGTCCGGATATCCAGGAGTGGGGCAGCACTGGCCTGCTCAGCACCGATGCGCTGAAAGGCGTTTCAAAAGCTGAAAACTGGGATGGCCTGCTCTCGAAGAAAGTCTCCGATACCGTCAAATACGAAGGTGATTACGTCGCCGTGCCGGTGAATATTCACCGCGTCAACTGGCTGTGGATCAACCCGGCGGTCTTCAAGAAAGCCGGTATCGAAAAGGCCCCGACCACCCTCGAAGAATTCTATGCCGCTGGCGACAAACTGAAAGCTGCCGGCTTCATCGCCCTGGCCCACGGTGGTCAGCCTTGGCAGGACAGCACCGTGTTTGAAGACGTGGTGCTCTCGGTCATGGGCCCTGAGGGCTACAAGAAAGCCCTGGTCGACCTGGACCAGAAAACCCTGTCCGGCCCGGAAATGGTCAAGTCCTTCACCGAGCTGAAAAAACTCACCGGCTACATGGACCCCAACCGCGCGGGTCGTGACTGGAACATCGCTGCCGCCGACGTCATCAATGGCAAGGCTGGCATGCAGATGATGGGTGACTGGGCCAAGAGCGAATGGACCGCCGCCCACAAGGTAGCGGGCAAGGACTATGAGTGTGTGCCATTCCCGGGCACTGAAAAAGCCTTCACCTACAACATCGACTCCCTCGCGGTGTTCAAGCTCAAGGCTGATCGCACTGGCGATATCGCCGCTCAGCAAGACCTGGCCAAGGTCGCGCTGGGTAAAGATTTCCAGAAGGTCTTCAGCATCAACAAAGGTTCGATCCCGGTGCGCACCGACATGCTCAATGACATGAGCGCGTCGGGCTTCGACTCCTGCGCCCAGGCGTCGGCCAAGGATTTCCTGGCTGACGAGAAGACTGGCGGCCTGCAACCGAGCATGGCGCACAACATGGCCACCTCCCTGGCTGTGCAAGGCGCGATCTTCGATGTGGTGACCAACTTCATGAACGACAAGAGCGCTGACCCGGCCAAGGCCAGCGCCCAACTGGCATCGGCCATCAAAGCCGCCCAGTAGTCCCAAGTGCCGCAGGTGCGCCTGCGGCCTTTACCTGAGAGTGATTTTCCCTGTGGGAGCGAGCTTGCTCGCGATAGCTGACTGACATTCAACAGAGATGTCGACTGTTATTGCGTCATCGCGAGCAAGCTCACTCCCACAAGGGGTCACTGTGCGCATTCACTTCTCTTCACCTGGATTATCCCGATGAGCTCTGTGGCGGTTTTCAGCAAAGCCTCACCGTTCGACGCACTGCAGCGCTGGCTCCCCAAACTGGTTTTGGCGCCGAGCATGCTGATCGTCCTGGTTGGCTTTTACGGTTACATCATCTGGACATTCGTTTTGTCCTTCACCAACTCCAGCTTCATGCCGAGCTACAAATGGGTCGGCCTGCAGCAATACGTGCGGTTGATGGAGAACGACCGCTGGTGGGTCGCGAGCAAGAACCTCGCGGTCTTCGGCGGCATGTTCATCGGCATCAGCCTGGTGCTCGGGGTGTTTCTGGCGGTGCTGCTCGATCAGCGCATTCGCAAGGAAGGCTTCATCCGCACCATCTACCTGTACCCGATGGCGCTGTCGATGATCGTCACCGGTACCGCCTGGAAATGGCTGCTCAACCCAGGCCTGGGCCTGGACAAGATGCTGCGTGACTGGGGCTGGGAAGGCTTTCGGCTGGACTGGCTGGTGGATCAGGATCGCGTGGTTTATTGCCTGGTGATCGCCGCTGTGTGGCAAGCCTCCGGGTTTGTGATGGCGATGTTCCTGGCTGGCCTGCGCGGTGTCGATCAGTCGATCATCCGTGCCGCTCAAGTCGACGGTGCGAGCCTGCCGACCATCTATTTGAAAATCGTCCTGCCGAGCCTGCGTCCGGTGTTTTTCAGCGCCTTCATGATCCTCGCGCACATCGCGATCAAGAGCTTCGACCTGGTGGCGGCGATGACCGCGGGCGGTCCGGGTTACTCCTCCGACTTGCCGGCGATGTTCATGTATTCCTTCACCTTCAGCCGTGGCCAGATGGGCATTGGTTCGGCGAGCGCGATGATGATGCTCGGCGCGATCCTGGCGATTCTGGTGCCGTACCTGTACTCCGAACTGCGAGGCAAACGCCATGAGTAATCAACTTG
Source organism: Pseudomonas sp. 05N431 (assembly GCF_056397005.1). Taxonomy (NCBI): domain Bacteria; kingdom Pseudomonadati; phylum Pseudomonadota; class Gammaproteobacteria; order Pseudomonadales; family Pseudomonadaceae; genus Pseudomonas; species Pseudomonas sp. 05N431. Next base: position 260,903 of record NZ_JBFTMN010000003.1, read on the forward strand.
GCAAACCAGCCTTGAGCTTTAGCCGCATAGCGATCTACGCGACCTTGTTGCTGGCCGCTGCGGTGTACCTGATTCCGCTGGTGGTGATGCTGCTGACCAGCTTCAAATCCCCGGAAGACATCCGCACCGGCAACCTCTTGAGCTGGCCGCAAGTGATCGATGGCATTGGCTGGATCAAGGCCTGGGACGTGGTAGGCGGCTACTTCTGGAACTCGGTGAAGATCACCGTGCCCGCGGTGCTGATCTCGACCTTCATCGGTGCAATGAACGGCTACGTGCTGTCGATGTGGCGCTTCCGTGGTTCGCAGTTGTTCTTCGGCCTGCTGTTGTTTGGCTGCTTCCTGCCGTTCCAGACCGTGCTGCTGCCAGCCTCGTTCACCGTCGGCAAACTCGGCCTGGCCAACACCACCACGGGCCTGGTGCTGGTGCACATCGTCTACGGGCTGGCGTTCACCACACTGTTCTTCCGTAACTACTACGTGAGCATTCCGGATGCGCTGGTCAAGGCGGCGCGGCTGGATGGCGCGGGCTTCTTCACGATCTTCGGGAAGATCCTGCTGCCGATGTCGATTCCGATCGTGATGGTCTGCCTGATCTGGCAGTTCACCCAGATCTGGAATGACTTCCTGTTCGGCGTGGTCTTCGCCAGTGGCGATGCCCAGCCAATCACCGTGGCCCTGAACAATCTGGTCAACACCAGCACCGGGGTCAAGGAATACAACGTTGATATGGCGGCGGCGATGATCGCCGGGCTGCCGACACTGCTGGTCTACATATTCGCTGGCAAGTATTTCCTGCGTGGGCTGACGTCCGGCGCGGTCAAGGGGTAGAACATGGCAACTCTCGAATTACGCAACGTCAACAAAACCTACGGCAGCGGCTTGCCGGACACCCTGAAAAACATCGAACTGAAGATCGATGATGGTGAGTTCCTGATCCTCGTCGGCCCATCCGGTTGCGGCAAGTCGACCTTGATGAACTGCATCGCGGGCCTGGAAAACATCAGCGGCGGGGCGATTCTGGTGGACGACGCTGACATCAGCGGCATGAGCCCCAAGGATCGCGACATCGCCATGGTGTTCCAGTCCTACGCGCTGTACCCGACCATGAGCGTGCGCGACAACATCGCCTTCGGCCTGAAGATCCGCAAAATGCCGGCGGCTGAAATCGACGAGGAAGTGGCGCGGGTCGCCAAGCTGCTGCAAATCGAACACCTGCTCAGCCGCAAGCCCGGCCAGCTCTCTGGTGGTCAGCAACAGCGCGTGGCCATGGGCCGTGCGCTGGCGCGGCGGCCGAAGATTTATCTGTTCGACGAACCGCTGTCCAACCTCGACGCCAAGCTGCGGGTCGAGATGCGCACCGAAATGAAACTGATGCACCAGCGCCTGAAGACCACCACGGTCTACGTGACTCACGACCAGATCGAGGCCATGACCCTGGGCGACAAAGTGGCGGTGATGAAGGACGGGATAATCCAGCAGTTCGGCACGCCGAAGCAGATCTACAACGATCCGGCCAACCTGTTCGTTGCCAGCTTCATCGGTTCGCCACCGATGAACTTCATCCCGCTGCGTTTGCAACGCAAGGACGGCCGTCTGCTGGCATTGCTCGACAGTGGCCAGGCGCGTTGCGAGCTGCCGTTGGGCATGCAGGACGCCGGTCTTGAGGACCGCGAAGTGATCCTCGGCATGCGCCCGGAGCAGATCGTTCTGGCGAACGGCGAGGCCAATGGTTTGCCGACCATTCGCGCCGAAGTCCAGGTTACCGAGCCGACTGGTCCCGATACGTTGGTGTTCGTCAATTTGAACGAAACCAAAGTCTGCTGCCGTCTGGCACCGGACGTTGCACCGGCCGTGGGCGAGACCCTGACCCTGCAATTCGATCCATCGAAAGTGCTGCTGTTCGATGCCAAGACGGGCGAACGTCTGGGGACGGCGGGTCAAGCGAAAACCGGGACTCACAGCGACAACGTCGCTCAATTCAAAGGGCGCTGAAGATCAAATTGTGGGAGCGAGCTTGCTCGCGATAGCTATCTGACATTCAACATCGATGTCGACTGAAACACCGCTATCGCGAGCAAGCTCGCTCCCACAGGGGGGATATGTGGCGGATGGGGACATCCGCCGCAATCGCTGTAAACCGCGTTAGATAAAAACAGTTAATAACAATAAAGACGAGGATGTAGGGATGAAAAAGAAGAACAACGCTCAGCTTATCTGCCAATTGTCAGCTGTTGCGGTGCTGATCATGGCTGGTAACGCACACGCGGCTGACGCATTCAGCGCCGACTCCAAATGGATGACGGGGGACTGGGGTGGCGAGCGGACCAAGCTGATCGAGCAAGGTATCGACATCAAGGCGGATTACGTCGGTGAAGTGGGCGCCAACCTCCACGGCGGCTACAACCACGACAAGACTGCGCGTTACGCCGACCAGTTTGGTCTGGGCGTGGCGCTGGACCTGCAAAAGCTGTGGGGCTGGGACAACACCCAGGCCAAGATCCAGCTCACCAACCGTAACGGTCAGAACATCTCCAATGACCGTGTCGGCGACCCGCGTGCCGGCACCTTGAGTTCCTCCCAGGAAGTCTATGGCCGTGGCCATATGGTCCGTCTGACCCAGTTGTGGGTCCAGCACCAGTTCCTCGACAATAAACTGGACGTCAAAGCCGGTTACTTCGGCGAGGGCGAAGACTTCAACACCTTCCCTTGCGAGTTCCAGAACCTGGCGTTCTGCGGCTCCCAGGCGGGTAACTGGGCGACCGGCATCTGGTTCAACTGGCCGGTCATGCAGGCGGCGCTGCGCGTGAAGTACAACATCACGCCTGAGTTCTATGCGCAGATCGGCGCGTACAACCAGAATCCATCGCAACTTGAGCACGGTAACGGCTTCAAGCTCAGCGGCAGTGGTACCAAGGGCACCGTGTTGCCGGTCGAACTGGTCTGGTCGCCGAAGGTCAACAACCTGCCGGGCGAATACCGTGTCGGTTACTACAAGAGCACTGCCGACGCCAATGACGTCCGTAAAGACGACAATGGCAATGATGCAGCGACCACAGGCAACGCCTTCCGCAGCCACGACAGCAAGCACGGCTACTGGTTCGTGGCGCAGCAACAACTCACCAGCCACAACGGTGATGCTTCTCGCGGTCTGAACGTCGCGGCCAACGCCACTTTCCACGATAAGGACACCAACGTCGTCGACAACTACCAATCGCTGATGTTTGTGTACAAGGGCCCATTCGACGCACGTCCAAAAGATGACGTCGGGATCGGTTTTGCCCGTATCCATGTCAACGATGACGTGAAGAAAAACGCCGAGTTGGTCAACGCCGCCAATGGTGTCAGCGACTACGACAACCCGCTGTTCTCGCCACTGCGTTCCACTGAGTACAACTACGAGATCAACTACGGTTTCCACGTTACCAACTGGCTGACAGTGCGTCCTAACCTGCAATACATCACTCACCCGGGCGGTGTTGATGAAGTCGACAACGCGCTGGTGGCCGGTTTGAAAATTCAGTCGGTGTTCTAACGCTGTTGCGATAAGCTCCTCTCCATGTGCGCATTTTTGCGGACGGCCAAGGCTGTCCGCTTTTTTTTGGGGCGGCGCAGCCTCTCAGGTAGGACAGATGATTTTCAGGACCGCGGCACATGCTTGAGCATCCGCTACAACGCTTCTTCAAATCCCTGCGCGAGCGCCCGGTGTTTGCCTGGGAGCGCTATCAGCAGCGCGAGGTGCTGGTGATCGACCATCCGCTGTGTCAGGCGGTGTTCAGTCGTCAGGGTGCGCAGTTGCTGCATTTTCAGCCCTCGGGCCAAAAGCCCTGGCTCTGGTGCGCGGCGAAGTGGCCGCAGGTCGGGGCGATTCGCGGTGGCGTGCCGGTGTGCTGGCCGTGGTATGGCCGTCATCCAAGCGAAAATGCCTGGCCGTCCCATGGTTGGGCGCGGCTGATCGACTGGAAACTGATCGACAGCAGCACCGATGACGACGGCGTGCGCCTGCATTGGCAATTGCAGCTGTGTGACTGGCAAGTAGACCTGTACGCGCACTTGGGTGAGCGCATGGATTTGCGCCTGAGCACCGAGCATCAGGACAGCCTGCCGTGCCAGCTGAGTCATGCATTGCACGCCTATTGGCGTATTGGTGACGTTGCTGAGATAGCGCTGTCTGGACTCGATGGCGCGCAAGGTTATGACCAGCTCAAGCGCGAGTTCTGCGAGCAAAAAGGCGAGTTGCGGGTAGAGGGAGGCTGTCAGCGGGTGTTCCAGCACGAGGGCGAGTTACAGCTCAAGGACCACGCCTGGCAACGCCAGTTGTGCATCGATACCGGTGACAGCGCGGATACGGTGGTCTGGCATCCCGGGTCACGGCCGCTGCTGGGAGTGAGCTGGAATGAGGTCTCGGAGTTTGTCTGCGTGGAGGCAGCCTGCGGAGGCACCGATAGCCTGAGCCTGGCACCGGGAGAGCGGGCGCATTTGAGTTTGCAGGCGCGGATGGGGGCTTAGCTCAAGATTGCGCTGTTGCGGCTGGCGCCATCGCGAGCAAGCTCGCTCCCACAGGTTTTGTAAACAGCACAATTCAATGTGGGAGCGAGCTTGCTCGCGATGAGGCCCTAACAGCCAATGGAGCTTTCGTCCTAACTGAATTCATCCCCGATCGGATACCGGCTGGCGTTGAGGCTTTCCTTGATCTTGCGCAGGTGCGGCTGGAAGTCGACGCCGCGGCGCAGGGTCATGCCGGTGGCGAGTACGTCGAGCACGGTCAGCTGGATGATTCGCGACGTCATCGGCATGTAGATGTCGGTGTCTTCCGGCAGCGGGATGTTCAGGCTCAAGGTGCTGGCCTTGGCCAGTGGCGAACCCTCGGCCGTCAGACCCAGCACCGAGGCACCGTTTTCGCGGGCAATGCGCGCCACCTCGACCAGTTCGCGGGTGCGCCCGGTGTAGGAGATGATCACGAACAGTTCGCCGGTGTGGGCCACCGAGGCAATCATCCGCTGCATCAGCACGTCGGCGTGGGCGGTGACCGCCAGGTTGAAGCGGAAGAACTTGTGCTGAGCATCCAGCGCTACCGGGGCTGACGCACCGAGGCCGAAGAAGTGGATCTGCCGGGCCTGGATCAGCAAATCCACGGCGCGGCTGATCAGGTTCGGGTCCAGTGCCTGACAGGCGCTGTCCAGCGAGGCGATGGCGCTGCCAAAGATTTTCTGGGTGTAGGCTTCCGGGTTGTCGTCGGCTTCCACCGCGCGGCTGACATACGCCGCGCCGCTGGCCAGGCTTTGGGCCAGTTGCAGTTTGAGTTCCGGGTAGCCGCTGACACCGAACGAACGGCAGAAACGGTTGACCGTCGGCTCGCTGACCGAGGCGGCCTGGGCGAGGGCGGCAATACTGAAGCGAGTAGCCTGCTGTGGGTTGAGCAGGATGACTTCGGCGACCTTGCGTTCGGCCTTGTTCAGGTCTGCAAGGCGATTCTGGATTTGTTCCAGTAAATTTCGCACGCGGTCCATTTATGTTCCTTAGGTCGGCTATGCAGATTGGGCCTGTGAAGCGGCCCATAATGGTGGCCTATCCTACTGATGGCCCCGACCGACCACCACTCGGAATCTGTATTTTGGAAAAATGTTGTGGTTATTACTACATTTTTCCTTGAGCGATGCCTTAAAAAAAGGTATTTGTAGCTTAACTTGATAAAAGAACAAACATCATGCCTTCGATTACGGTTGAACCGTGCACCTTTGCCTTGTTCGGCGCCTTGGGCGATCTGGCCCTGCGCAAGCTGTTTCCTGCCTTGTACCAACTGGATGGCGCTGGCCTGCTGCACGAGGACACGCGCATTATCGCACTGGCCCGTGAGCCAGGCAGTGAGCAAGAGCATCTGGCATTTATTGCCCGTGAACTGCGCCATTACGTTGATGCCAAGGAACTCGACGAAGCCGTGGTCGAGCGCTTCCTGGCACGCCTGACGTACCTGCATGTCGACTTCCTCAAGTCCGACGACTACGTCGCCCTGGCCGAGCTGGCCGGTTCGGCGCAGCGGATGATTGCCTACTTCGCGACGCCCGCTGCGGTGTACGGCGCGATTTGCGAGAACCTGGCGAAGGTCGGCCTGAGCGAAAACACCCGTGTGGTGCTGGAAAAGCCGATCGGTTCGGACCTCGAGTCGTCGCGCAAGGTCAACGACGCAGTGGCGCGGTACTTCCCGGAAAACCGCACGTACCGCATCGACCACTACCTGGGCAAAGAGACGGTGCAGAACCTGATCGCCCTGCGTTTCGCCAACAGCCTGTTCGAAACCCAGTGGAACCAGAACTACATTTCCCACGTGGAAATCACCGTCGCCGAGAAAGTCGGGATCGAGGGCCGTTGGGGCTACTTCGACAAGGCCGGCCAACTGCGCGACATGATTCAGAACCACCTGTTGCAGTTGCTGTGCCTGATCGCCATGGACCCGCCAGCGGATCTTTCGGCTGACAGCATCCGTGACGAGAAAGTCAAAGTGCTCAAGGCGCTGGCGCCGATCAGTCCGGAAGGCCTGACCACCCAAGTGGTGCGCGGCCAGTACATCGCCGGTCACAGCGAAGGCAAGTCGGTGCCGGGTTACCTGGAGGAGGAGAACTCCAACACCCAGAGCGACACCGAAACCTTCGTCGCCCTGCGTGCCGACATCCGCAACTGGCGTTGGGCCGGCGTGCCGTTTTACCTGCGTACCGGTAAACGCATGCCGCAGAAACTGTCGCAGATCGTCATCCACTTCAAGGAACCGTCGCACTACATCTTCGCCCCCGAGCAGCGCTTGCAGATCAGCAACAAGCTGATCATCCGCCTGCAACCGGACGAAGGTATTTCCTTGCGCGTGATGACCAAAGAACAAGGCCTGGACAAGGGCATGCAGCTGCGCAGCGGTCCGTTGCAGCTGAATTTTTCCGATACCTATCGCAGCGCGCGGATCCCCGATGCCTACGAGCGGTTGTTGCTGGAAGTGATGCGTGGCAATCAGAACCTGTTTGTCCGTAAAGATGAAATCGAAGCCGCGTGGAAGTGGTGTGACCAGCTGATCGCCGGGTGGAAAAAGTCCGGTGATGCGCCCAAGCCGTACGCGGCCGGGTCCTGGGGACCGATGAGCTCCATTGCACTGATCACGCGGGACGGGAGGTCGTGGTATGGCGATATCTGAATTCAACCTGCCTCAGGGCGTCCGCGCTCATGAGTTTCGCAGCCCGGTGTTGCTGGCCGAAGGCCTGGCACTGACGGTGGCCAAGCAACTCAGCGATGCCATCGATGCCCGCGGCAGCGCGACGCTGGTTGTCTCTGGCGGACGCAGCCCGGTAGCGTTTTTCCAGCACCTGGCCAAACAGGCACTGGACTGGTCCAAGGTCGTGGTGACCCTGGCGGACGAGCGCTGGGTACCGGTGGAGCATGCCGACAGCAATGCCGGTCTGCTCAAGCGCTACCTGTTGCAAGGCCCGGCGGCCAAGGCGAAGTTTCTCAGTCTCTACAGCGCCACTGCCAACCTTGAACAGGCTGCCGAGCAGGCCGACCGCTTGCTCGCCGAGTTGCCGGCGATCGACGCGCTGGTGCTGGGAATGGGCGACGACGGTCACACCGCTTCGTTGTTCCCCAATAGCCCGAACCTGACCGAAGCCTTGCAGGCCGACGGCACACGCCGTTGCTTGCCGATGCTGGCGCCGACCGTGCCGCACCAGCGCCTGACCATGAGTCGTGCGCTGCTGGCCTCGGCACAGTTCACCGTGCTATCGATTTCCGGTCAGTCCAAGCTGACCACCCTGAGTGCCGCACTGGCCGGTGACGATGTCGCCGCAATGCCGATTCGCGCGTTTCTGCAACCCACGTTAGAGATTTACTGGTGCCCATGAACCAAGGATCAGCCGCTATGACAAACACTCAACCGACCGTTTCCATGGCGGACAAAGTTGCCCTGATCGACAGCCTCTGCGTCAAGGCGCGGATTCTGCCGGTGATCACCATTGCCCGCGAGCAAGACATTCTGCCACTGGCCGATGCCCTTGCCGCAGGTGGGTTGACGGCCCTGGAAGTGACCCTGCGTTCGCAGTTCGGCCTCAAGGCCATCCAGGTTCTGCGTGAGCAGCGTCCGGAGCTGGTCACCGGTGCTGGCACCGTGCTCGATCGCAACATGCTGGCCGCTGCTGAAGCCGCCGGTTCGCAGTTCATCGTGACCCCAGGCATTACCCGCGATCTGCTGGAAGCCAGCGTCGCCAGCCCGATTCCGCTGTTGCCGGGCATCAGCAACGCCTCCGGGATCATGGAGGGCTACGCCTTGGGCTATCGCCGCTTCAAGTTGTTCCCGGCGGAAGTCAGCGGTGGCGTGGCGGCGATCAAGGCCCTTGGCGGCCCGTTCGGCGAAGTACGTTTCTGCCCCACTGGCGGTGTTGGCCCAGCCAACATCAAGAGTTACATGGCGCTGAAAAACGTGATGTGCGTCGGCGGTAGCTGGATGCTTGATCCGGAGTGGATCAAGAACGGCGACTGGGCACGTATCCAGGAGTGCACCGCCGAGGCGCTGGCCCTGCTGGACTGATTGGTTTTACCGGCGGTTTTTTACGCAGAATCGTTGTAGTTGTGTTCTACGGCTTTACGGCGCACTTGGTCAGTGCGCCGTTTTTTTTTGCCTGTGGAAAAGCGGCGGCCCTGTAGCAGCTGTCGAGCCTGCGAGGCTGCGTTCGAGGACGAAGTCCTCGCAAATCCTGCGAATGCGGTTTACCTGGAAGAACGCGCCGCCTGAATTTACGACCGCTGCGCGGCCGAACGCTGCCTCGCAGGCTCGACAGCTGCTACGGGGAGTTGGAACGCCTATAGCGGCATACATAGTTACCGCAATCCACCCCGGAGATCTGTTTATCCTTCGAGTCACTTATGGAGGAAGCAACTCATGGAAGAACACGCAACAACCATGGCAACCGGGCCAGTCTGTTTATTGGCCCCTGAACAGATTGCCGGCCCGTACTTCAGAAACCCCAGGTTGATCCGAAGAAACATCAGTGAAGGTGCCAGCGGTATTCCGTTGCTGCTCAAACTGAGCATTGTCGACGTCAGCACCTGCGAACCGGTGACGGATGCCTTGGTGGATATCTGGCAATGCAATGCGCGAGGGGCCTATTCGGGCTGGAGCAGGATCGATCCGGATAAAGAGGTCGATGTCGGCGATATCGGCTCGGTTCCGCGTACCGATGACGATACCTATTTGCGCGGTGGGCAATTCACCGATCGCAAAGGCGTCGTCAGGTTTACCACGATTTATCCGGGGTTTTATGCAGGGCGCAGCGTGCACATCCACGTTGCCGTTCGAATCGTAACCGGCAGCAATCACCTGGAGGCGCGGCATGTTGCCTGGGTCGGCCAGCTGTACCTTCCCGAGGTGACGTCACGTTCGGTGCTGAACGCCAAAGACTACAGCGGGCGGAGCATTTCGCCGCTGCGCAACGATCAGGATGAGCTTTTTACCCAAATGCATGGGGAAGACTCGATACTGAAAATCCACACCATTGCCCGTGATTCCTGGGAAGACGGTTATTTCGGGCAGTTGACCATCGGGATCGACAAGCGCGCGATGTCAGCGCAGATCAAGCCCGAAGACTTCGACATCTATACCGTGTGAACACCAGAAGCTCCGGTGTTCATCGCCTCAACTCAGTTCGATCAGGGCCCGAGCCAGCCGCTGCATTTCCTGCGCAGTACTGGTCAGGCCCGGTGTGATGCGAATACAACTGCCGCACGCCGAACCGCTGCGGGTCACGGTGAAGAGGTTGTAGTCGTTGAGCAGGCGGTCGACCATCGCTTGCTGGTCGGCATGCCGGGTGAAGCGCATCGAGGTGATACCGCAATACAGGCGCGGATCATCCGGGGTCATGACTTCAATGCCCTGCACATCGCGAACGGCCTCGACCCACAGATTGCGCAAGTAATTAAGTCGCGCACCCTTGGCGGCTGCGCCACCGATGGAACGATGTTCTTCGAACACCAGCGGCAAGGTCAGTAACGCCGGAATGTTTGGCGTGCTGTAAGGCGTGCGCGAGCGAATGTCGGTGAGCGGAAAGTGAAACTCGCCCATCTCCGGATCGATATCGGCCAGACGTTGTGGTGCGATGTAGATAAACCCCAGGGTCAAGGGTGCACCGATCCATTTGTGCAGGTTGTAGCCGGCAAAAGAGATGCCCAGGTCATCAAGGTTGAATTCGATCTGACCGAGGGCGTGGGCGCCGTCGAGGATCACGTCGATCCCGTGCTCTTTGGCCGCCTCGGCAATCGCCTTGACCGGCATCACCAGGCCGGTGCGATGGGCGACGTGGGTCAGTGCCATCAGCTTGAGCCGTGGATAACGCACGAACGCCTCGCGGTAGCTCGCCACCAATGACTCGAAGCTGGCGGGATGGGCGTGTTCGATCTCGATCACTTCGACGCCGCGATGGCGTGCCAGCCAGCGCATCGCACTTTTGACCGTGTCGTATTCCAGATCGCACAGCAGCACCTGATCGCCCGGTTGCAAGCCGTTGTAGTTGCGAATCAGCGATTGCAGCGCGTCCGAGGCGTTGCGGGTCAGGGCTACCGCTTCGGCGGGCACCTGCAAGAGCTCGGCCAGTTGCCCGCGTATTTCCACGCTTTCGATTTTTTCGAAGCGCTGGCGCACATGCACCGAGTTGCTGCGGTTGATGAGCTCGATGTTGCGTTGGTACTCCTCGACCACGGTACGCGACATGCGGCCGAAGTAACCATTTTCCAGATTGATCGGACCTGGCTGGACTTCGTAGCGGTCGGCGAACGTTTGCCAAAAAGCTTCATCAAGGGCGCGGCGAGTGTTTTCTGGCATGGGGCGACTCGTTCAGTGGTTCAGTGGCGTGGTTTGGGTTTGCCATGTTTGGCGCGTAGCGGGTCGAGCAAGTCGGACAGGCCGTTGTGATCGATTTCCTGCATCAGGGCCAGCAAGCCACCCAATTCACCGTGGGGGAAACCCTCGCGGGCGAACCAGTTCAGGTATTGGCCGGGCAGGTCGGCAATGATGCGACCCTTGTATTTGCCAAAGGGCATTTCGCGGGTGACCAGCAGTTCAAGCTTTTCGGGATTCATCGATCGCTCGTCTTGATTCAAACAGTCTGGAAAATACAGGCATTCTGCATGCAGGCCAATTGACAGATCATGCAAATAACTCGGGTGCAGATGCTTGGAAAAAATTTAACTTATTGAAATATAAGGAAAAAATCCAACTAAAGGGCTGGCACACGAGATGCAGCGTTTTATGTAGTTCTCTCAGTCTGCGAGGAATTGAAAAATGACTGACATCAATAAAGAAGTGATTTCAGTCCTGAACGACCTGATCGAGATCAGCAAGGACGGTCAGGAGGGTTTCAAGACCTGTGCCCAGGACATCAAGCATCCTGAACTCAAGGCGCTGTTTGTCAAACGCGCTGCCGAGTGCGCCACCGCGGCGGCTGAACTTCAACATACCGTGCGTTCGATGGGTGGCGATCCTGAGACCAGAACCCGTGTCGGCGGTGATAGGCATCGTCGTTGGGTCGGCCTCAAATCATTGGTCACCGGAAAGAGCGAAGAGGTGGTGCTCAACGAAGCCGAGCGTGGCGAGGATCATGCCCTGAAGGCTTACAAAGCCGCGCTCGAGATGATCAACGAAGACAATCTGCTGGGGATTCGTGATCTGGTAGAGCGTCAGTATCACGGTGCGCAACGCAATCACGATCAGGTCAAAGCCTTGCGTCACCAGGCTCGCGCCCGCTCGTAAGTCGGTCAACAACGCCTGGATCAAAAGATCGTTCTCACGCTCTGCGTGGGAATGCATCCAGTGACGCTCCGCGTCACATAACGGCTGGACGCAGAGCGTCCGGGGCGGCATTCCCACGCGGAGCGTGGGAACGATGATGGGCATCAGCCAATGCTGATCGCGGGCAGTGTCGGCAAGGTCACGGTCTGTTGCTTGCGCGGTGCGAGGATTTCGGCCTCGCCGTCCACGACCAGCTCATCGCGCTGGTTGAATACCCGAGTGGCGATGCGCACGCGGAATTTCGGCAGTTTCTCGAGGATTTCCAGGCGTACGGTCAGGGTGTCGCCGATTTTTACCGGCTTCTGAAAGCTCATTTGCTGACCGATATAGATAGTCCCCGGCCCAGGCAGCTCGCAGGCGACGGCGGCGCTGATCAGCGCACCGCTGAACATGCCGTGGGCGATGCGTTCCTTGAACATGCTCGCTGCCGCAAACTCGGCGTCCAGGTGCACCGGGTTGTGGTCTCCGGACATCGCCGCGAACAGCTGAATGTCGCGTTCTTCGACGGTCTTGCTGTAGCTGGCGGTCTGGCCGACTTCGAGGGCTTCGTACGGGGTATTGGTAACCTGGGTCATGTGTCTTGAATCCTGTGACGAGTTAAGTGTGATAACCAAACATTATTCGGTTCGGGGTGGCCGGCGATGGCTCAGTGCCTCAGCCAGCCATTTGAGCAGGTCCGCGGTCACTTCATCGCGGTTGCTCTCGTTGAACAGTTCGTGCCGGGCTTGCGGGTAGATATTGAGCTGCATGCACTGGTTGCCGGCGCCGCGCAGTGCGTCGGCCAGAGCCTTGAGACGTTTGCCTTCGCTCACCGGATCACATTCACCACCGATCACCAGCAACGGCAGGCCCGGATCGATCTCCGCGAGATTGGACGCTTTGCTGATTTGCTGCAAGCCGCCGAGCAGGTCGATCCACAGCTGGTTGGTGCAACGGTAGCCGCAGAGCGGGTCGTGGACGTACTTGTCAACTTCGTCCGGGTCGCGGCTGAGCCAGTCGAACCGGGTGCGATGGGGCTTGAAGGGCTTGTTGAATGAACCGAACGACAACCACTCGATCAATGCACTGCGACCGGTAGCTCCCTGGCGCCAGCGTTCGAAACGTGCAATCAGGCGCGCTACGCGATAGAGCGCAACTGGCTGGAAGTTCGAGCCACTGAGTACGGCGCCGTACAGGCTGGCGCTGTGATGCAGCAGGTACGCCTGGGCGATGTAGCTGCCCATGCTGTGGCCCAGCAGCACGATAGGGATGCCCGGATGGTGTTGGCCGATGTGTTGGTTAAGGCTGGCCAGGTCTCCGACCACTTTGTGCCAACCGCCCTTGTCCGCGAAATGCCCGAGCACGCCGTTTTCGGCGGTTTTGCCGTGGCCGCGCTGGTCCAGTGCGTAGACACCGTAACCCTCGGCGCATAAAGCCTGCGCCAGCCGCGCATAACGACCGCTGTGTTCAGCCATGCCGTGGGACAGCAGAATCACCGCCTTCAGCGGGCCTTCAGGCAGCCACTGGTTGACGAAAAGTCGACTGTGATCGCTCGCGGTCAACCAGAATGTATCGTGGATCATGGCGATTCCTTTGCACGGTTTTGTTTAGGCGCGGCGTCGTTGCATTGTATAGCTCATCAACGGCAGGGCGTGCGATGTGGGTGTCCCCCAGCAGCAAGATTCACGCTATCAATGAAGCTGGTGCGTATATTTGCCTGAATCACCATAGCTGCTAGTGTCCCAGAAGCCCCGCATTTCAGCGTCACAGAGAGGCGGCCCGGATTCGCTCAGGTAAAGAGGACAAAAACAATGCAACCTGATTTCTGGAATGACAAACGCCCGGCCGGCGTACCCAATGATATCGATCCGGGTGCCTACAAGTCGGTGATCGAGGTGTTCGAGCGTTCCTGCAAGAAATTCGCTGACCGTCCGGCGTTCAGCAACATGGGTGTGACGCTCACCTATGCCGAGCTTGAACGCTACAGCGCGGCGTTCGCTGGCTACCTGCAAACACAGACCGACCTGTTGCCCGGTGATCGCATCGCGGTGCAGATGCCCAATGTCCTGCATTACCCGATTGCCGTGTTCGGTGCGTTGCGTGCCGGGCTGATTGTGGTCAACACCAATCCGCTGTACACCGCGCGTGAGATGCGTCACCAGTTCAAGGACTCCGGTGCCCGGGCGCTGGTGTACCTGAACATGTTCGGGCAGAAGGTCCAGGAAGTACTGCCCGACACCGAGATTCAGTACCTGATCGAAGCGAAGATGGGCGACCTGATGCCGACCGCCAAGGGCTGGCTGATCAACACCGTGGTCGACAAGGTCAAGAAGATGGTCCCGACCTATGACCTGCCGCAGGCGATTTCCTTCAAGAGCGCGTTGCGCCTGGGCCGCGGTCAAGGCATCAAGCCATTGAAGGTCAGCCTCGACGATGTCGCCGTGCTGCAATACACCGGCGGCACCACGGGTTTGGCCAAAGGCGCGATGCTGACCCACGGCAATCTGGTCGCCAACATGCAGCAGGCCCGCGCCTGTCTTGGCCAGTTCGGCAGCGATGGCAAACCGCTGCTGCGCGAAGGTCAGGAAGTGATGATTGCGCCGCTGCCGCTGTACCACATCTATGCCTTCACGGCGAACTGCATGTGCATGATGGTGACCGGCAACCACAACGTGTTGATCACCAATCCACGGGACATCGCCGGCTTCATCAAAGAGCTGAAAAACTGGCGGTTCTCGGCGCTGCTCGGGCTCAACACGCTGTTCGTCGCGTTGATGGACCATCCGGACTTCAAGACCCTGGACTTCTCCAGCCTCAAACTCACCAACTCCGGCGGCACCGCACTGGTCAAGGCCACCGCTGAACGCTGGGAGCAGATAACCGGTTGCCGGATCACCGAAGGCTACGGCTTGACCGAAACCTCGCCAGTGGCCTGCACCAACCCGTATGGCGACAAGTCACGCATTGGTACGGTCGGCCTGCCAGTGCCGGGCACCACATTGAAAGTCATCAATGATGAAGGTGTCGAACAGCCCATGGGCGAGCGGGGCGAGCTGTGCATCAAGGGCCCGCAAATCATGAAGGGCTACTGGCAGAAACCCGAAGCCACCGCCGAGGTGCTGGATGCCGACGGCTGGTTCAAATCCGGTGATATCGCAGTAATCGACCCGGACGGGTTTGTGCGGATTGTCGACCGCAAGAAAGACATGATCATCGTCTCGGGTTTCAACGTGTACCCGAACGAGATCGAGGACGTGGTGATGGCGCACCCGAAAGTCGCCAACTGTGCGGTAATCGGTGTGCCCGACGAGCGTTCCGGGGAGGCGGTGAAGCTCTTCGTAGTGGCGCGTGAAGCGGGGGTCAGCCTTGAAGAGCTGAAGGCCTACTGCAAGGAAAATTTCACCGCCTACAAGGTGCCCAAGCACATCGTGCTGCGTGAGTCGCTGCCGATGACGCCAGTGGGCAAGATATTGCGGCGGGAGCTGCGCGATATCGCTTGATACCTGAAGGCTGCGCTTAGCGCATTCGCGGGCAAGCCCGCTCCCACAAGGTCAGCGTGACCCCCTGTGGGAGCGGGCTTGCCCGCGATGCTTTTAGGGGGAGAGGCCCATTTCACGGGGCTTTCAAGGTATTATAGAATTTTTGCTCTAAAATGACTGCTTGCTATTCTTGAGTCATCAAAGTGACTGTAGGGGCTTCTTTTGGCTCTAGTAGGGCCTTGGCAAAGCTGCTACTCTCGGCGCGCTTTGTGACTTCTCGGCCTTTGTAAAAGCCGGACTCACCAATAAAAACACACCCAATAATAATCGCATCAAATGCGGTGAAGAATTCGCGTTGCTGAGGAGTGGGCTTCCATGATCGAAGACTTTTGGAAGGATAAGTACCCAGCTGGAATTGCTGCCGAGATCAATCCAGACGAGTATCCGAATATTCAGGCAGTGTTAAAGCAATCCTGCCAACGCTTCGCCAACAAACCGGCCTTTAGTAACCTCGGCAAGACACTCACCTACGGTGAGCTGTACGAATTGTCCGGTGCTTTTGCCGCTTACCTGCAACAGCATACCGATTTGCAGCCGGGCGATCGAATCGCCGTGCAACTGCCAAACCTGCTGCAATACCCGATCGCCGTGTTTGGTGCCATCCGCGCCGGCTTGATCGTGGTCAACACCAACCCGCTGTACACCGCGCGGGAAATGGAACACCAATTCAACGATTCCGGCGCCAAGGCGCTGGTGTGCCTGGCGAACATGGCGCACCTGGCCGAGGCCGTGGTGCCCAAGACCGGCGTCAAGCACGTCATCGTCACCGAAGTGGCCGACCTGCTGCCACCGCTCAAGCGCTTGCTGATCAACAGCGTCATCAAGTACGTGAAGAAGATGGTCCCGGCCTATCACCTGCCCAAGGCCGTCAAGTTCAATGAGGTCTTGAGCAAAGGCCACGGCCAGCCCGTGACCGAAGCCAACCCGGCCAGCAGCGACGTTGCCGTGCTGCAATACACCGGCGGCACTACCGGCGTGGCCAAGGGGGCAATGTTGACCCACCGCAACCTGGTGGCGAACATGATGCAGTGCCGGGCGCTGATGGGTTCCAACCTGAATGAAGGTTGCGAAATCCTCATCACGCCGCTGCCGCTGTACCACATCTATGCCTTCACCTTTCACTGCATGGCAATGATGCTGATCGGTAACCACAACATCCTGATCAGCAACCCGCGCGACCTGTCGGCGATGGTCAAGGAACTGTCGAAGTGGAAGTTCAGCGGTTTTGTCGGCCTGAACACGTTGTTCGTGGCGCTGTGCAACAACGAAGCGTTCCGCAAACTGGACTTCTCAGGCCTGAAAATCACCCTGTCCGGTGGCATGGCCCTGCAACTGGCCGCTGCCGAACGCTGGAAAGCCGTGACCGGTTGTGCCATCTGCGAAGGTTACGGCATGACCGAGACCAGCCCGGTGGCCACCGTCAATCCAAACCAGAACATTCAGATAGGCACGATCGGTATTCCGGTGCCGTCGACCCTGTGCAAAGTCATCGATGACGCCGGCGTTGAACAGCCGTTGGGCGAAATCGGCGAACTGTGCGTAAAAGGTCCGCAAGTGATGAAGGGCTATTGGCAGCGCCAGGAAGCCACCGATGAAATCCTCGACAGCGAAGGCTGGTTGAAGACCGGTGACATCGCGCTGATCCAGCCAGACGGCTACATGCGTATTGTCGATCGCAAGAAAGACATGATTCTGGTCTCCGGTTTCAACGTCTACCCGAACGAGCTCGAAGACGTACTGGCCACCTTGCCGGGCGTGCTGCAATGCGCAGCCATTGGTGTACCGGACGAGAAGTCGGGCGAGGCGATCAAGATTTTCATCGTCGCCAAACCGGGGGTAACCCTGACCAAAGAGCAGGTGATGACGCACATGCGTGCCAATGTGACCGGCTACAAAGTGCCGAAAGCCATTGAGTTCCGCGATGCGCTGCCGACCACCAACGTCGGCAAGATCCTGCGTCGCGAACTGCGTGACGAAGAGTTGAAGAAACTCGGCTTGAAGAAGGTCAGCGCATAAAACAAAAGCCCCGCAGATGCGGGGCTTTTTGTTGCTGGCAGAGAAATCTTCTGTGCCAGTCAGGCCGCCTTCGCGAGCAAGCCCGTTCCCACATTTGATCTTCAGCGAACACAAAATGTGTGTACAACCGAAATCCAATGTGGGAGCGAGCTTGCTCGCGAAGCTTTTGCTGTCAGAGGCGGAACTGCGCGAAATTGACGTTGGTGCCAGCCGGGCGCATGTCCTGAAGGTACGAGTCCTTGTCGGCGCTCAGTTCCAGGCTCAGGGCCGCCTTGCGCTTGCCTTCATTGCGCACCACCAGGCCTTCGAGTTTCTCGCGCAGGAACACCGTCGGCACTTTCAGGTGCAGCAGTTCGTCGGTGGCCGGCGTGTACATCAGCAGGTGAACCCACTCGTACTGACCAATGGCCAGGCGCGCAACCGGGATATCAAACCACCAGATGTTGCGGTTGCGGTTCAATTCGGTGAAATGGCAGTTGTTGACGCCAAGCACTGCACCGCCGAGTTCCTGGTTTCTGCGGGCAATGGCCTGCTTTTTATCGAGTTTCATAACGTTCCTACGGGATTGGATCTTCAGCGCCACGGCCTGAATACGTTGCGCATTCTCGGGGGTTAGCTGGCAAACATAAAGCCCAACCTGCATGTGCTGATGAAATGACCGTGTGAAAATAAATGGAACGCTGTGCAGCGCCCACCAGTCAACCACTAGGTAACGACACTGACCTTTGAATGTTCACAGGAGAAATACCATGAGCAGCACTGGCGATAAAGTTAAAGGCCTGGCCAACGAAGCGGTCGGCAACGTCAAGCAAGGTGTGGGTAAAGCCACCGACAATCCCAAGTTGCGAGCCGAAGGCAAGCTTCAGGAGAAGAAAGGCGAAGCCCAGCAAGCGCTCGGCAAGGCTAAAGATGCGATCAAGAAAACCATTGATAAAGCCTGATCCGATAACCCGCGTTAATGCATGCGACGGCCATCCACGGATGGCCGTTTTTATGTCGGTTACTGTTATTTAACCTCCCCGAAATTGTTTCAAAGTCGCCAAGTAGGTTACTTTGATGTAGAAAACGGCCCCTGAGTCGCCCCCGACTTCAACCTTTTGCGGCGAAAGGAGACGCTATGATGTTCCCGGAGTTGAAAGGCTTACCCTTGCATCGCGTGATGATGCGCACCGTCACTGAGTTCATCAATGACGAGATGTCGACGTATGCCTCGGCGCTGGCCTATCAGATGCTGTTCTCGCTGTTTCCGTTCATTCTGTTCCTGATCGCCCTGATCGGTTTCCTGCACCTGCCGGATTTCTTTTCCTGGCTGCGCCTTCAGACAGAGTTGGTGTTGCCGCCGCAAGCACTGGAACAAGTGAACCCGGTGATCGACCAGCTCCAGCAATCCAAGGGTGGATTGCTCTCGGTGGGTATCGTCATCGCCCTGTGGACCGCCTCGGCGGGTGTGCGGCTGATGATGAGCGCGATGAACGCGGCCTACGATGTGGTCGAAGGCCGGCCGATCTGGAAGCGTTTCCCGCTGTCGATCTTCTACACCGTCGGCGTTGCCGGCATGCTGCTGGTCGCGGCTGCATTAATGGTGCTCGGCCCGCAGGTAATGGAATGGATTGCGTCGCAGATCGGCATGGAAGAGTACATTGTCATCCTCTGGACGATACTGCGCTGGCCGGTGATCGTGATTTTGCTGATGGTCGCGGTCGCGTTGATGTACTACGTGATGCCTGATGTGAAGCAGAAGTTTCGCTTCATCACGCCGGGCTCGGTACTGGCAGTGGTAGTGTGGATCATCGCTTCGCTGGGTTTTGGTTACTACGTCAAGACCTTCGCCAACTACAATGCCATGTATGGCAGTATCGGCGCGATCATCGTGCTGTTGCTGTACTTCTACATTTCCGCTGCGGTGCTGTTGCTCGGCGCGGAGATGAATGCGGTGATCGATCACATGTCGAACGAAGGCAAGCATCCTGGCGCAAAGGGCCTCGGCGAACACGACGAAAAACAACATGTTTCGGGACTGGGGCGGGACCACTCGCTCAACCCGACCACTGACGAAGCCTGACGATGATCCGTGAAATCCTGAAAATGGGCGATGAGCGCCTGCTGCGTATCGCTGCGCCGGTACCGGCCGAAATGTTCGACAGCCCCGAACTGTGGCAGTTGATCGATGACATGTTCCAGACTATGGAAAGTGTCGGTGGCGTCGGCCTGGCAGCCCCACAGATCGGTGTCGACCTGCAACTGGTGATCTTCGGTTTCGAGCACAGCGAACGTTACCCGGACGCTGATGCCGTACCGCAGACGATCCTGATCAATCCATTGATCACGCCGCTTGATCCGACGCTGGAAGAGGGCTTCGAAGGTTGCCTGTCGGTACCGGGGCTGCGGGGGGCGGTGGAGCGTTATCAGCACATTCGCTATGAAGGCGTCGATCCCAAGGGCGAGCCGATTGTGCGCATCGCTTCGGGGTTTCACGCCCGTGTGGTGCAACACGAATGCGATCACCTGATCGGCCGGTTGTACCCGTCGCGGATCACCGACTTTCGCAAGTTCGGGTTTACCGAGGTGATGTTCCCGGATCTTGATCCGGCGGCTGATGATTGATCCGACATTTCACCTCACCCTCCTGTGGGAGCGAGCTTGCTCGCGATAGTGGTGAGATAGTCGCTATCAATATTGACTGTCAGGCCTTCATCGCGAGCAAGCTCGCTCCCACAGTTTGAAAACCCATGGCGATCATCGGCTTGTTACGCTTATAGCGAGCCAGACGCTCGGCCAGTGCATAGGGCAACAACGGGTCCGCAGTAAAACCATTGCGCTCATAAAATTCGCGCAAGTCCGGGTGGCAGAACAGCCACACCGGGGCTTCGGTCTGCAATAGCGCCTGGGTCATCAACCCCGCCGCAATGCCTTGCCCCCGAAGGGCCGGGTCGACAAATAACCCTGTCAGCCAAAACCCCTCCGCCGTCGGCCGCAAACAGAGCCCGGCGATGATCTCGCCACGCTTGCCAACCCACAGTTGAGCATCGCGAACTGCTTTCATCGATGACTGGTGAGTGCGGTAAAACTTGTTCAGCAACGGCCACAACGGCTCGGCAAGCTGGATATACTGGGTGTTGGGCATGTGCGAGAGGGTCACCGCGAAAAATGCGCCTATTATAAAAGAACCAACGCTGCGAGATAGGTGTATACCTGATCTCATATTCCCAGTTGGTGGAGCGTGCATCATGAGCAAAGGCTTGGATTCGAAGAAAGCGGCGAAAAAGAAACCGACCAAGACAGCCGTTGAAAAACGCGCTGACAAAAAGGCCAAAAAAGTCGGTGTGTTCGGGCACTGAGCCCGCTTTGACGGAGCCCGGCAATCGGGCTCCGCGTTCATTTCCAGTTAAATAACCTATCGAGCTGCAAGATTTCCCTGCGTCGTTGCACAGAAGGGGATAAGGCCGACTTTGTCTGTTGGCTTGTCCTGTTCTGAGCCGAGCCATGTCCTATTACCTTGATCAAAACCTGCGTGAAGAAATTGAAGCCCTGCGCCGAACATTTGCCGGTCGTAGTGAATGGCCGACCTGGCTGCTGTTGATCGGTGTGTACGCGGCCTGGTTTGGCGTGCTGCTGGCCAGTACCTGGTTGGGACTGTGGTTGAGCACGCTGCTGCTGATACCGATTGTGGTGCTGTGGATGTCGGTCCAGCATGAGCTGTTGCATGGGCATCCGACGCGCTTTACCTCGTTGAACAAACTTCTCGGCTACGCACCTTTTGCTGTCTGGTACCCGTACACCCTGTACCGCGACAGCCACCTCTTGCATCACCGCGACGAAGACCTGACGTTACCTGGCCGCGACCCGGAAAGTCGCTACGTGAGCACGCGACAGTGGCAGGGCAGTTCAGTGTTCGAGCGCAGCCTGCACTGGCTGAACAAAACCGTGTTGGGGCGCTTCGCCGTCGGTGCGCCGCTGGCGTTGCTGGCGCTGGCCAAGGAAGAACTCCAGCGCTTGCGCCGAGGTGATCGCCAGGCCTGGTTGATGTGGCTGACCCATGGCGCGTTGACCGTACTGATGCTGACCTTCATCGCGGGTTACAGTGCTGTTCCTGTCTGGCATTACCTGTTCTTGATCAGCGTGCCGGCGTTGTCGGTAGGGATGATCCGTTCCTACTATGAACATCGCCCGCACCGCGAATCGCAAAAGCGCACCGTGCTCAACGAGGCTGCCTGGCCTTGGCGCTGGTTGTTCCTTAACCTGAATCTGCACCTGGTGCATCACGATCTGCCGGGTTTGCCGTGGTTCTATTTGCCGCAGGTCTATCGCGCACGGCGCGAACAATGGCAGGCGCGTAGTGGCGGGTTTCTGGTGCGCGGCTATGGTGAGCTGTTGCGTCAGCACGGGCTCAGGCCCGTGGACAGTCCGCAGCATCCTTTCAGTTGAGAACCGGCATGATTTCAGGTTTTGCAGAATTACTGATGTACGTCGCCCCCGAGCCGATACGTCAGGCCAATGAGCACTGGCTGGCGCGTATCGTCGAGCGGCTCGACGCGACCCGTTTGAACGCTGAAGGCCTGTCATTGATGGAGCTTTGGCTGGCCCCGCAATTACTGCTCACGCAGACCTGTGGCTATCCGCTGATGACGACACTGCGCGGGCAGGTGCGGGTGATCGGTCGGCCGCGTTATGAGCTGCAGGACAGCAGCGCTGGCAACCATTGCAGCCTGCTGCTGACCCGGGCCGACGACCCGCGCCGAACCTTGCCGGCGCTGCTGGGGTGCCGAGCGGTGATCAATGGCGAGGACTCCAACAGCGGGATGAATCTGTTGCGTCACCGCATCGCCGCGTTGCAACGCAATGGTCAGTTTTTTTCCAGCGTGGCGGTCAGCGGTAGCCACCGTGAAAGCCTGCGCTGGCTGCGTGACGGACGCGCAGACCTGGCGGCCATCGACAGCGTGACTTTCGCTTATCTGGCGCGGCACGCACCGCAGGAAGTCGAAGGTTTGCGGGTGGTGGCGCGCAGTGCGTTCAGCCCGACCTTGCCGTATATCGGCGTCGCCAGCCTGACCGATGAGCAGGTCGAGCACCTTCGCGAGGTGATGAACCAGGCGTTGAATGAACTGCCTGAGGTGGTTGAAACCCTGGGGCTCCACGAGGTGTTGCCGGCCACTGAAAGCGACTACCGGATCCTCCTCGATTACCGGCAGGAAGCTGAAGAGCTGGGGTATGGACGCTTGCGTTGAGGGGTGAAACGGTTGCCAGACATTGCGCCTGTATATATTCATAAAAAATATATAAAAATAGTTTTTAAGTATTATTAAGGAATAAGTCTCCTTGCTAGGATCACTGCACCGGACCACCGGACATCCAGCGCAACCCTAGTTATTGGAGCCTCCATGTCCGGCACCGACCCTTCTCACCGTGAATACGTGGGCGGATTGTTCCGCAGTCATTACCCGTGGCTGTGCTCGCAATTGCGCCGCCACCTCGATTCCAGCGCCAGTGCCGAAGACATTGCTGCGCAGACCTTTGAAACGTTGCTGTGCTCTCCGCAACTGGTGCCGATCCGTGAGCCCCGTGCACTGCTTGGCACTATCGCCAAACGCCTGATTTATCGGTCCTGGCGCCGTCGCGGCCTGGAGCACGAGCACCTTGATCAGTTGCTGCATGAGCCGCCTCGCCCAAGTTCGTCACCTGAAGACCTGATTCAGGTACAGCAGGTACTCAACGGCCTGGAGCAGGCTTTTGAACGCGTGCCGGGCAAGGTCAAGGCAACGTTTCTGTTGTCCCGGCTCGACGGCCTGACGTACCCGCAAATTGCCCGTGAATTGGGTATTTCCCTGCGCTCGGTCAGCGTTTACATGGCCCGTTCCCAGGCGCTGTGCAGCCTGTGGCGCGAGCCGTCGCATGTTCATTCATCGTTCAGACAATCCAGCTTTCAGAGGTCCGCATGAGATCCATCAAATCCCTGCTTGGCAGTTTGCTGCTGGCGGCAAGCCTGACCATGACTCAAGCCCCCGCCGCAGAAAAAGTCGCGCCGATCCACTTCGGCGACATCACTTGGGAAAGCGGCAGCCTGATCACCGAGATCCTGCGGTTGATCGTCGAGAAAGGTTACGGCTACCCGACCGACACGCTGCCGGGCAGCACCGTCAGCCTTGAAGCCGCCCTGGCCAAGGATGATATTCAGGTCATCGGCGAGGAGTGGGCGGGGCGTAGTCCTGCCTGGATCAAGGCACAGGCCGAGGGCAAAGTGTTCGGTCTGGGCGATACCGTCAAAGGCGCCACCGAAGGCTGGTGGGTGCCGGAATACGTGATCAAGGGCGATCCCGAGCGCGGGATCAAACCGCTGGCGCCGGAGCTGAAATCGGTCGCCGATCTGGCGCGCTACAAGGACGTGTTCCGGGATCCGGAAGACCCGACTCGCGGACGCTTTCTCAACAGCCCGACCGGCTGGACCTCGGAGATCGTCAACAGCCAGAAGCTCAAGGCCTATGCGTTGACCGAGAGCTTCGTCAACTTCCGCACCGGCTCGGGGGCGGCGCTGGATGCCGAGGTCAGTTCGTCGATTCGGCGCGGCAAGCCGGTGCTTTTCTACTACTGGTCGCCAACACCGCTGTTGGGGCGTTTCAAATTGGTGAAGCTCGACGAACCGGCCTTCGATGCCGAGGCCTGGAAAACCCTGGCCGACGCTAACAACCCACACCCCAAAGGTACGCGCTCGATGCCGGCCAACCTCGCCATCGGCGTCTCGGCACCGTTCAAGGCCCAATACCCGGACCTGGTGGCGTTCTTCGAGAAAGTCGATTTACCGATCGATCTGCTGAACCAGACCCTCGGCCAGATGAGCGAAAAACGCCAAAAACCGCGCAAAGTCGCACAAGCCTTCCTGCGCGAGCAACCGCAGGTGTGGCAAGGCTGGGTACCCACGCAGGTCGCGACGAAAGTCAGCAGCAGTTTGTAGGCGTGTCATTCAGCGGTGATGGCGCCCATGAAGGCGCCATCGCCGGCTTGTCAGCGATCAATCTTCAGGCGTTAGCCACTTCGGCTGCCAGCGCCTCGCTCACGGCCTGCCGTGAGCCAATCCGCGCCTGAAAACGCTCCAGCGGCGGCCATTGCTCCAGGTCGATATCAAACAAGGACGTCCACCGCAGCACGGTGAACAGATAGGCATCAGCGATGCTGAAACGTTCGCCCAGCAGATACTCCTGTTGCTCCAGCGTCTGGGTCAGCACGGCAAACCGCTTGAACAGTTTCTCCTTGAAGAGCGCTTTCACCTGATCAGGGAACTGCGCATTGAACAGCAGTCCCAGAGCGCCATGAATCTCACTCGAAATGAAGTTCAGGACTTCCTGCAAGCGCACTCTTTCCCAGGATCCGCACACCGGTGCAAGGCCGGCAAGCGGGCGAAGATCAGCCAGGTATTGCAGGATGGCTGGTCCCTCGGTCAGCACATCGCCGTTATCCAGTTGCAGCGCCGCGACATAGCCTTTCGGGTTGATCGCAAGAAAGTCGGCACCGTCGCCGGTCATCTTCGTTCGGTTGTCGACGCGGACCAGCTCGAATGGCAGTTGCAGTTCACGCAGAACAATGTGCGGTGCAAGGGAGCAGGCTTGAGGCGAAAAATACAACTTCATGATCAGGGTTCCAGGTGAGGATTTTGATCAGTGTCATGGTCGCCCGCGCATGTCGTAAAATTAATCTTTCAGACATCAGCCATAAGGATAGCTACTGCCATGATGAACCTGATGCATTGGCGGATGCTGGTGGCTATCGCCGACACGGGCAACATTACTCGCGCTGCCGAACAGGTGGGCATGACTCAGTCAGGTGCCAGTCAAGCGCTGGCCTTGCTTGAGGACATGCTCGGCATCCAGTTGTTTGTCCGGGAAAACCGTCAGACCTTGCCGACCGCAGTCGGAGTACACGTGATCGAACAGGCGCGGGTGATGCTCCAGGCCCTTGAGACCATCCGGGCCACTGCCGACGCGGCGCGGGATATTCAGCGTGGCACGATCCGTCTGGCCAGTTTTCCGATGGTGCTCGCAACGTTTCTGCCGCCGCTGTTGCGTCAGTTCAATCAGCTGTATCCCGGTATTCAGGTGGTGGCGCTGGAGGTCAGCGACAACGAAGTTGAAGCGTTGCTTGGCGCTGGCCTGGTTGATCTGGGGGTGGTGCTCAATCCCCCACCTGAACGCAACGCCGGAATGTTGGGGCGAGATACCTGGGTTGCGGTGCTGCCGATGGCGCACCCATTGGCTCGAGGAAACCATGAGCACGGATTGAGGTTGGAAACGTTGGTCGGGCAGCCGTTCGTGCTGGCCACTGGCGGATGCAGCGTCAATGCCCGCAGCCTGGCAGCGGATGCAGGTCTTGCGCTGCTGGATGTCCGGGTTGAAGTTCGAGAGTGGGCCAGTGCGTTCACGCTGGTTCGGGAAAACGTCGGGGTGACGCTGGTTCCGGAAATGACCTTGCCAGCCAATCGCAAGGGGTTGCGCGTACTGCCGTTGGCGGTGCCTGTTCATCGAGAGTTTGCGCTGGTCGCCACACCGCTCAGGGAGCCCTCTGCAGCGGTCCAGGCGCTGCTGGCGATGCTCCATCCTGCGGCGCTCTGAGCATCGATAAAAAGATGGCCTATTGATGGCCTTGCATCCGTGGCGTTGCTGTCTATGCTCACTCGTAGCTACTGATGCCGGTCAATTTATAAAGCGTGAAAGTCTCGATGCCTCAGCCTGATTGTGCTTGAGTCAGTGTTTTGCGGCCGGCTGTAAATTGAATGATCAATAAGAGTGCGCAATTGAAGGCACTGCGCTGAAAAGGAGTGTTTCTTAGAGGGAATTACTTGTGAATGTTGGGTTGGCCCCTGCACGGGGCGTCAAGAAAAGGATGGCTTGATAAGAGCGTTGCAGTATGGACACTCCGATTAATCATCATTGATCACCTGACTCTTATCCTTCGTGTGAGGATGCGTTTGCCTGTTCTGTGGAAAGTCGTCGTAAGTCCAGTGAAAGACTGGGAACTTCCGTTCATCAAAAGACAGCGCTGAAGGTGATACCACCATGTTCAATCGACACCACAAGTCTGACCTGCTTGAGATAGAGCGATTTAGTTGCGCGTTGAGCGAGGCCAATGCCAAGTTGGCGGCGATCAGCCGCTCCATGGCAATGATCGAGTTTGACCCCACCGGTGTGATCCTCGAGGCCAACGAAAACTTTTGTAAGGCCGTCGGCTATTCCATCGAGGAGCTGCGCGGCAAGCATCACCGTATTTTTTGTGAAGAGGAGTACGCCAAGAGCGAAGATTACCAGCGCTTCTGGCGTGAGTTGGGGCGTGGCGAATCAAGCAGTGGCACTTTCTTGCGTTTGAACAAGAGCGGCAAGGAAGTCTGGCTTGAGGCCAGTTATATGCCGGTGATCGGGACTGACCGACAAGTACGAAGCGTGATCAAGGTGGCCTCGGACATCACGGCCCGAATCAATAAAGAGCATGAAAACCAGAGCGTAGTGAATGCCTTGGGCCGTGCCATGGCGGTGATCGAGTTCTCCCCCGACGGCAGGGTGATTACCGCCAACGATAACTTCTTGCAGACCATGCACTATTCGCTTAACGAAGTAGTGGGTCAGCACCACAGCCTGTTCTGTCATCGATCAGAGAGCGAGTCTGCGGCCTACAAGGCGTTCTGGGCTTCGCTCAACCGTGGCGAATTCCATTCGCGTCGGTTTGAACGGGTCGACAAACACGGTCGCATGGTCTTTCTCGAAGCTTCGTACAACCCGATCTTCGACACCAAGGGCCGCTTGTACAAAGTGGTGAAGTTCGCCAGCGACATCACCCGGCAGATGACCACGTTGCAGACTGCCGCCGAGTCGGCCCATTCAACCTCGGTGCAAAACGATGCGTGCGCCCAGAAAGGTTCGCAGGTGGTGCAGCAGACCGTGCAAATCATCGAAGAGATCTCCAGGGATCTCAACGAAGCGGCCCTCAGCATCGATGCGGTGAGCAAACAGTCCGACATCATCGGCACCATTGTTCAGACCATTCGCGGTATCGCCGATCAAACCAATCTGCTGGCACTCAACGCCGCTATCGAGGCTGCGCGGGCCGGCGAACATGGGCGAGGATTTGCGGTGGTTGCCGACGAGGTGCGTAGCCTGGCGGCACGTACCAGCCATGCAACCGTGGAAATTGTAGAGGTGGTGCGCAAGAACCACGACTTGTCCTTGAGTGCCGTGTCGAGCATGCAGTCAAGTTTGAGCCGTACTGGACTGGGCGTGGAACTGGCCAATGAAGCGGGCGAGGTGATCCTGGAAATCCAGCAGGGTTCACGGCATGTGGTAGACGCCATCAGTCAGTTCAACTCGACATTGCAACTCAGTTAAAACGTCATGCAACGGAAAGGATCTTCGATCAAGTGCTATTACTTGATCGAGAATCCTTTTTGCAGTTCGAGCGACTATTTACGAGTGCACGCGAAGCGGGTTGCTCAGTCGACCCACGATATCGAGCGCGCTGTCGAGCAAGCGCATACGCATGAACGATTTGGCCGGCCAGTCCTGTTTCAGCAAGGCCAGACGCTCGATTGTCCAGCGCTGCGGCTCGACCCGTTCGCGCAGGTGGTCAAAGCAGTCGCCGACCTGAATGGCCAACTCATTCCAAAGTGCATCTTCCGGCATCTTCCAATGCCGGGTGCAGAGTAGAACCAGCTCCCCGAGATGGCACATGAAGGTGGTGTGCAAGAGTTTGTCGCGCACGAAGTCTGCATCGTCATACAGCGTCATCTGCGGGTCATGCAACTGAAGGTCGAGGCCTTGCCGGTGCAAGGTCTGGCGGTGAATCCGGATGTCGCCGAAATCACGCACCAAGAGTCGGCTCAACTGTCCCTCGGCGCTCATGACCATGAAGCTGTTCTGCTGGTGCGCCTCGAACGCGACCCCGTAGATCAGGTACAGACCGAGCAATCCGGGGACGGCGATCGACAGATAATCACGGAAAAAACGCAGCAGTTCCGGTCTGCCATCGCCTCCTTGAGCCAACCTGATCCACTGGCGCAGTAACGGTTGTCCATGTTCGTCGAGGGCGAACAGGCTGCCAACGGGCACGGCCATTTCACCCGGCTGCAACACGCTCGACGGGTTGTCCCGGTAAAGCACTGCCAGGTGCCGGGAGCGTTCGTCATCGACCGGTTGCGGCGCGTAATGCACGCCGATGCGTTCCGGCACGATGTTCAATACGGTACGAATCTGCGGCTCCTGCTTGAGTATTCGCAGCAACAATCCGCTGACCCTTGGCCCCATGCGTGCCGAGCGTGGTGAAAGGGTGCGTTGCACGCTGGTCAGTCGCAGCGCCACAGGAAGCTTGACCATTGGTGAACAGCGGTTTGCATTGGGCACCAGGGTGCGAAACGACATGGTCGGCTGACCGTTGAACGCAATGATGGTGGTCGGGACCAGCAAGCCACCGGCAATCTCGCGAGCGAACGAGCGCGGTAGTTCCTCGGCGGCTTGCCATGGATGGACAGGGAGGGGCAGGTAGTCATCCGGGTCGAGACCTTTGGTTAGAAGGTGCCGGATCAATTGTTCGGCCGCGAGCGGAAAATGCCCTTGCCACCAGTCGCGGTAATGCTCGGGTTCGTTCAACGATTCGACGTGAGCCCATTGTCGATGCAAGGCGCACAGCACGACGGGCACGCAGGCTTCGAATTCCGGTGACAAAGCAATGACCTCAGGAGTGCTCAAGCCAAGCTTGGTCTTGTAGTTCGGGTGCCATGGATGACCCAGCGTGCCCCACTGTTCAAGCACCGATGTCGGATTCGGGTGGGAGGGGTTGCTCTTGAGCCAGGTCAGCAGATTATCGTCATCGGCGAGTTTGAATTGTTCACGCAGTTGCCGGCTCCAGCCGTGGTGAAAGGCCTGGCATAAGGTGGCGTTGCAGAAGCTGTCATCAAGCTCCTCGCACAGACGAACGAGCACTTCGGGCGACGGTAAAGGTTCAAGTTGCGTGCAGAGCAGGTTTAGCAACTGTGAAGGAAACAGCAGTTTTTGTGCTGGGCATTCAGAGCGATGCAGCGTGATGTCGCCCTGTAGGTCCCAGCTGTTCATCCGCGTGGGGATGAGTCCTTCGAAACACAACCGGGCACCATCGAGCAGTGTGAGCCAATGCATCGAGCCCCTGGCTTGCAGGACTTCGGGATTCAGCAGGCCTTCGCGCAGCAGTGCCTGCAACAATCGCTGAAAGCTTGCGCGGGTGCTGAGCTCGAGCGTATCGGCCAGATGGCCAAGGTTTATCCGGCGAGACGTGAACGCCTCGGTCGCCAGCGCTTCGCTCCAGCGTGAGAGTAACCATTGCTGTTTTTGCGGGTCCGTGTGCATGACATAAGACTCCTTGGGGCGATTAAAGGCAGCTCCAAACAGGCTACGGCAAGCGCAAAAAAATCGATGGCAAGCGTTTCCGGTAAACGTGTGAGACGCATCCGATGGTGGTGGCGGGAAGGTCCGAGAGCAGGTTGCGCGAGGCAATCAATTTACCAGCAGCTCGCTCCAGATCGGGGTCGAGCAGGGGCTAGGGATATGTGGATCAAGCGCGGGTTGCCTGAGAATCCAGCCTTGAAGCTGTTGATTGAGTAAGACAGGCGTTGATTCAACGCACTCACCCTTAGGGGGAACCGCTGTTTGCTCGACGGACACAAATAACGGGCCCGGCAGATCGAACAGTGTCTCTGAGTGCCTCACTGTGCCGCTATCCTTGCTGGCAACGCAGGCGTTTCGTCGACCGCTGAGGTCGGTAGTCGTTACCCACACTTCATCGAGGCTGGCGTGCCCTACATCCATTACAAGCGCCGGACCTTCACCTTTTGGATGGGCGGCGAGGCAGTTTATGACGGCTGGCATGAACTTGGGGTCGTTCAGAAATTGAGTCCAGCTCGCCGGCTCGGATGCAAGTGTTGGCATTGACACGCCAGCGGCTAGAGCGACAAGGGTCATTGCTGTTTTCAGGGCGTACATGTCGTCATCCGATTTTCAGAGTTGCGGATTCTGCCCCCACAATAACGAGTGTGCCCGGTAAAGATGTATCAGCGTTTGGCTTGGCCACCCTCAACGTAGCAGGGTTGAGGGTGGCGCTCTATTCGGACGTGTAGAGCCGCCGGTATCAGGTGCTTTCGCGAACCTTCAACTCAAAACCCATATCAACCACAGGTTTGGCGATCGAGTTGCCGGCCATCAAGGTCAGCATGTGCTCGGCGGCGCGCCGGCCGATGGCTTCACGCGGGGTGCTGATGCTGCTCAGGCGCGGCACCATGTGCGCCGAGGCTGGCAGGTCGTTGAAGCCAAGGACGGCGACTTGTTCGGGGATCTTGATCCCGTGACGCATGGCTTCGAGCAGGGCGCCATGGGCCAGGTCGTCGTTGCCGAAGAAAATCGCGTCGACCTGCGGATGGCTCGCCATCATCTGCAGGAATAATTCGCCGCCAAGGCCCACCGAAGACGGGCGCGGTGTCAGCAACTCAAGGTCAGGGTCGTACAGGCCCGCTTGCTGCAAGGCACGCCGGAAGCCTTCGCCGCGCAGCAAGGTGCGTTGGTCGAGCTGTGCGCCAATGTAGGCCAGGTGCCGCCGACCGCGCGAGATCAGGTGCTGTGCGGCGGTTTCGCCAGCACTCAATTGCGAAAAACCGACACAGTTCAGACCGGCACCCGGGTCCAGGTCCATCATGTAGACGCAGGGGATATTGCTGGTCTCGATCATCCGGCGGGCGCTTTCGGTGCGATCGAAACCGGTCAGCAGCAAGCCTCTTGGCTGATAGGCCATGTAGTTGCGCAGCAGGTTTTCTTCTTCATCACGGGAATAGTGATAGTTGCCGATCAGCACTTCGAAGCCTTTGGGACGCAGCACCTGATGGATGGCTTCGAGGGTTTCGATGAACAGCAGGTTTGACAGCGATGGCACCAGGACCACCACCGAATGGCTCTGGGCCGAGGCCAGGGCGCGGGCAGCCGGGTTGACCACGTAGTTCAGTTCGAGCGCGGCCTGCTGGACCTTTTCCACCAGTTCGGTGGCGACAGTGCTGATACCGCGCAAGGCTCTGGACGCAGTGATTGGACTCACACCTGCCAGGCGGGCAACTTCGTTGAGGGTAGGGCGGCCGGTGGTGCGGGTATTTTTATCGTTTTTAGTGGAGGTCATCGGGCAGCTTGCCAAACAAAATTCAAGGCACTAAGGTAGCGCTGTCTCGATGCGGCTGCAAATGCTTGAGCAGGGTTTGCCTGATCCCTGCTTTTTGGCGTTGGGAAAGAACGTGCTGCAACCCATAAAAATGACAAGAAGGCGTCGGCAATGCCTGCTTTTGCACTAGAGTTTCACGTAGCAAAGGTAGCGCTGTCTGCGCGCTGAGGTGTTACATGAGTCAACCTATCACCGCCCTGGTCATCATGGGCGTGGCCGGCTGCGGCAAGTCCAGCGTCAGCGAAGCCCTGTGCCTGCTCAGCGGCGCAACCGGCATTGAAGGCGATACCTTTCACCCTGCCGCCAATATCGAAAAGATGAGCGCGGGCATTCCCCTCAACGACGACGACCGTGCCGGCTGGCTCGACAGCCTGTGCGATGAGCTGCGTCGCGTCGATGCCTCGGGCGCACGCCCGGTGCTGACCTGCTCGGCGCTCAAGCACAGTTACCGTGAACGCTTGCGCAGCGCCTTGCCGGGCCTGGGTTT
This sequence comes from Pseudomonas sp. 05N431, assembly GCF_056397005.1. Classification (NCBI taxonomy): domain Bacteria; kingdom Pseudomonadati; phylum Pseudomonadota; class Gammaproteobacteria; order Pseudomonadales; family Pseudomonadaceae; genus Pseudomonas; species Pseudomonas sp. 05N431. The sequence continues at coordinate 292,934 of NZ_JBFTMN010000003.1, forward strand.
CGTGTTCCTTGAATTGACCCCTGAAGTCGCCGCCGATCGCGTGGCCCATCGTCCGGGGCACTTCATGCCTTCGACCTTGATCGCCAGCCAGTTCGCGACCCTTGAATCCCCCGTTGGCGAGCCACTGACCCTGGCGCTCGATGCCTCGAAGCACAACGTCGATGAGCTCGCCCGGCAGGCCCATGCCTGGTGGCTCGATCATGGTTTGAAACTCGCCGGCTGAATGTTGCTGCAAGAGATAGCGCTGTCCTGACGGCTTCTGAATAACCCGCTTCAATAACAACAACAAACAGGAGATACCCCCCATGTTTGGCATGTCCCACGAGTCGTTTTTGCTGCTTGATGCAGTGATCACCGTGATCGGATTGATCGTCCTGATCACCCGGTTCAAGTTTCACCCCTTCATTGCATTAATCATCGCCGCAGCTTTTCTCGGGCTGACCTCGGGCATGCCGATTGGCACCATCATCAAGGCGTTCCAGGACGGTTTCGGTGGGGTACTCGGGTTTGTCGGGATCATCCTTGCGCTGGGTACCATGCTTGGCAAGATGATGGCCGAGTCGGGCGGGGCGGATCAGATCGCCCAGACCCTGATTCGCGCGTTCGGCAAAGAACGCGTGCAATGGGCCATGATGTTTGCGGCCTTCCTGGTCGGTATCCCGTTGTTCTTCGAAATCGGCTTTGTGCTGCTGATTCCGCTGGTGTTCATTGTTGCCCGGCGCACCGGCGTTTCAATCATCAAGATCGGCATCCCGTTGCTGGCCGGCCTGTCTGCCGTGCACGGTCTGGTTCCGCCGCACCCGGGCCCATTGCTGGCCATCGGGGTGTTTGGTGCGGACATCGGTAAAACCATTCTCTACGGTCTGATCGTTGCGTTGCCGACCGCTATCATTGCCGGCCCGATCTACGGCACGTTCATTGCCAAGTACATCCCCGGCCATCCGAACCAGGAACTGGTGGATCAACTGGCTCGCGAGCCTCACTCCAGCACCTTGCCGAGCTTCAGCATCACGCTGATCACCGTGCTGTTGCCGGTGTTCCTGATGTTGCTGAAAACCTTTGCCGACATCGCGCTGCCGGACGGGCACTTCTTCCGCACCTGGATGGACATGATCGGTCACCCGATCTCGGCGTTGCTGCTGGCGTTGCTGCTGTCGCTGTACACCTTCGGGCATCGGCAGGGCATCGGCTCCAAGCAGATTCTGAAACTGCTCGACGCCAGCCTGGCGCCGACCGCTGCGATCATTCTGATCATCGGTGCCGGCGGTGGCTTCAAGCAGATGCTGGTGACCAGTGGTGTGGGCGATGTGATCGGCCACATGGCGGTGAGCGCGCAGATTTCGCCGATCCTGCTGGCCTGGCTGGTCGCGGCGGTGATCCGCGTGGCCACCGGTTCCGCGACTGTGGCGACCATTACCGGTGCAGGCATCGTGGTGCCGGTGGTGGGGATGATTCCGGGCGTGAACCGCGAGTTGTTGGTGCTGGCCACCGGCGCGGGTTCGTTGATCCTGTCGCACGTCAACGACGCAGGCTTCTGGCTGGTCAAGCAGTACTTCAACATGACCGTAGCCGAAACCTTCAAGACCTGGACCGCGATGGAAACCATTCTGTCCGTCGTCGCGCTGGGCTTCATACTGTTGTTGTCGCTGGTGGTTTGATTCATGGCGGTGCCTGCACAGCGTGCGGGCACCGGACTGACAGAGTCACCCGAGCCGCGAGAGGATGATCAGTCCTTGTCGCGGCTTTCTTTTTTCCCCATCCCCAATCCCTGAATACCACTCGTCGGCACTGTCAACTTTGACAGGTAGGCGTTGTGTTGTGCCGCGCGTAAAAGTTGCTCATGAACTTGTGACTCATTTACGCGTGCAGGGAGAAAACATCATGGCCACCAATCAACCAGGTGCAACGCAAGCAAACCGAAGCGTCAGAGTGAGTCAGCTTGTTTATGACACGGATCCAGGCACTCCGGTTAACGGTGCAATGTGGGGGGTAGGGGCCGCAGAACTAACCTATGAGCTCAATAACTTTGATTCCGCCACGCGAGATGATCAGCTGTCCTATACCCCCGGTCGGATGGCCAAGAATGTCTTCAATCAGTATCAAGACAATGGCTACAGGTGTTTTTGCTATTACAGTGACTGGGGCATTGGTGATGATCGTTATGGCGAAGGACCTCCCAAACCGACTCCAGCACTTGCAGCGGGAGGCCGTGGAACTGACATCATGCGGCTTCTGGGTAAGCCCGGAACCTTCGATAAACTCGTGCTTGGATTTGCCGCGATTGTGGGGGACAAGGGGGTCAATCAAAATGTGATCAATAAGGCCGTGATCAACTGGGGCCTCTCTCCTGCGGTAGACCCGAAGGAACCGACACAAGCAGAGTTGGATGCTGCGGAGCTTATCGCTCTTGCGCTCGCGATGTTTATCGACCCCTGGAATGATGTCGCCGCCTTTATCAATTGCGGATTTCCGGGGTGGAAAAGCAATGACTATGCAGACCTCTATCATCCCGCCAAAGCGCAAGGCGTATTGGGTGCGCTGCTTAAGCTTCAAACGGCTGATCCAAACCTGAAGCTTTCCTTGAGTCTTGGTGGTTGGTCAATGAGTCATGCCTTTTATCACGTTGCGCGCGACCCAGTTAAAACCGCGCGTTGCATCGACTCAATTGCCGCAATCTTTACGCTATGGCCGATGTTCAATGAAATCGATATCGACTGGGAATACCCCTCGGTATCCGGAAGTGAGCCGGAAGCGGGTGATACTTGGAAAGGTAATGATTTTGATGATGACGATCCGGCTTATTTTGCAGTGTTTATTCAGGCGCTTAAAACCAAACTGGCTGCCATCGGGAAAGGCAGTGTAAAAATCAGCATCGCGGCCATTGCCGACCCGGTCAAGTTAGCCAAATCCAATATTCTGTTGCTGATCCAAGCGGGTCTTGGAGGCATCAACCTGATGTGTTATGACTTCTTTGGTTCGCCTTGGGCAACGAAAATCCAGCACCATTGCAACCTGTATCGCAGCGATCCCAATGATATTACCGAGAACTCCGTGCATTCAGCGGTGCAGTACCTGTTGGGGTTGGGTGTGCCGTCGGAAATGATTTTTATCGGCTACGCCGGTTACAGTCGAAATGCTCAGCAAGCGGTGCTGACGAGTGTGTCACCTTTGGTGGGAACTTACAGCCAGAAGCCGGGGAAGAACACGACGCCAGGCTGTTTTGAACCGGGTATTACCGAATGGCCCGGCATGATGAAACATTATCTGGATCTGGAAACGAAGCTTCCGCTCAATGGTTTTACCTTGTACACCGACGACAAGGCCGATGCGGACTTTCTCTACAACCCAACGACCAAAGTGTTCATGTCCCTGGATACTCCTCGTACTGTTAAGGCCAAAGGCGAGTACGTGGCCACATGGGATCTGGGAGGGCTGTTCATCTGGATGGGAGACCATGACAACGGCATGCTGAACAACGCCGCACGTGAAGGGGTAGGGTGCAAAGTCTTGAATGAGGTGATCAAAATGGACCCCTTCTACTATAAAGGCGCAACTTTCTTACCGTCGCCATAACACTACCAATCAGCTCCCCAAAACGAAAAATGCCCCTGTGAGCACAATCCACTCACAGGGGCATTTTCTATTCCGTTCAGAAAACCGCGATATCAACCCGCCGCCGCATCGGCCCGGAACATCCCGCGAATCCCGCGTACCGCCTGACGAATCCGGTCCTGGTTTTCGATCAGCGCAAAACGCACATGATCATCTCCGTATTCACCAAACCCGACCCCCGGCGACACACAGACCTTGGCTTCGGCCAGCAGCTTCTTGGCGAATTCCAGCGAACCCAGGTGCGCGTAGGCTTCGGGAATCTTGGCCCAGACGTACATCGAGGCTTTCGGGTTTTCGACCATCCAGCCCAGTTCATGCAGGCCTTTGACCAGCACGTTACGACGCTGCCGGTACTGCTCGGCGATGTCTTTGACGCACTGTTGATCGCCTTCCAGCGCGGCGATGGCCGCCACTTGCAACGGGGTGAAAGTGCCGTAGTCGTGGTAGCTCTTGATCCGCGCCAGGGCGTTGACCAGTTCCGGGTTGCCGACCATAAAACCGATCCGCCAGCCGGCCATGTTGTAGCTCTTGGACAGGGTGAAGAATTCCACCGCAATGTCCTTGGCGCCCGGCACCTGCATGATCGACGGGGCTTTCCAGCCGTCGTAGACGATGTCGGCGTAGGCCAGGTCGTGCACCACCAGTACGTCGTACTGCTTGGCGAGGGCGATTACCCGTTCGAAGAAGTCCAGCTCGACGCACTGCGCGGTCGGGTTGGACGGGAAGCCGAGAATCATCATCTTCGGCTTCGGAATCGAGCCGCGAATGGCTCGTTCCAGCTCGGCGAAAAAGTCCACGCCGGGGATCAGCGGCACCGAGCGCACCTGGGCGCCGGCAATCACCGCGCCGTAGATGTGGATCGGGTAGCTCGGGTTCGGCACCAGCACCGTGTCGCCCTGATCGAGCGTGGCGAGCATCAAGTGCGCCAGGCCTTCCTTGGAACCGATAGTGACGATGGCTTCGCTTTCGGGGTCGATGTCGACCTGGTAGCGATCCTTGTACCAATTGGAAATCGCCCGGCGCAGACGCGGAATACCCTTGGAGGTGGAGTAGCCGTGGGTGTCTTCGCGCTGGGCGACGGTCACCAGTTTCTCCACGATGTGTGGCGGAGTGGCGCCGTCGGGATTACCCATGCTCAAGTCGATGATGTCTTCGCCACGACGACGGGCGGCCATCTTCAGCTCGGCAGTGATATTGAATACGTAAGGGGGGAGTCGATCTATGCGCGCAAAGCGGCGCGGCGAACCTTGTTCGGCCATTGTTGCCTCGATAACGTAAGCGCCCGGAACCGTCCGAGCGACGCTGGCCACTGCGGTGGCCTGTGGCGGAAGATAAGGGCGCCGATGGCCGATTGTCTAGTGGCGAAGTTCAACTAATTTCCACGACAGGGTTGATCGTATGCGCAAGTTTTCACGTTCAACCTGCGCGCGCATGCTTCTTGCAGAAATTGGCAATTACTCAACTACCACCTTTAAACGAGATGAAAAATGGAGTTTTCCAGCGGCTTTTTGCTGAGTCTTTCACTGTGCCTGGACATCGGCGTGGCCAACATTGCGATGATCACACTGGCCATGCAACGCGGCTATTTTCAGGGTTTTGCATTGGGGCTGGGCACCTGTGTCGGTGACCTGGTATACGCGGTGCTGGCGCTGGCCGGCATGACCGTGTTGTTGCAGTACTCGGCAGTGCGCTGGGTGTTGTGGATTGGTGGTTCGGCGTTGCTGCTGTACTTCGCGGCGAAGATGATTTACTCGGCGATTTATCACAGCGCCGTGTTGGCGGAGGCGGGTGAGGTCAGTGCCGGTTCTCATCGGCGGGAGTTTTTCCGTGGGATTTTTCTGGCAATGTCGTCGCCTAGCGCGATTCTCTGGTTCGCCGCCGTTGGCGGTACGCTGATTGCCCGTTCCGGGGGCGGTAGCCTGACCAATGCCGCACTGTTTCTGACAGGATTCTTTTGCGCCGGGCTGCTGTGGTGCGTTGCCCTGTGCCTGGCGGCGACCCAGGGCGGCAAGCTTTTGGGTGACAAGCTACTGCGCTATTCTTATATGGCATCTGCAGCGATCTTCTGCTATTTCGCGGTCTACGTGATTATTTCTGGCTATCAGGAATTTATCCTCCCAGCGGCGGTTGCAGAACTTCCGGGCCTTTGACTGGGGGAATCCGGTTTGGCTTCTATACTTGCAGCCGAACCCACCTTCAGTTGCAGGAGTTGATTCATGGATGATCCAAAAAAGGGCGAACTCGCTGAGCCACGCTTCGAAACGGGGCATTTTCTGCTGATCGCCGGACTTGGTGGGCGGTTTAGCGCGGACACCACCGAAGGCATTCCCAAGCTCTGGGAGAAATTCGTACCGCATATCGGTAACGTTCCAGGGCAGATCGGGGAGGTCACCTATGGCGTCTGCTGCAACCCGGACGGTAAAGGCGGGTTTGAATACATCGCGGGTGTCGAAATCAGCAAGCTCGATGACCTGCCGGAACTCTACCGCTGGATCGAAATACAGCCTCAGCACTACGCGGTGTTCAAGCACGAAGGTGCGCTGGACACCCTGCCGCAAACCTTTGAGTACATCTGGAAAACCTGGTTGCCGAAGTCGGGTCATGAGGCTGCCGATGCCCCGGAGTTCGAGCGCTACAGTGACGACTTCAACCCGAAGCTCAATACTGGCGTGCTGGAAATCTGGGTACCGCTCAAAACGGCCTGAACGGGTTGAGAGGCGGCGCATTCAGGCGCCGCCGCCACTCGGCATCTGCACTATTTATCTTTGCTGATTCGCCGCGCTCGCAATACATCGATCGTCAGCGTGATAAAGCCAAAAGCACTGATAGTGAACAGCATAAGAAGACCGACCTGAACGCTACTCATGGTGAGTTTCCCTCTTCATGGCGAAAGACAGAGACAAGCAATAGCCCGAACCTTGCGCGAAAGAAAGCCGCTATACGAAGGCTTTACGGGCTTGCAAATGATCGATATGCCGTCCTTATTAATTTATGATTTGCTCCCTCTTTTTCGCTGATCGAGCCACGCCATGAACTCCCCCACGACTGTCATTCGCCAGGTCAAGCCGGCTGATCTTGATCGCTGCTTCGCCATCGAAACCCAGGCCTATGAAGGTGATGAAGCGGCCACTCGCGAGAAAATCGCCACGCGCATCGCCACCTGGCCGCAAGGTTTTATCGTGGCTGAGGTCGACGGCGTCGTTGCCGGGTTTATCAATTCGGGTGCGGCGTATCAGGTGGAAATGGCGGATGAGGCCTTCAAGGAAATGATCGGCCATGACCCGGATGGCCCGCAGGTGGTGATCATGTCGGTGGTGGTGCACCCGGATTTCCAAGGGCTGGGATTGGCGAAACGGTTGATGGCCGAGTTCATTATCCGCATGCGGGATTTGGGCAAGATCCGCATCAACCTGATGTGCAAGGAACGGCACATTCCGCTGTATGCCGGGTTTGGTTTCGCCTACCTCAAGGAGTCCGCGTCCGATCACGGCGGCATGGCCTGGCATGAGATGGTACTTGAGCTGTAACGAATATCTTCCGAATACCGAGTATCTACTGTGGGAGCGAGCTTGCTCGCGATGAGGCCAGTACCTTCAATGCTTATGTTGACTGTCAGGCCGCCATCGCGAGCAAGCTCGCTCCCACATTGGTTAGTCGTCTCAGTAGAGGCTGTTCAATGCTCTGATCGGCGCTTCTCGATCATACGCCTCTGCATCGAACTGACCGTCATTCAGGCGCTTGTGAAAGGCGCCCGCGGTGGGCAGGGCCGAGCGGTCCAGGTACTTTTCCGGGTTCCACAAATCCGAGCGGACGATCGCCTTGGAACAGTGGAAATAGGCGGCTTCGACCTCTACCAGAATCACCGTGCGCGCCGGTTTGCCGTTCACCGCAAAACTTTCCAGCAGTTCGGGCTCGGCGCTGATCCGTGCGCGGCCATTGACCCGCAATGTCTCGCCAATCCCGGGAATGATGAACAGCAACGAGATCCGTGAATCGAGGACAATATTGCGCAAGGTGTCGATGCGGTTATTGCCCGGGCGGTCGGGGATCGCCAGGGTTCGCTCATTGATAATCCGTACGAAACCCGGCGTATCGCCACGAGGTGAACCGTCCATGCCGTCAGGGCCGACCGAGCTTACGATGACCAGCGGCGAGGCGCGCACCATCGCCTGGTAATCGAGGTTGAGAAAGGGGATTTCCTTGCGCACGGCGCGGTCGTGGGGCAGGCCGTAAATCGCCTCAAGTTGTTCGATAGTGGTCAGCATTGTTCACTTCATCCATGAAAAGTTATCGGGCGTTCAGAACGCCAGGGCCATGCGCCGCTCGTAACCGATCCGGCCTTTGTAGGCATTGCCGCTGTCGACCCAGCCTTGCTTGAGGTAGAGCCCGAGCGCCGATTCGTTGTGCGCATCCACCGACAGCTCCAGCCCCTTGATGTCTGGCCAGGCCTGGCGCGCCGCGAGTGGCAGGGCTTGCAGGAGGGCGCTGCCATAACCCTTGCCCTGGTGGCGGTGATCGACCTGTAGCGCGTGCAGGGTCGCGGTGTCTTCATGGGCCCAGTGCGGCAGGAACGGCGGACGCTTGAGCAGCAGGAACGCTACCGGAACTCCGTCGACGAGCAGGGCAAAACCCTTGATGCCGTCACGCGGTGCTGACAACAAGGTGTGCAGGGCCATGTCGATATCGCCGGAGAATTGCTTCTGCCGGTCAGGGATCTCAATGGCTTCCAGTTGCTGGCATTGAGCGGGTGTCAGCTGTTCGTAGGGAACGAGTTGGGTCGTCACTGGTGGTGTCCGTGGTCCGACAAAGGTGAAGTGCGGATTTTAGCCAGTTTGCCCGGTCGGCATTTATTTTATTTGAGCGGTCGATTTGCTGTGTTGCCAGACGACTAGGGGTGGCTTCACATAAAAAGTCCACTGATGTTCAGACGCTGTAAACGCGGCCACCCTGATCGTCGGGATTTTCGCCAAATGCTCAATCTGCAGCCATAGTTGATCAGCTTGATGACGGAGAGTCTTATGAAATACCTATGCCTGGTCTACAGCGACGAACGGCTCCTGCATACCTCGCCCGACAGCCCCCACGACGCCGAGTGCATGGCCTACGCCGAGTCGGTTCAGGGCAGCGGCCGGATGCTCGCCGCCGAGGCGCTGGAGTCCGTTCAGACCGCCACCACGGTGCGTATGCGCGGCGGCAAACTGTCGATCACCGACGGCCCGTTCGCCGAAACCAAGGAGCAACTGGCCGGTTTCTACCTGATCGATGCGAAGGACCTGAACGAGGCCATTCAGGTCGCCGGCAACATCCCGGCGGCCCGGGTCGGCAGCGTTGAAGTGCGCCCCGTCCGTGAGTTGAATCGTTGATGACCACAGGTCTGTCGGGTTGATGCCGGGCGAGTCGGTCAAGGCGCTGGTCGAGGCGGTTTATCGCAACGAATCGCGGCGCATACTCGCCACGTTGATTCGCTTGCTGGGGGATTTCGACCTCGCCGAAGAGGCGTTGCATGAAGCCTTCTTCGTCGCGGTCGAACGCTGGCAGCGCGATGGCGTGCCGGATAATCCGCGCGCCTGGCTGGTGTCGACCGGGCGTTTCAAGGCCATTGACGGTTTGCGCCGTCGCGCACGATTTGCGGCTTCTCAAGCGGCGTTGGTGGCACAGCTGGAAGCACTCGAAGAGACTGACTGGAGTGTCGAGGATGTGGAAGACGATCGCTTGCGGCTGATCTTCACCTGCTGCCACCCGGCCCTGGCGGCGGATGCGCAGGTGCCGTTGACGCTGCGTGAAGTCTGCGACCTGACCACTGAGGAAATCGCCCGGGCCTTTCTTGTTGCACCGTCCACCATTGCCCAGCGCATCGTGCGCGCCAAGAACAAAATCCGCGACGCGAAAATCCCCTATCAAGTGCCTTCCGTTGCCGAGTTGCCCGAGCGCCTCGAGAGCGTGTTGCGAGTGATTTACCTGGTGTTCAACGAAGGGTATTCGGCATCGGTCGGCAGCGAGCTGACCCGCGAAGACCTGACCCGCGAAGCGATCCGGCTTGGCCGCTTGCTGATGGAGCTGTTGCCGGAGGCCGAAGTGATGGGGCTGTTGGCGCTGATGCTGCTCAATGAATCGCGACGCCCGGCCAGAACCTCGGCGTCGGGTGAGCTGATCTTGCTCGATAAGCAGGATCGTTCGCTGTGGAATGCCCAGATGATTGCCGAAGGCTCTGCCTTGATCGAACGCGCGTTGGGCACGCGTGGCTTTGGACCTTATTGCCTGCAAGCAGCGATCTCGGCGGTGCATGCCGAAGCCGCAACGGCCGAGCAAACCGACTGGCCGCAAATTGTTGGGCTGTATGACGTGTTGCTGCGGGTGCAGCCTTCGCCGGTGATCGAACTCAATCGCGCGGCGGCGCTGTCCCGGCGCGATGGGCCGCTGGCGGGGTTGACGCTGGTCGAAGGGATTCTTGCCCGTGGCGAACTGCTCGACTATCACCTGGCCCATTCGGCGCGCGCCGAGTTCTGTCGGCAGCTGGGGCGGGTTGAAGAGGCGAGGGCGGCGTATCGGCGCGCCCTTGAACTGACCCGGCAAGAGCCGGAGCGACGGTTTATCGAGCGGCGGTTGAGCGAGCTCAAGTGATGGCCGCACCGCATACCTCATCCGTATCTGTATCCGACCCCCGCATCCCGCATCCCGCATCCCGCATCCGCATCCGTATTCGTATCCCGCATCCGCATCCGCATCCGTAGCAGCTGCCGAGCCTGCGAGGCTGCGTTCGAGGACGAAGTCCTCGCAAATCCTGTGCACGCGGTTTGCCTGGAAAAGCGCGTTGCCTGATTTCACGACCGCTTCGCGGCCGAACGCAGCCTCGCAGGCTCGGCAGCTGCTACGGATACGGGATACGGATGCGAAATGTGGATGCGAGATGCGAGATGCACCATGTTTCACTCCAGCATCTTCGCCAACAGCCAACTCCCCGCCGGCCCCGGCGGATGCAGGCGCGACCAAAGGGCATCGACCGCCACCGGCTTCGGCCAGCCGCGGACCTTGAGTTCTTGCAACGAACCCGCACCAAAACGCTCGACCAGCCAGCGTGGCAAGGGCGCCCAACCAAAACCGCCTTGGGCCATTTCCAGCAGCATCAGGTAACTGGGCGCCGACCAGACCCGGCCTTGGGCGCGTGTTTCGTAGGGATTGATGATGGTCGCCAGGCGCAATTCACGGTGCTGTTGCAGCGTTTCCTTATCGACCTTTTGCAGCGCCGCCAGCGGATGTTCGGTTGACACGAACAAGGCAATTTCCGTGCGCTCGTCGACCGTCGCGTTGTTCAGGTCGGCCGGGTAGTCGGACTGCATTTCGGCGAAGGCAATATGCGCGCGCCCGCGTTGCACCAGGGCGATCAAATCGTCGCACTCGGCAATCAGGCATTCGAGCTCCAGGTCCGGGTAGCGCTGCTCGAAGTCACTCAATGCCGCTTCAAAGCGATCGGACTGGTAGGTGTCGGAAATCGCCACTGTCAGCTTCGCCTCAACGCCTTGGGACAGTTGCGCGGCGGTCATTTCCAGGCGGCTGGTGGCGGCCAGAATGTCTTCGGCGCGTTGCAGCATGACATGCCCGGCCGAGGTCAGGCTGGGCTTGCGGCTGCTGCGATCGAACAGGGTCACGTTCAGGTCGATTTCCAGGCTGGCGACGGCCGCGCTGATGGTCGACTGGCTCTTGCCGAGTTTGCGCGCCGCTGCAGAAAACGAGCCTTGGGTCGCTGCCTGGACGAACGCCAGCAGCACTTCATGTGAGGCCATGAACTATCGCCTTGATCGATGGTTACTGGTTATGAAGTATCGGTGCGGTGGTAGATGATGGCAACCACATTCACCCAGGGAGCTTGATGATGAGCACCAACAAATCCTTTATCGAACGTGTTTTTCAGGCCATTGGTTTCGAGCTGCTGGCAGTCATGTTGTGTACACCGTTGCTGGCGTGGCTGATGGACAAACCGATGGTCGAGATGGGCGCCGTGACCATTGCCATCGGTCTGATCGCCTTGGCCTGGAACGTGTTGTTCAACGGTCTGTTCGACCGTCTGCTCAAGCGTCTGGCGCTTACCCACAGTGCCGCAACCCGAGTAGTGCACGCTTTGCTGTTCGAAGGGGGGCTGGTGGCGGTCAGTGTGCCGCTGATTGCCTGGTGGTTGAACGTCAGCCTGTTGCAGGCGTTGATTCTGGACATTGGGGTGTTGCTGTTTTTCCTGCCGTACACCTACGTCTACCACTGGGTTTATGACGTGGTGCGTGAGCGACTGGTAATGCGTGAGTCTTGCGAGGGATAAAAGCCAAGATCGTCCGAATCGCGTCCGGACGATCTTTTGATCCTGATTACAAAAACATCCCGCCCGATGCCTCAATGCGCTGCCCATTGATCCACTGGCCACCCGGCGCCAGCAGCAACGCAATGGCGGCGCCGATGTCGTCAGGCTGGCCGGCGCGACCCAGTGCCGTATTGCTGGCCACCAGTTGATTGATGTCCGCGTTATCGCGCACCGCACCGCCGCCGAAATCGGTTTCGATGGCCCCGGGCGCGAGGATATTCACCGTAATGTTGCGGGCCCCAAGCTCCTTGGCCTGGTAGCGCGTCAGCACTTCCATCGCCCCTTTCATCGCCGCATAAGCCCCGTAACCCGGCAGGCTGAAGCGGGCCAGGCCGCTGGAAATATTGATGATCCGGCCGCCGTCATTCAGCAGCGGCAACAGATTCTGGGTGAGGAAAAACGGCCCCTTCAGGTGAATGTTCATCAGCAGGTCGAACTGCGCGACGGTGGTGTCGGCGAAGTTCGCGTGCACACCGACCCCGGCGTTGTTGATCAGGAAGTCGAAGTGCTGGCGGTCGAAGTGGTTTTTCAGGACATCCCCGACCTCTGCGGTGAAGGCGCTGAAACCTTCACTCTGGCCGACGTCGAGTTGCAGCATGGCGGCGCGACCGCCAAGGCTTTCGATGTGCGCGACCAGCGCCTGGGCTTCATCAGCGCGGCTGTTGTAGGTGCCGATGATGTCGATGCCCTGAGTCACCAGATGCAGGGCGGTACTTTTGCCGAGGCCACGGCTGGCGCCGGTGATCAATGCGATTTTGCGGTTCATGGGAGGTTCTCCAGAGCAGTGAGTGATGATGGGAGAAAGTTTATTTATCCGCCTTTATGTGATAAACAGGCTTAAATCGGAATCACTGGTCGGATTAGCCGAACAATAAAGAGTTGGCCTCATGAACAAACTGGAGCTGTTGCGCACCTTCGTCCGGGTCAGCGAAATGTCGAGTTTCACCCTCGCGGGCGAAAGCCTCGGCTTGCCCCGGTCCACCGTTTCCGAACACGTCCAGGCCTTGGAAACCCTGCTCGGCACACGCCTGCTGCAACGCACCACGCGCAAGGTTCAGGCGACTCAGGACGGGTTGGTGTTGTATGAGCGCAGCAAGGACTTGCTGTCGCACATGGATGAAATCGAAGGGCTGTTTCGCCAGGACGAGGCCTCGCTGACCGGGCGGATTCGCATCGACATGCCGAACATCCTGGCCCGTCGGGTGGTGATGCCGAGACTGCCGGAATTCATGGCCCGGCACCCTCATCTGGAACTGGAAATCAGCAGCACCGACCGCCGGGTCGATTTGCTCGGCGAAGGGTTTGATTGCGTGTTGCGGGTCGGCGCGCAACCGGATCAATCGGTGGTCGCTCGTCACCTGTGCGACTTTGCCATGGTCAATTGCGCCAGCCCTGCCTATCTGCAGCGCTATGGTGTGCCGCAGCGGCTCGAAGACCTGGCGCAGCATCGGCTGGTCCATTACGTCGGTGTGCTGGGTTCGCGTTCGGAAGGTTTTGTGTACGAGGAGGAGGGCAAGCTGCATAGGATGCCGATGGCCGGCAGTGTGACGGTCAACAATACCGACGCTTACGAGTCAGCGTGTCTGGGTGGATTCGGGTTGATCCAGGCGCCGCTGACGGGGATGCAGCCGTACCTGCTCAGCGGTGAACTGGTGGCCGTCTTGCCGCAGCTCAACGCACCGCCGATGGAGGTTTCGCTGCTCTATGCCCGGCAACGGCATTTGCCATTGCGCGTGCGGGCATTCATGGACTGGCTGGGGCAGGTGATCCAGCCCTTGGCCTGAAGCACGACAAATCCCCCTGTGGAAGCTAATGCTGTTCACTTAAGCCGTAATGCGATCTGTAGCAGCCTTCGGCAGCTGCTACAAAGAATGCCTCGCGGCTGAAATTGCTTAAATGAACAGCATTACCCTGTGGGAGCGAGCTTGCTCGCGATGAGGCCATAACATCCGACATCTATGTCGACTGTTCTGCCGCCATCGCGAGCAAGCTCGCTCCCACAGGAGGTTACGCGTCAGATGTGGAAGTAACCCACGCAGGAATCGAACGGCAGGCGCTTGAGCTCGATCTTGTTCAGGTCGAACACTTCGCGCAGGGCTTTGGTTTCGCCCGGGAAGTTGCGGTAGGCAACTTCGTCCAATACCACGATGGCGCCTTTTGGCATGTACGGCAGGAAGGTTTCCAGCGCGACTTTGGTCGACTCATACAGGTCGGTGTCGAGGATCAGCATGGCCACGACCAGGTCCGGACGGGTCTTGACCCACTCCGGCGCGGTCTTGCAGATATCGCCCTTGACCAGTTCGCAACGCGGGATGCGGTTGACCGGACGCAACAGGTCGTTGGCGTCGATCATGTCCTGGATCAGCGACTGGTCGGTGTCGGAGAACATGGTCTCGTTGACGTCGGCCGGGTCTTCGTCCTTGTTGATGCTCTGGAAGCCTTCGAAGGTGTCGAAGCCAACGATCGAACGGTTGATCGCATAGGGTTCCAGGATCATCGACAGGTGCATGTAAAGCATCAGCGAGTTGCCCTTGTACACGCCGCACTCGATGATCGCGCCCGGGATTTCGGCGACCTTCTTGAACAGCTCCATGCGCGACAGTGCAGCGGTCACGCCGATGCGGTTGGCGAACACGTAAGGGGCATCGGCCACGTACTCGGCGTCGACCCGCTTGAGAACGCCAGCGCGGGTTTCGTTGTATTGGGCCTCGGCAGGCGTAATGCGACGCTTGGTCATGATTGGATTCCTTGGAAATTCGAGAAGTCGTGGGCGTGGAAATAGTCTTTGAAACCGGCGCCGACATCCGGGCACGCGCTGTCGACGTTGATCGCGCCGCGCTTGTGCTTCAGGTCGTCGAGATGCATCAGGCGGAAATCCACGCTGAAGCGGGTTTGTTCGGTGTAATTGGGAACCGTGCCGTGCAGGTGTGAACCCGAGAAAATCAGCATTTCGGCGGTGTTGCCGGCAATGCGGATCTCGGACGCCGCGTCGATGTCCTCGGTCGGCACCGGGTGCTGACGGGCTTCTTCCTTGACGTTGTCCTTGGCGCGCTGGCGTTGCACGTCGATCCAGTCGGAGAGGCTCCACTGCGCCGAGGTGTTCTTTACCGGCTTATCGAAGTACGCCGGGTTGATCATCATGGTCTGGTCCGGCTGGATCGTATAGACCGGCATCCAGGTGTTGATCTGGCAGTCGACGCCGCCGTACCAGGTGTCACGATGAGGTTTGTACGCGTAGCTGACGCCGGCGTGCAGGTAATCGTAGTTGGGCACGACGCGAATCCGTGGCACGTCGAAGATGAACTCTTCGGGGGCTGCACCGATTTCTTCGGTGAAACCACGGATCAACTCTTTGGCCCGCAGGCTATTGGTGAACTGGCCTTTGAGCCGGGTCACCAGCACCACGAACTCTTCCACCGGCATCAGGCGGTGCAGGGCCTGGTGGTCAGTCTCGCCGTCAAACGCGGCGGTGATGCTTTCCTGAGCAAAAGCACAGAGTTCTTTTGCTGCAGTGAGCTGGGTGTTCAGGAAGATATCGCCAGCGTAGATGGCGCTTTTGAAGTCAGCTTTCTTCTGAAGCTGATTGATGTACAGATTCACGGTTCCCCCTCCTGAATGCATCGGGTCTCTTAAGAGTCGGCACCAAGGTAACAAACTGAAGCCCGATCCAGCGGGTGCTGAATCAATTAGTGCTTAATCCACTGATTTTGCGACGAAATGCCTGTCGAGTGAGCGCGCCGCTGATGGCTCCTATAAAAAAACTCCCGAACCGATTGCCCGGTTCGGGAGTTTTTTACGTGCTGTCAGGTTCAGAACAGTTGAGTGAACAACCAGTACAGACTCCCGGACAGCAGAATCGCCGCTGGCAAGGTCAGCACCCAGGCCATCAGCAGGTTGCGGATGGTCTTCATCTGCAAACCTCCGCCGTTGGCCACCATGGTCCCGGCCACGCCGCTGGACAGCACGTGAGTGGTCGATACCGGCAGGCCGAACATGTCCGCCGCGCCAATGGTCAGCATCGCCACGGTTTCTGCCGAGGCGCCCTGGGCGTAGGTCAGGTGGGTCTTGCCGATCTTTTCACCGACCGTGACCACAATGCGCTTCCAGCCGACCATGGTGCCCAGGCCCAGCGCAATCGCCACGGCGATTTTCACCCACAGCGGAATGAAGCGCGTGGCGTTGTCGATCTGCTGTTTGAACAATTGCAGTTTGCCCGTGGTGTCGGCATCGAAGTCACCGACCTTGTTCTTGTCCATCAGGCGAATGGTTTCGCTGGTCAGGTACATGTCGTTACGCACGTTGCCCATGGCTTCGGACGGGACTTTGGCGAGCGATCCGTAACCTTTCACTTCGTTGCCGATGTTGCCCGCCAGAGCGGCGAGGGCGGGGATCAGTTGCGGTGTTACTTCCTTGCTGCGCACGTATTCGGACAGCACGGGGCGCGGGTCGGCGGGGGCCGGTAGCGGAGCACTCTTGACCAGCGCTTGCTGGGTCACTTCGGCCACGGCGGCGAATTGCAACGCCTGGTCGGCCGGCATGGTGCGGTTCAGCGCATAGGCCATCGGCAGGGTGCCGACCAGAATCAGCATGATCAGGCCCATGCCTTTCTGGCCGTCGTTGGAGCCGTGGGCGAAGGACACGCCAGTGCAGGTCAGGATCAGCATCCCGCGAATCCACCACGGTGGAGGTGTGTTGCCTTTCGGTGCTTTGTACAGCGCACGATTTTTGACGAAGACGCGCAGGGCCAGCAGCAACAGCGCGGCAAATACGAAGCCGATCAGTGGCGACAGCAGCAACGCGTAACCGACCTTGGTGGCCTGTGCCCAGTCGACGCCGCTGGTGCCGTCGCGGCCGTGCATCAACGCATTGGCGACGCCGACACCGATGATCGAGCCGATCAAGGTGTGGGATGACGAGGCCGGCAAGCCCAACCACCACGTGCCGAGGTTCCACAGGATTGCTGCGATCAGCAGGGCGAAGATCATCGAGAAACCGGCGGATGAACCGACTTGCAGAATCAGCTCCACGGGTAGCAAGGCGATGATGCCGAACGCTACGGCGCCGCTGGACAGCAACACCCCGAGGAAGTTGAAGCACCCTGACCAGACCACCGCGAAATGCGGCGGTAGGGAGTGGGTGTAGATCACCGTTGCCACGGCGTTGGCGGTGTCGTGGAAACCGTTGACGAACTCAAAACCCAAGGCAATCAACAGCGCCACGCCGAGGAGCAGAAACGGCGTCCAGGTGGTCACCGTGGTGCCGAGGTCATGCATGTCGTGCATCAGGCTGTAGGCGGTGAACAGCAGCCCCATGGCCAGCACCGCGAAAAACACCACGGCGGTCAATACGCCGGGTTTTTTATCGAGTTGCGGGCCGGCACTGCTGGCGGGGGCGTTGGAGGCGGCGGTCAAGGAAGGCGTAGCCATGGCCGGACAATCCTGTGTCAGGGAGGGGTGTCGGTCATGATCGTTGCCGAATGTTACAGCGAGACTGCTTTGGGTCAGTGTTTGGGTTTTTAGCAGTTCCACCGATCGTTCCCACGCTGAGCGTGGGAACGAGGGGGGGAGGTGGGGGCGGATCAATAATCCGCCCGCTTGCGAAACGCCCAGCGCCCGGCCAGTACCGTGAACGTCGCGACCAGTGCCACCAGAATCCAGAACCCTTCCGGGTCGCCGGCAAGGGGAATCCCGCCGACGTTCATGCCGAAGAAGCCGGCAATGATGTTGATCGGCAGCGCCAGCACGGTGACCACGGTCAGGGTGAACAGCGTGCGGTTACTCTGCTCGTTGAGGTTGGCGGCGATCTCTTCCTGCAACAGCTTGATCCGTTCGCCCAGCGCCGTGAGGTCGTTGATGATCAGTGCGAACTCCTCGGTGGACTTGCGCAGTTCCTTGACGTCGTCCTTTTGCAACCATTGCGGCGGACGGTTGAGCAGGCGCAGCAACGAACCTGGCTCCAGCGCCAGCAACCGTTGCAAGCGCACCAGCACTCGACGATTGGCGCCCAGTTCGGCACGGTTGGTGGACAGCCGCGATGACAGCAACTCGTCTTCGATCTGGTCGACACTCTGGCTGGTCTTGCGCACGATCTGCGTCAGCACTTCGCCCTGGTCGCGGAGCAAATGCACGAGCAGTTCCAGTGGCGAACGAAAGCATTCGCCGGCCTTGACCGAAGAGCGCAGCTTGTCCACCGAGTGCAGGGGTTGCAGGCGCGCGCTGATGATCAAGCGACTGCGGGCGCAGACCCAAAGGGTCGAGACGTCTGACGACACCATGCTGCTGAGGTTGAACACCACGTCGTTGACCACCGCCAGCAGCGCCGAATCGACGTGCTCGATGCGCGTCGAACGCGAGCCTTCATGCAAGGCTTCGAAAAACTCCTCCGGCAACTCCAGGTGCGCTTTCATCCAGCGCTCGCACGCGGCGTGGGCGAGGTTCAGGTGCAGCCAGAGGAACTCGTCCTCGGCGCCCGGTTGTTGCAGCAACTGCAGCGCCTTGGCCGAATCGATCTCGCGGCCGCGTTCGCCCGGGCGAAAGCTGAAACCGTAGAGCAGGCCGAACAGGTCAGAATCGCGGTGGCGTTGATCGATGCTGTGGTTCATGGAGTCTCGCTGAAGGGAGGCGCCTGTCGTACGTTTCACAGGCTCACATGAGCGGCATCATGGCAACGCGGTTTGACGGTTTTGTGACAGTTTGGTGGCGCGTGTAATAGAACTTCTACCGGCGGTCGGATCGGCGTCAAGAAACCGTGGCGCCTGCCGATGACGGCTAAGTTGGCTCAGGCACTTTGGTGTCCGGCCCGCATGTTGTCGACAGGGAGGTCCGGACATCTCGCATGCCGTACTGGTGCGAGCCTTATCCCTGTCATGAGTATCACTCGATGTTTTTGCAAAAATCCCTGAGAGCGCAAATCCTCGCACTGCTGAGCGGCAGCCTGATCGCGATGTTGCTGATTGCCTTGGCCTGTTTTCACTTTCTCTCCAGCGGGGTGCAGAACTATCGCAACCTGATCGAAGGCCCGTTACGGACCTCGCAACTGATTGATGAAGCCAACCTGCAATTCAAGGCTCAGGTTCAGGAGTGGAAAAACGTCCTGTTGCGCGGCAAGCAACCGGCTGACCTGGACAAATACTGGAAGCAGTTCGAGGACCGTCAGGGTGATGTACAGAACATTCTCGGCGAGTTGACCCGCCAGCCGGGTATCGACCCATCCCTTAAATCCCGCCTTGAAAGCCTGCGTGATGCGCACCGGGTGCTCGGCGCTGCTTATCAGAAAGGTCGGGAGGCTTACCTGGCCGCCGGTGCCGATCCTTCGGCCGGTGATAACGCGGTCAAAGGCGTGGACCGCGCCACCAGTGAACAGATGAGCGAGTTGGTCAACGAATTGCGCAAGCAGGGCCGCGAGCAATCGACGCTGATCAGCGCCAGCGCCGATCGCACCGTGCTGCTGGGCATCCTGGTAATGCTGGTGTCGGGCCTGTTGATTGGCCTGCTCAGCCTGTGGCTGGTCAACCGCAATCTGGTGGAACCGATCCGCAAACTGATCGAATACGTCGCGCACTTGAGCCAGGGCCGTTTCGCTGAGCGGGTGGCGAGTGATCGTCAGGATGAGTTGGGCAGGCTGGCGGTCGCGGCCAACACGCTGCGCGATTTCCTTGCCGAGACTTTCAGCCGCTTGCAGCGCAGCGCCTCGGATCTGGACAGCGCCAGCGGTGAGCTGAACTCGATTGCGACGTTGATGGCCCATGGCACCAGCGAACAGTTCAACCGCACGGATCAAGTCGCCACGGCGATGAACGAAATGTCCGCCACCGCCCAGGAAGTTGCTCGTCATGCGGCCGACGCGGCACGGGCCGCCGATGATGCCGATCAGTCGGCACAACAGGGCGAGAAAGTCATGCAGGGCACGATTCACACCATCACCCAGATGCGCGGTGAAATCGCCAACACTGCGACGGTCATCCGCCAACTGGAAACCGATAGCGGGCGCATCGGCAAGGTGCTGGAAGTGATTCGCGGCATCGCCGAGCAAACCAACTTGCTGGCACTGAACGCCGCCATCGAAGCCGCGCGGGCCGGTGAAGCCGGGCGCGGGTTTGCCGTGGTGGCTGATGAAGTGCGCAGCCTGGCCCAGCGCACGGCGGCGTCGATCATCGAAATCAACCAGATCATCCAGAGTGTGCAGACCGGTGCGATAGATGCGGCGCAGGCCATCGAAAGCGGCCAGTCGCGCAGCGAGGAAAGTGTTGAGCAGGTCACGCAGGCCGGGGCCATGCTCGAGCGCATTACTGCGTCGGTGGAGGCGATTCGCGACATGAACCGCCAGATCGCCACCGCTGCTGAAGAACAGACCTCGGTGGCCGAAGACATTTCGCGCAACCTGACCGAGATCACCAGCATCGCCAGTACCAATCTGGACAACGTGCAGCGCACTGAAGCGGCGAGCAACAACCTGCACGGGTTGTCGGGGCAATTGAATGCGGTGACGGCACGCCTCGGTGCCTAGCCAACTGGAAATGTGTATCGGCACGCTAACCGTGTCGGTACACGATTGATCTCAAGTGCGGGTGTTGCGCGTCGATGATTCGGTTATCCCTAACCTCATCGAAGGAAACACCCATGGTCAGCCTCACATCGGTCTCGATCAATCAGACTCTGTCCACGACCACCAGCAAGACGGCCATCAGCGACAGCACCGATACCGACATCACGCAAAGCACCACCGCGACGGGCAGTTCGACTGCCGACAGTGGCAAAGTTACAGCCGGCGGCGGCGCGCCTGCATCAGGTGACAGCAGTTCGAGCAGCAGTGAGTCGGACACGGTAAAAGAACTGCGCAAGCAGATCGCCGAGTTGCAAAAGCAATTGCAGGAGCAAATGCAACAACTGCAAGCCGCTCAGGCCAGTCAGGAAAGCGCGGATGCCAAAGCGGCGAAAGTCGCCGCTGCCGAATCGCAGATCGCCACCACCTCGGGTTCATTGCAAACCGCTACGGCGGCGTTGACGCAAGCGCTGCAAGAGTCCGGCAGCAGCACGTCGGGGTCGTTGGTCAGTACGACGGCGTAACGGCGCGGCGGTGTTGCCGGTCATACCCATCAGATGCGAAAAAGCCGCACAACCTCAAGGGTGTACGGCTTCTGTGTCGGTTCGATTTACTTGTCTTGTGTGTTGCTCAGCACTTTGCCGGTTTTGGCGTCCAGCTTCACGTCCCATTCGACGTTCTTCGCGTCGCGGATTTCGACCTTGTACTCATAAGCACTGGTTTTGGCATTGTGCTCCAGCTCGGTGTCGGTGATGTTTGCGACAGTAGTGCCAGGGTGCTCGGCCAGCGCGGCCTGATTGAGTTTCTGCATGTCCATCACCGTACCGTCCTTGAGCAGACCCGGGATCAGGTCCGGGCGCACATCAGCCATGGCAAAACCGGTTGTCAGGGTCAGGGCCGCGGTGGTGAACAGGGCAGTCAACGTCTTCATGGGGCATTCCTTGGGTGAGCTGTTTAAGTGGCGTCAGGTTAGCCAGCGCAACTTAATTCATCCTTAAAATCGCCTGAGCCTGGACGTTCCCGCGCAAAGCATCATGAGACGGCGCGCTATTGAACACTGCCAAATCCGTAGCAGCTGGCGCAGCCTGCGTTCGGCTGCGCAGCAGTCGTAGAATCAGGCAACACGGAGTTTCAGGTTCAACGCAGACACAGGTTTCACGACTGCTGCGCAGCCGAACGCAGGCTGCGCCAGCTGCTACGGGGGATTACGTGGCCCCTCTGGTTTTGCCGTACCACCCGTGACGCTCCCTCTCGGGAGCGATCAATAGCGGGCGGCCACTCAGAAGCCGTTGTTCTCAAGCAACTGCGCAACGCTGCCCGCTGCCGGGCGCTTGTAGTACTTGAGCAGTTCGCTGGCGCGGTTGGTGAAGATGCCGTCGACACCGGCGTCCATGACCTTCTTGTAGTCCACCGCATCGTCGATGGTGTAGACGTGCACCAACATGCCTTTGTCGTGGGTGTACTGGTTCATCCACGGTTGCACCAGGTCCGAATAGCTTTGATCGCCGCCGTTGGTCAGCGCTGCCGAAGGGCCAGTGCCGATGGCGCCCTGAGACTTGGCGTAGTCGACCCATTGCTCGAATTCGGCTTTGTCCTTGGGTTCCTGTTTGGCGTAGTAAGTGGCTTTGTCCTTGTCCCCGGATTCGGCGAAGGTCACCTTCGACTTGGGCTCGATGCTGCCTTCGCCCACCCACAGCAGGAGAATCTTCGGCACTTGCGGCATTTCTTTTTGCAGCAGTTCGAGGCTGCTCTTCTCGAAGGTTTGCAGGATCACTTTGCCTTTGCCCTGGCCGACGCTCAGCTCACTTTTGGCCAGCTTGGAGCCTGCCGGGCTCAGCCAGCCACGGTCCTGAAGCTTGTCCTTGAGGTCGCGCTCGATGCCGGGAAACTGTTTTGGCTCTTTGGTTTCGATGTAAAGCCCCGGCTTGTGCAGCGGGTTGCCTTCGGCGATATCGATGATTTCGTCCAGGGTCAGGATTTTCAGGCCGGCGTAACTGGCGCGTGCGCGATCCGGGTGCGCGGTATTGAACCAGCTGCCGGCATCCAGGGTTTTGAGTTCGGCGATGGTGAACGCATTGGCCGGGCTGTCCTTGCGTTCAGGAAACTTGGTGGCAACGTCGGTGGTGCGTTGCAGGTTGTTGTCATGCAAGGCGAACAGCACGCCGTCCTTGCTGCGTTGCAGGTCCATTTCCAGGTAATCGGCGCCCAGGTCGCGCGCCAGTTTGTAGGAGGCGGCAGTGGATTCCGGTGCATCGAAAGAGGCGCCGCGGTGGGCGATCACTGCCGGGTGCGGGATCCCGGTGGCGGTGGCCAGAGCGGTCGGGCTCTGCTGGCTGGTAGCCTGTGCCTGGCCAAGGCCGAGCATCAGACTCAGCAACAGGGCACTTTTGGTGAAGGTAACAGGCATTGTCGAGGTCCTTTCGTAAGAAGCGATTTCAAAGACCTACCTTTTAACAATTGAGCGCCGGATGCGCTATCGCCAAACCGACATTAACGTGTGTGAGGGGCGATTTTTCCGCGCTTTTGTGCAGCCCTTTGCAGTACGATCCACCTCGGCAAATTCCCCGTCAGAGGGAAATTCCGAAACATCCGTTATCCCGCCCCTGCGTGTAAACCATCGTTCAGCCGTCCTTCGGGACGCATCCGTGAGGTTTACCATGCGCATCACGTCCGAACTCATCTGCCAGGCCGCCGACCAACTCAAAGGCTTCGTCGGTTTCAATCGCAAGACCGCCCGGTACATCGTCCGCTTCAGCGAAGACGCCTTTGGCATGGACGTCGCCGACGACGCGATCATCCCTGCCAGCGAATTCGTCTGGGCGCCTGAGGACGGTCAAGCCATGACCCTCAAGCGCGAGTTGATCCGCTTGCTGCTGGAGCAGAACATCGACGACCGGATCAACATCACTGAACCGCTGCGGGTTTATATGCGGCGTGAGGATTTACCGGAAATCAGTGCGCTGCGCCGTCGGGTTCAGGCCGGCTGACGCTCGAAGGCATAAGCGCGTTCGACTTTGCATACCCGCGTGTGAAACGCTTCATACCAGGTCGAGCGCCCGCGCTCGCGAGTTGCACTGTGCTCGGCGTGTTGCTTCCAGGCGAGAATTGCTTCTTCGCTGGACCAGTAGGAAACGGTGATGCCGAGCCCGTCCTCACCCCGGGCCGACTCCACACCGAGATACCCTGGTTGGTCGCGGGCAAGTTCGACCATGTGCTGTGCTGCTTGCTCGTAACCCTGATCGGCGGCGGTGCGCAGTGAGGTGAAAATCACTGCGTAGTAAGGCGGTGAAGGCGTGTTGGCGATCATCTGGCGTTCCTCGCGCAGGCCTGGATAAAGGCGTTGACCAAGGGGGGAAGGGTGCCGGCTAGTGCCGCACGTTCAGGTTGAAACAAGGTGGCGACGAAGAACGGATGATTGCTGAGCTCCACGGCCCGCAGATCACCTGCCGAATCGTGACCGGTAGCTTTAAGGTTGTGTGTCAGCAGTTGTTCTTCGAACGCCGGATTGACGCCATAGCGGCAGTGATAGCCTTCATGAATCTCTGTGGCCTCGTAGGCGTTGGCGATCAGCGAGCCTTCAATCAACCGGATGCTGTCGACGATCTCGACCAGCGAGCAGGTCAGCGGCGTGAGCACGGTGCGAATGGCGTCTGGCGAAGTTTCGCCATGCTCGGCATCGGCCCATCCCAGAACGTTGCGCGCGTATTCCAGCACCGCGTGTTGAAAACCACCGCAGGTGCCGAGGAAGGGCCGCTGCTGTTCCCGGGCAAAACGGATCGCCCGCAGCGCGCCGTCCATGTTGCGGTAAGGGCTGGCAGGCACGCACCAGAAGCCGTCGAAGTCAGCCAGTTGGGTGTTTGCATTAATCTGGTCAGTGGCCAGCCACTCAACGTGCATTTCGACTTCAGCGTGTTGTGCGGCCATGTTCAGCGCCAGGGGAATTGCCTGATGAGCAGTGACCTGTGGGTCGTAGTCACCGATCAGTGCAATACGCAGTTGAGGGCTCGCTTCCATGGTGTCTCCCAAGACTTGTTGATTGTTGAAACCCACTATAGATTGGCGTTCACGCAATCAATAGTGGCGTTTACCCAAGTGTTCAATGCATCGCTGCACTATCAGCTGGATTACCCGGACCTCGCCTTGATTCTCGCGTTGGTGCGCGGCGGCTCTCTGGCACGGGCGGCGGCGCTGTTGAAGGTCGACGTTTCGACGGTGTTTCGTGCGGTTCGGCGCCTGGAAGCGGCGTTGGGTCAGGCGCTGTTCGAGAAAAGTCGCGCCGGTTATTTGCCGACCGCCCTGGCCCGAACACTGGCCGAGCAGGCCGAACGCGCGGAGCAGGCGCTGGAAGCCGCGCGTATTGGCGTGGAGCAGGGCGGTGACGTCATCAGCGGCACCGTGCGCCTGACCTGCACCGATTCGGTCTTGCACGCGTTGCTGTTGCCGGCACTGGCGCAGTTCATGCCGGCGTATCCGGCGCTGACCCTGGAACTGAGCACCTCCAACGATTTCGCCAACCTCAGCCGCCGCGATGCCGATATCGCCTTGCGCTTGACCCGCTCACCCCCGGAGCATCTGGTTGGGCGGCGATTGGGCGCTGTGTCGTACCGGGTGTGCGCGAGTGCGGCGTATCTGAAATCGGTCGAGCCGAGTGATCTGACGCGGTTGAGCTGGATCGCTCCGGATGACTTTTTGCCCGACCATCCGACCGTGATCTGGCGTCGTCAGCAATTTCCCGGTGTGCTGCCGAGCTATCGCTGCAACAGCATGCACTCGGTCACCGAGTTGGTACGCGCCGGGCTTGGGGTGGCCGCGTTGCCGGACTTTCTGATCGACCCGGCGCAGGGGTTGCACCCATTGAGCGAACCCCTGCTCGGTTACGACACCAGCCTGTGGTTGCTGACCCGTCCGGACTGCCGCGCATTGCGCTCGGTGGTGACGCTGTTCGACGAGTTATCACGCAGGGTGCAATTGCCGGATCAGGAGCGTTGCTGATCCTTCAGAACGTGTTGATGCATCTCCGTGGTCAGGTTTTCAATGCGCTCAGTCAGCTCTTTGGTCATTTCGGTCAGTCGGGTGTTTTGCTCAAGCAACGCCAGTAACTGTGCGGAGGTCTTCGCGGCTTGTGCTTGCCGTTCGGTGTTGGCAATCGCCAAGGTCTCGCGGTGTAGCGCGTCGGCTTCGGACTGGGCTTTGTCGCGGGCGGCCTGACGGGTTTGCGCGAGCAGAATCAATGGCGCGGCATAGGCTGCTTGCAGGCTGAACGCGAGGTTGAGGAGGATAAACGGGTAGACGTCGAAGGTCGTTAACCCCGTGACGTTCAGGGCAATCCAGACCACGACAATGAGGGTTTGTGCGCCGAGAAAGGTCGGGGTGCCGAAGAAGCGTGCAAACGCTTCGGCCTTCAACGCAAAGGTGTCATTGCCGAACGTCGATGCCAGATGAGCGTGCGGCCGGTGGAAGCGCAAGTGATCGACGGGGGCAACAGATTCTGTTTCAGGCTTGGTTGAATTCATGATGCTCTCTGCAATGCCATGGGACTGAGACTCACTATAGCCCGGCAGCCTCTTGGCTGACGCGACCGCTTTTTTGTGCTGATCCTTGTGTCCGATACGCTTTGAAACACTTTGTTGTATTTAGTCAGAGCTTCCGCCCATGGGGTAAAACACGTGAACCGTGTCATTTATTCCACGTGCACTGATACGAGTCCTTCAAAGCCACTGAATGCCTACCGTTGATAGCAGGCCAGAAACATGTCCAGCGTCGACTCCACAACCGTCGTTTGCATCTCGGGTGACAGTGGCGGACAGTTCAGGGAGATCTGCGGCCAGAAGGCAAATGCCTTGAGCATTCCCTGTACCTGCTGGGCAGCAAAGGCTGGATCTACAGGCTTGAGCCGACCGTCAGCCTGAGCCGCGCGAATCCAGGAGGTCAGCCCTTCTTCACGTTCGCCAATGCGCTCGACCATGTCCTGGACCCGTTCTGGCGAATGGATGGTGGCGGCGATGGCAACCCGTGCCAGATCAAGGAAATTGGTGTCTCCCAGCAGCTCCAATTTGCAGTGCAGTAGCTGGCCCAGCTGCTCGCGCAGCGGCAGGTCTGTGCGATAGCAATTGTCCTGTTGAGCGGTGACGTTGGTCCACAATCGTTGCAGGATTTCAGTCCACAGCTCTTCTTTACTGGGGAAGTGGTTGTACACCGTGCGCTTCGACACGCCCGCAGTGGCGGCAATCTTGTCCATGCTGGTGATGTCGAAACCGTTGGCACGGAATTCGGCAATCGCCGCCTGAACAATGGCTTCGCGTTTACGGTCGGTGAGGCGCTGTGGAGCTGTCATAAATACGCTTCGGCAGAAAAAAGGAAGAATTACACTCGGCAGTTTACTTGCTCACGGCTTTGTTGCAATCTTGAAACTACACTGTGCAGTGTAGTTGAGCGGTTAAAAAATAGAGTTTGCGGCTGACGCGTGCGTGCATTGGCCATTTATCGTCCGAAAAAGAAACGCCGCACCTCGTCGGTTTTTCTGGAGTCACTCAAACATGGCCACTTTCTCTTACCAGGCGGATAGCGCCACTGAACTGAAAACGTCCCGGCAAGAGCAGGGGCAATACCAAAATCATGCGGCCGTACCGGGGCAAGGCTTTCGCAAGACCCTGCGAATTTTCTGGAACATGATTTTCCACAAGCCGAGTAACACACGACCGGCCGGTGTTATTCCGGTTCAAGCGCTGACTCGCGAACAGCTTTTCGACGCGCCGAATCACAGCGTGTTTCGGCTGGGGCATTCCACCGTGCTGCTGAAACTGCGCGACAAGTTCTGGCTGACGGACCCGGTCTTCGCCGAACGCGCATCGCCGGTGCAATGGGCCGGCCCCAAGCGCTTTCATCAGCCACCGATCAGCCTCGAGGAGTTGCCACCGATCGAAGCGGTGATTCTGTCCCATGACCATTACGACCATCTCGATCATCAGTCGATTCTCAAGCTGGCGGACAAAACCAAACACTTTCTTGCGCCGCTGGGTGTGGGTGAGACGCTGATCAAATGGGGTGTCGATGCGAGCAAAGTGCGTCAACTGGATTGGTGGGAAGGCACTCAGATCGAGGGGATTCATTTCATTGCCACGCCGTCGCAGCACTTTTCCGGTCGCGGGCTGTTCGATGGCAACAGCACGCTCTGGGCCTCGTGGGTGATGATTGATGGTGGCAAACGGATTTTCTTCAGTGGTGATACCGGTTACTTCGACGGTTTCAAAGCGATCGGCGAACAGTTCGGCCCCTTCGATCTGACCCTGATGGAAACCGGCGCGTACAACGTCGACTGGCCGCTCATCCACATGCAACCGGAAGAAACCCTGCAAGCCCACATCGACCTCAAGGGCCGTTGGCTGCTACCGATTCACAACGGCACTTTCGATTTGTCGATGCACGCCTGGCACGAACCCTTCGACCGCATATTGGCCTTGGCCTGGGAGCGCAGTGTTTCCATCACCACACCACAAATGGGCGAAGCGTTCAGCCTTGGCCAACCGCAACGTGGGGAGGCCTGGTGGTTGGAAGTTGAAGAGACGACCGTTCAGTTGATCGTTAATAGCTAGGGACGTACGCCTATTCCACGGATTGTTCTGCGCAGATGCTGGTACAGCAGACTCTGCCAGTGTTGGGGGAAGGGAACCCCTATCAGGAGAAAACCACTTCAATCCGACCTTCGCGTCTCGATCTCGGCACTGGTTTGACGATGATCTGTACATCGCGTCCGAGCCGTGAGAGACACTCCATCATCTTGGCTTCACTGATGCCCCGAAATTTTCCGCGAAGCATTTCGGAAAGTTTTGGCTGTGATAACCCCAGGATCTCGGAGGCCTGAACTTGGGTCAGGTGGCGAGCCTTTATGATTTCGCCGATCTTTGCCGCGAGCTGGGCTTTAAGGTGCATTTCGATGGTGTCTCGACTTTCTAGGTCGTCATAAATATTTCCGATGCTTCCTTCGATCTCAATCATGTCTAGATCCTTGATATATTTTTCTGGATATCACTCAATCATCGCGTAATCCGCCCGTCCCACCGGGTCTGGCGTAGAGCCTCTGACGCTCATGCCTCGGCCCGGTGCAAAGCCTGGGAAGAACACCAGGCCTTCGGCTTCAAACCGATAGGCGAGGGCCAGGCGGGTGACGTCGAGCACTTCACCGCCCGCCTCAAACCGGCGGATAGCCTCAACGGTAACCCCGGACTCCCTGGAAAACTCCTCCAGCGACCAGCCCAGCATCGCACGGGCTTGTGCGCTGTGTGCGGGGGTGAATTGGAAAAGGGCGATACGTTCCAGGGTGATTTTCATCGCAAGAGAGGCCATGGTTTTCTCCGGGTTCGAAATGGGTTATTCAATAAGTACTGTGTTTTTGTACAGTTGTTTTCAACCCGGATCAAACTCAATTTTTTGATCGATGCTATTTCGGTTCTTCAAGGTAGGCGGTGGGCGCTTGCCCCAGCACCCGGCGAAACATCGTCGAAAACGCCGCAGGGCTTTCGTAGCCGAAATCCAGGGCAATCCTCGTCACCGGTTCATCTGCGGCGAGCCGCGCCAGAGCCAGTACGACGCAGGCGCGTTGCCGCCATTGGCTAAAACTCAACAGGGTCTGCTGACGAAACAATCGGTTGAAGGTGCGAAGGCTGATGTGCAACTGATCGGCCCAATGCTGTGGTGACTGATGAACGTCAGGTTGCTGGAGGAAACTCTGGCAGAGTGCGAGCAGGCGTTTATCCGCAGGCAGCGGAATGTGCAGGGGCAGGCGGGCGCTGCGTGCCAGTTCATGCAACAACAAACTGATCAACACACCGTCGCGTTCCGTTTCAGCGTATTCGAGTGGCAGCTCCACCGCTTCCATCAGCAGTTGCCGCAGCAGCGCTGAAACCCCGATCACCTGACAATTGCTGCCCAACGCGTTCATCGCTGTGGGTTCGATGTACAGGCTGCGAGTGCTGACCCCGAGCATCAACACTTCATGCGGCACACCCGCTGGAATCCACACCGCGCGCTGCGGTGGCACTACCCAATTACCGTCGTCGGTGCTGACCTGCATCACACCCGTGGCGCCGTACAACAACTGCGCCCGACGATGGCGGTGACGCGGCAGCAGATGCCCATTCGGATAATCCGTTCCAATCGCCACCACGGCGCGTGGCGTGTGGTCGAGCAAATCAATCGATGTGTTGCGCATAGAACAAGCATCCAGCGGTTGGCGTAAACGCAAACATTATTGGCTGACTTGCTGAAGCAGGCCAAGCAGCGTCCTTCTATCGTCGAGCCCCACTCAACCGATGGACGATGCTCAATGTTTTATCTTCTGCTGGCGCTTTTTGGCGGCATGACTGGCGTCACCGCCGTGCTGTTCGGATTTGGTGGTGGGTTCGTCGTGGTGCCGCTGCTGTATCGGATGTTGATATTCAGCCATGGTGCTGACGACCCGGTCAGCCAATCGGCGATGCACATAGCGGTCGCCACGTCGACCTGCGTGATGATCGTCAATGCCTCGGTCGCCACCGGCAAACACCGTCGCGCAGGTAACCTTGTTCGGCATTACCTGTGGCCACTGGGCGGGTTCATCGGGCTGGGCGCCGTCTTTGGTGCAATCGCGGCGATGTGGATGGACGGCGAAGTGATCCGCTATGCGTTCATCGCTTATCTGGGCGTCACGATTGTGGATTGCCTGCTACGACGCGGTTTTCTCACAGCCGCTGACGGAATGACCCCACGGCGGTTGGGCAGGGCGGAAGTCTCCGGTGGCGGCGTGAGCATTGGCGCGATTGCGACGTTTCTCGGCGTCGGCGGCAGCGTCATGACCGTGCCGTTGTTGCGACGTTGTGGTCTGAGCATGTCCCAGGCGACGTCCATGGCCAATCCGTTGAGCCTGCCCGTAGCGTTGGCCGGAACATTGACCTATATGGTCATGGCCGGATTCACACCGTTCGATCTGGGCCCCTGGTTTATCGGTTACGTCGACCTGCTGGCCTTTGCACTGTTGACCCTGGGTTCGATGCTCGGGATTCGCCTGGCAACGCCCTGGATCGGACGCATACCGGATCGGGTGCATGCGCGGGTTTACGTCGGTCTGTTGATTCTGGTAATGCTCGGCATGTGCTTGAGTTGAGCGTGGTGTAATCAACCTTCCAACCCCGGCACCTCCCGAATAATGAAGTGATCCAGATTCTCGATATCACCACTGAACACCCTGAATGTCTGCTCGGGGTTTTTCTTGCTCGGCACCTGCTTCAACTCCGGCGTCACGCCATAGAAGAAGCAATAAAGCTCCCGCTCGCTGCCGATGGCGCCTTTGATTTCCTCCAGGAAGGCTTTGCGCTTGCGGTAGTTCTCGATCAGGTTTTTGCTCAGGTAGACGTTCACCGAGAAGGGCTTCTTGTCGAGCCAGACCTTCTTCTCGAAATCGATGCGGAAACTGGTGTTGTAGTCCTTGATCGCCTTGATCTTGCCCCAGTAAATCAGCCCCTTGTTGTCCTGCAGGTATTCGATCTTTTTGAAGAACGCGCCGTAAGACGCCGTGTGCTCGCCAATCTTCAGCGGCATGCGTTTGAGCAGGTCCTTGTTATCGAAATTCGACACGAAGCACTCCACCGGGTGAGCGAAGACGCTGGTCTTGTCCGGTGCCGACTCGCGAGTCGGGTGCTCGGTAGTGCTGGTCGTGGCAGACGGTTGCGGCTGTTCCCGAGGCGCATCGACATCCGGCAGTGGGGTGTACGGCTTGCGCACATACTGACGCCGGGTCAGCAGCAGCTCTGACGGAAAGTGCTCCTCTGGCCCGTCGTCCGTTTCTGCACCTTCTGACGCCGGCGTTCTGAGGCTGACATAAGGGCAGCCTTCGATATGTCGGGTGCCGGGCAGGTTCTTGAAGTGCGGCGTGCGGATGTAATTGACGTTTTTCGCGTTGAACGTCCCCAGCCCATTCGCCTCGTCGAACGCCGTGCGACAGTCGTCGTTGGGGCACTGGAAGCGCTCCTTGGCCGAGTCGAAGTCCATGGTTTCGTCGAAGTTCAGATCGCGCACGTCATAGATCGACAGCTTGTCGTCGAGGCTGATGCAGTAGGCGGTGTCGAATTTCATGCGCGCTCGGGTCCTTGAGAGGTAGGTGGCGTATTAATAGCGGGTGGCGCGTGATGGCGCACCTGTTGATTCACGTTCGTCGCATCAACGCCCTTTGCAATTGGACAAGACCCCATAGCCTGACTAGCGTTGTGAGGTGGGCCGCATTGCTCCTTTCCTCATCCTGAGGTCTTGATTCGAGCTGACTTTGTGCCACATCTACAAGGAGGTAAGGATGTTTGGGTCGGTCGTTCTGGACGCGATTCTCGGGATGTTGGCGCTGTTCACGCTGCTGGGTATTTTCGTCACCACCCTCACTGAAATCATTCAATCGTTCTTCCAGAAAGTCCGGGCGAAGTACCTTTATAACGCCCTGAAGCTGTTGTTCACCGGCAAATTGAAGGGGCTGAACGACAGCGACCTCGCGTTCTTCCAGCAGGTGCTCGATCACCCGATGATTCAGTCCATGGCGCCACCGGGCAATCGCCCCAGTTACCTGGACCCGGCGATGCTGGCGCAGGTGGTGATCACGCTGCTGCTGCACAAAGACGACACCACGACTCTGGATATTCCCCTCGACGAACTCAATGCAGCCCTGACCAAGGGCATTGCGCAGGTTCCGTCCGAGCACTTGCGCCGCGCACTGTCGACGATGCTTGCGGCGGCCCAGGCCAAAGTCACCACGGCCCAGGAGCTGCTGTGCGCGTTCAAGACCCGGCTGGAGCACTGGATCAATGCGGTGATGGACCGCGCCGAAGGCTGGATGCGGCGCAATGCCAAAGTCGTTTCGCTGGTCTGCTCGCTGGTGATTTGCCTGGTGCTCAATGTCAACGCGTTCGACCTCATGCAGGGCATGGTGCGCAATGACACGTTGCACGCGGCAGGCATGCAGATGGCCAACAATCTGGCGACGAACAGCGCATCCGCAACGCTCGATCAAGCCTGCGCGAATCGGGATGACAAGGCCCAGTGCCAGTTCGATTCGGCATTGAGCAGTTTGCAGGCGCTGCCTCAGGGCGCTATCGGCTGGAACAACTTGCCGGCGTTTTTACACCACGATCAGACAAACAAAATCGCCTGGTTCGGCTACTGGTTGCTTGGGGTCATGACGGCGGCGTTGGCTGCCTCGTTGGGCGGTGACTTCTGGTTCAAGATGTTGAGCCAGATGATCCGCCTGACGGGCAGCAAAACAGTCCCACAGCCCAAGCCCTGAGCTCGATCGGGCACATCAACTCAGGGAGAGCAGCATGTCGAACAACTGGCCCGACGAGATTAAGCACGTCGTTGTGCTGATGATGGAAAACCGCTCGTTCGATCATCTGCTGGGGGATTACACCAGCATCAACCCCGCGTGCGACGGCATCAACCGTAAAGCGCCGAGCACCAACCCGCTGAAGGACGCCAGTGGTAATTCGGCGGTGATCACTCAAACGGCGGAAACACCTGACTACTTCGCCCTGTGGGCACCGCCCGCGCCTTCGCCACCGGCGCTGCCGGCCAAGGACAGCGAAGGTTTCGACCTGGGTCACGAGTTCGTCGATGTGGTGAAGCAACTGGATGTGTCACTCAAGACCAGCCTGACTGCACCCAAGCTCGATGGCTTTGCGCAGGACGCCTACGACAAGGCCCGCAACGATCTGAAGGTGTACAAAACTTACTCGCAATCCATGGCCCAGCGGGCGATGAACTACATCCCGTTTGGCTCCACGCCCGCCGCCGATCCGCTGCCGGCGATCCAGGGGCTGGCGCGCAACTTCACCGTGTGCGACCGCTGGTTTGCCTCGGTGCCGGGCCCGACCTGGCCGAACCGTTTTTTCGCCATGCTCGGCAGTTGCAACGGCCACTTGCTGATGCCCTCCACAGGCACCGTGCTGGCCGGTATCAAGAGCTTGATCGCACAATTTGGTGGCGACAGCATTTTTTCGCTGCTGCGCGACAAGGGCCACGACGTGCGCATTTATTCCGACGGTGCCATCCCGCTGGCGGCGCTGGTCAAAGGTGGCTTGCAGCACATGAGCATCGACGACTTCAAGTCGGATGTTGCTGGTAACAAGCTTCCCGAACTGTCGTGGATCGAGCCGAGCTATGGCCTGCTCAACGGCAAACTCGGGCCCAACGTTTCGCACCATCCACCGGAAGACCTGCGCTTTGGCGATCAGTTTGTCGGTGAGGTGTTCAACGCCTTGTCGGCCAACTCCGACCTCTGGAGCAAAACCCTGTTCGTGCTGCTGTACGACGAGCATGGCGGCTTCCATGACCATGTGGTGCCACCGACTTGCGTGGCGACGGGGTCAACGGTTGATGTCGACTGGCCCAATCCCTTCACTCGGCTGGGCATCCGCGTACCGGCGATCCTCGCCTCGCCGTGGCTCAATCCCGGTCTGATTCCGTGGACCGACAACCTCCAGGCGCAGCATTACGACCACACCAGTTTGCTGGCCTTTCTCTGCGATCATTTCCAACTGCCGCGCAGTGCCCTGGGTGCAAGGGTGGTCGCGGCCCAGCACTTCGGCAACGCGCCGATCTGGCGCACAGCCGCAAGCGTTGCTCCTGCACCGAAACTGGCCGCCACCGCCGTGCCAAGCCGCGCCGGGCTGCCCTTGATCGAGTCCCAACTGGCGACCCAAAGCCGGCAGGTGGTGGACAGCGCCACCGGTTACCTCGATGGCCTGGATCCGGAGCAGATCTGGAAAAACAGCGCCCAAGGTGTCAGCAGTTTCCTCGACAGCCGCACCCGGGCATTGGTTGATCCCGGCCAGGCCGCCCTCACGTCCGCCGCGCCCAGTGCCGACAGCCTGGAGGCGAAACTGCGGCGCCTGCAGGATTTGATGGCCACTGCCCACGGTCAAACGGTGGCTGGCGTTGCGGCGCCCGCCGTCAAAACCTTGCAAGCTGGGGCGGTGCCGGCTGTTGTGCCCGCGCAACTGCGAGTCCTGTGCCTGCCGGGTGTGGGATTCACGCAGCCCGCCAATGGGCAGGGCAGTACCGACGCGAACTGGCGGGAGCAATGGCGCACGCTGATCCGCAGCCAACTGGCGCAGAACGGTCGCGTTATCGACGACCAGGACATCGACTTTCTGCCCTTCGATGATCAACTCAAGTCTGGACCAGACTTCGCCCAGATCACCCGCGGCCTGGCCATGTTGCGGGACGACGCCAGGGGCAAGGCCGACGAGGATTTCGGCAGTTGGGGCCTGCCGGTCAATCAGATGCTGCGCACCACCGTCGGCGCCATCGTGCAATGGATCGAAGACGCCGATTTACGCACCGCACTGACCCAACACCTGTTGGCGAAGATCGACGCGTTCAACCCGCAGATCATCTTCGCCCAAGGGCTGGGCAGCCTGATCGGTTACGACGCCTTGCGCCGTTCGGTGGCCAAGAAAGGTTCGGCGCTGAAACTCGTCGATGGCCGGGTGTTCGTCAGCTTCGGCTCGCCCATCGCACTGCCACTGGTGATGCGCGAAGTGTGGGGCGGGCGGGTCATGCGCCTGAGTGAAAACGGACGAGGCATTCGCCGTTGGTTCCACCTCTACAACCCCAACGACGGCTTGCTGACCCGGCCGATCACCTCGCCAGACTCGGCACGGGTCGACCTGCAAACCGAGTTCAGCGTGCCGCTGCGTGATGACCTGCTCGACCTCAATCACGCAGCGCAAGCTTACTTATCGTCCGCCACCAGCCAGACCGGCCTCTGGCCACAACTGGCTCGCGATGTGGTGGCGGCAAGCGCTCTGGAAGTGCCGGCGTTCCTGTCCCGCAGCGGCCAACGCAAACGCCGCGCCCTAGTGGTCGGCATCAACGATTACCCCGAACCGGGCGCGCGCCTCGACGGCTGCATCAACGACACCTACCTGATCAGCCGCATGCTCCAGGAAAGCGGCTACGACGCTGGCGACATTCGGTTGCTGCACGACGCCCGAGCGACACGGGCGAACTTCGTCGAGCGCCTCGAATGGCTGGTAGAAGGCGCCCGCGCCGGCGACGAACGCGTGCTGTTCTATTCCGGCCACGGCACCCAATTGCCGGCCTACAGCAGCAGCGGCGAAGCCGACCGCATGGACGAAACCCTGGTGCTCTACGACTTCGACTGGGACGACGAAAACACCCACTTCACCGACAAACTGTTCCGCCAGTTCTACAGCCACCTGCCATTTGACCCGAACGGCCACGGCGCCAAACTGACCGTCATGTTCGACTGCTGCTACGCCGGCGGCATGACCCGCGGCAACGGCCGCGTGCGCGGCATCACCCCACCCAGCGACATCCGCCACCGCATGCTGCGCTGGGACCCCTACGCCGGCGACTGGGACCGCCGGGTGTACGCCGCCGACAGCGACGGCCGCGACTTCAGCGAACACGACCACACCTCCCGCGGACTCACCCGCACCCGCAGCACCCAAGGCGCCGCCACCGGCCTACGCCCCGAGAAAAAAGCGCAACTGCAACGCCAAGGCAAACTCTACGGCCACCACGGCCCCTACATGCCCCTGATGCTCTACGCCGCCCGAGAAAACGAAAAAGCCAACGAGTATGAGGTTGGCTCCACCAGCTACGGCGCCTTCACCTACGCCGTGGTGGAGCAACTGCGCAAGTTGCAGCAGGAAAATGCGACGTTGGGGTTTGATAAGTTGATCGAGCAGGTGGGCAAAGTGCTGAGTGCGAGGTCGTTGGGGCAGACACCGGAAATTGTTGGACCGAGCGGGGTGAGGGAAGCGGTGTGCCCGTGGAAGATTAGTGGGTTGGGTAAGTGAGGGAGGAAGCTGAGTCGAACGCTGACGCTTTCAAGGCCTGAGTTCGACTCAACCTCCCAGGTCGCAGTCATTCGCCCCGACACCTCGGTCAGTCCCCTCGCCCCTTTGGGGAGAGGGTTAGGGTGAGGGGGCGATTCCACTGATGCCCACTTGAGAAGTCATTTTTGACAGAAGGTCAACTCAACACCTTGTCTATCGAAAGTCTACGACTCGGGCTAGCTTGGCTAATTCTGTGGAGGTGCCATATGACTGAACTGGTACAAGTAAACATGCGCGAAGCAAAATCCCAGCTCTCCCAACTTGCCGAGCGTGCATGGCATGGCGACGAGATTGTGATTACTAAGGCCGGTAAACCTTATCTGGATCTGCTGCCCCATATCGATACGCCTCGGGTACGCAAGCCTGGGCGGTTGAAGGGGAAAATCCGGATATTTGCGAATTTTGACAATACTGCTTGAGTGACATCTCTCATTTACTGATCGAGAGTCGTAGAATTCTTTCGCTGATCGTGTAGGAGTTTTCTCTTAATTTGGTAGGCTTCATCCTCTGCTAAGAGGATGAATGGATGCCAGCTGTCATTGTCGAAAATGATGAGTCGAAGTGGGCCGATCAAACAGGGGCGCTTTACCACTTCCCGAAGCAGTACAGGGCGATTCTTACCGAAGGAACCGCGGTGCTGTATTACAAAGGCAAAATGAGAAACAAGGCTTTTTCGGATCAGCGCCTGAGCGCCGACCCTCATTATTTTGGTGTTGCTCGAATAGGGAGGGTGCATGCAGACAAGAACAGCACAAAAGGTGACTTGTTTGCAGTCATTGAGGGCTTTAAACCCTTTGAATCTGCAGTTCCGAACAAAGTTGATGGGGTATACCTTGAGCCGATTCCTCCAAAACTCAAAGATAATTACTGGCGTAACGGTGTCCGGGTAATTGATCAAGCCGCATTTGACAGCATCCACGCCCTTGCGGTGTTGAAGTCGGATCAGGTCGATGATTCCAGCCTAACCGATGGTGCGCAGGATTTTGAGACTAGGACCGTCGGTATTGAAGGGAAAAAAATCACATATTTCGGTGTGAAGTATGAGCGCTGTCCAAAGCTTCGGCGCCAAGCAATAGCTATTCATGGGCTCAAATGCAAAGCCTGTGGTTTTGATTTCGAGAAGGCGTATGGCGAGCATGCAAAAGGCTTTATCCATGTGCACCATGTGAAGCCCATTTCCGAATATGAGGAGGATCAGTCAGTCGATCCAGCGACAGACCTGATTACACTCTGCGCAAACTGCCACGCGGTTGTCCATAAGAGGCCGGATACGCTGCTGAGCGTCGAGCAACTGAAAAGCATGCTCCATGGTCGGTGGGTTTTCGACGATTTGACCTAAGGTAGTTAGATGATGTGAGGCAAATCTTGCTGGATACATGCCTCACACGTTAACTGTTTCAAACCTCAGTTCACATGGATAAAACGAGTTGCGATCTGCCACCAAGAGCGTTTTCGCTTTGGTGTTCTCCTATATTCAGATAGCTCTGGATCAGACATGACCTGCGGTAGGTCTCGCAGCCTGACCCAAGGTTCGTTATGCCAATGCAGCAGGCTAAGCGACAGTCCGGGCCACTTCAGTAAGCTCACATTCGGCAGCGTCATATTTACGGGTTGGTGTGCATCACGCAGTACCGCCACCACTTCATGGGTTAGCCATTGCCGCAGGTTGCGGTTTTCAGGGAAATGGTGATGGATAAGCAGTGCATAAGCACCAGATTCACTGATCATGAGTGATCCGTGATTTTCGCCATAGCGGCGAAGCCAGAGCATGCGCTTTTGATCTGGATCGAGTTTGCGTACTGCTCGTTCATCGAGGTATCTCCCAAGTAAACGGCCAAAGTCGCGAGCGCAGAACCAAGCTTGAGATTCCAGCCAGATAGCATGTAGATGACGGTGGTGGCGGATGAAGAGTATCGCTTCGAAGTGGTCATCAATCATGCTCGACCACCTGAGGGTTTAGCCATTTGTAGGCGGATAGAAAAGTCATTTACATAGCCTCTACAAGCATTTGGGTTGGCCCAACGTAGAGGATGTAAATAACCCCAACAGACTACACCGCATCTCACAAAACCAAGAGGACACATCAAAAGTCCGGTTGGCATTATGGGGAGAGGTAGTCGCTACGTTGGGCGTTTCTTAGGCACCTTCCAATAGAGTAGTGGTGGCACAGGGGCGTGGGTAGGTGATTGTTTCGCTGATTGTTGTAGGAGATTGCTTGTAGGGCGCAGGGAGAGGTTCGTGTCTGGAGGTACTTCAGTCTCTTGAAATTCACACTCGGAAGGAAAGGTGTTCTAAGACGAACCGTCCAGCTTCAAAAAACAAAAGGCCGCCATTCGGCGACCTTTTTCAAGCAAGCATCTCAAGCCAGAAATCAATCCCAGCTCAAAGCCCCACCAGTCTGATACTCAATAACCCGAGTCTCAAAGAAATTCTTCTCTTTCTTCAAGTCCATGATCTCGCTCATCCAAGGGAACGGGTTAGTCGTCCCTGGATACTCTTCTTTCAAACCAATCTGCGACAAACGACGGTTAGCGATGAACTTCAGGTAGTCCTCCATCATCGCCGCATTCATGCCCAGCACGCCGCGAGGCATGGTGTCACGAGCGTATTCGATCTCCAGCTGAGTGCCCTGCAGAATCATCTGCGAAGCTTCTTCCTTCATTTCAGCATCCCACAGGTGTGGGTTTTCGATTTTGATCTGGTTGATCACGTCGATGCCGAAGTTCAGGTGCATGGATTCGTCGCGCAGGATGTACTGGAACTGCTCGGCGACGCCGGTCATTTTGTTGCGGCGGCCCATGGAGAGGATCTGGGTGAAGCCGCAGTAGAAGAAGATGCCTTCCAGAACGCAGTAGTAGGCGATCAGGTTGCGCAGCAGTTCTTTGTCGGTTTCGACGGTGCCGGTTTCGAACTTCGGATCGGAGATCGAACGGGTGTACTTCAGGCCCCAGGTGGCTTTTTTCGCGACCGATGGGATCTCGTGGTACATGTTGAAGATCTCGCCTTCATCCATGGCCAACGATTCGATGCAGTACTGGTAGGCGTGGGTGTGGATCGCCTCTTCGAACGCCTGGCGCAGGATGTACTGGCGGCATTCCGGGTTGGTGATCAGGCGGTACACGGCCAGCACCAGGTTGTTGGCAACCAGGGAGTCGGCGGTGGAGAAGAAGCCGAGGTTGCGCATCACGATGCGGCGCTCGTCGTCGGTCAGGCCTTCCGGGTTTTTCCRGAGGGCGATGTCGGCGGTCATGTTGACTTCTTGCGGCATCCAGTGGTTTGCGCAGCCGTCCAGGTACTTCTGCCAGGCCCAGTCGTATTTGAACGGGACGAGTTGGTTGAGGTCGGCGCGGCAGTTGATCATGCGCTTTTCGTCGACCGCAACGCGGGCAGAAGCGCCTTCGAGTTCGGCCAGGCCTTCGGCGACGTCGAGTTTGTCGAGGGCGGCCTTGGCGCGAACGATCGCAGCCGAGTCGGTGGCGGTTACGGCGCGAGCTTCAAGGGCTGCGGCACCACCGGCGCTGTCGAGGCGGTCCATGTTGGCTTCAGTTGCGTGGCCAGCATTGGCGCCTTTGGCGACAACTTCGCCGTCTTCTTTGTCGAATTCGTCCCAGCTCAGCATGACGTGTCGTCTCCTGCGTGAGGGCCAGTCGCCCGTGTGAAAACACTGATGGTCGGTTTTTCACACGGTCCGCTGGCCGCGTTGTCTCTAAAAGGAATCGTTTGTTGCAGCAATACGCAGGCAAAAAACAGAAATGTGTACGGGTGTCCTGAAGTCGCTAAGGGCGGAGATAACGTCGTCAGCTCCTGCGGTGGCCTCAGCGTCCTGCATCCTCCTGTAAGGGGATGTTGCAGGCCCGATTTACGGGCGCATTATAGGTGTTTTTTCACGGTTGTGGTGCGACGAAGTGGCTCAGAGAACCCTCGGCAGGGCGCGTAATCAAGGCGGAGCAAGGGTTTACAGGGCTTTGGCCGGTGAAGATTTTTTTTGCTGTTTTTTGGCGACTCGGCAGCGTTGATGACGTCGGTGTTGGCTGGCAAAACGCCGCAAGCCCGATGGGGTGGGACTTGCAGGGGAGATGGGGTGTTTTTCGGGGCGCGATTGTGTGCAGTTTTGGGTGACAATTGTTGATCGGATGATCTGTTCAAAAAACAACCAAAAACGGCTTTTTACACTACATGTAGTGTTTTGGTTCGGGTTTCTGTGTCTCCAGACACAACGACGCCCGACGAAGGCCGGGCGGTGATGTCGGGTTCGGCAATCAGCCAAACCTCAGCGTTGATGATCAGCCGTTGGAGCAGCCGTTACCCATTACGCTGTAGCGCAGAATATGCCGTTGACCTTTCGAGTCTTCATATTCCATGCGGGCTGGTACAACTTCGCAAACGCTTGGAACTTCGCTCATGGAGATAACTTTGGCGATGTCCAAGTGAGTCGAGTAAGTGTATTCCTCAACCGGTACGGTGTTGCTGGCAGCATCAGTCGGGATCTCGTCTGCCATGGCGGTTACGCACAGACTGCTGAGGGCCAGAACCAATAAAGCTTTCATTTCAATTTTACCTTTCTGAGGTCGAATGGGGTCACGCAACCTTTTTGGGGTTGCGTGTGGAACTTGATTGCAGAGTGTTGGATTAACTGCCTTCGTGGGGGCTGCAACTGGGTTAATCACGCTTGCCTTGTTGGCGAGGCTGATTTTAGGCGTGCGAGTTACCCGTATATAGGTGTGCTTTTGATAAAGACTTTTGGCATTTCCTGTAACAATCTCGTAAAAACGACCATGTAGACTCCCGAATCACCTTTCTAAAAACGCCTGAAACCCGCGTAAATCGCGGTGTCTGAGCGGCTTGCTCGGTAAATACGACATTTTGTAGGGGCTTGTTACTACCATCGTCGAATGGTTCTATAGGCCCGCCCCGGGCTACAACGGGGCCATACAAAAACAACTATTCCACCGAGGTAAGAAAGATGAGTGCGGCTTCTCTGTATCCCGTTCGTCCCGAGGTTGCGGCCAACACGCTGACTGACGAGGCGACCTACAAGGCCATGTACCAGCAGTCGGTCGTCAACCCGGACGGCTTCTGGCGCGAGCAAGCCAAGCGCCTCGACTGGATCAAGCCTTTCACCACGGTGAAGCAGACGTCCTTCGACGATCACCATGTCGACATCAAATGGTTCGCCGACGGCACCCTGAACGTTTCCTATAACTGCCTGGACCGCCATCTCGCCGAGCGTGGCGATCAGATCGCGATCATCTGGGAGGGCGATGACCCGGCCGAGAGTCGCAACATCACCTACCGCGAGCTGCACGAACAAGTCTGCAAGTTCGCCAACGCCTTGCGCGGCCAGGATGTCCACCGCGGCGACGTGGTGACTATCTATATGCCGATGATTCCCGAAGCCGTGGTCGCCATGTTGGCCTGTACCCGGATCGGTGCGATTCACTCGGTGGTGTTCGGCGGCTTCTCGCCGGAAGCCCTGGCCGGTCGGATCATCGACTGCAAATCGAAAGTGGTGATCACCGCTGACGAAGGCCTGCGTGCCGGCAAAAAGATCTCGCTCAAGGCCAACGTCGATGACGCGCTGACCAACCCGGAAACCAGCAGCATCCAGAAGGTCATCGTGTGCAAGCGCACCGGTGGCAACATCAAGTGGAACCAGCACCGCGACATCTGGTACGAAGACCTGATGAAAGTCGCGGGCACTGTGTGTGCGCCGAAAGAGATGGGCGCTGAAGAAGCGCTGTTCATCCTGTATACCTCCGGCTCCACCGGCAAGCCGAAGGGCGTGCAGCACACCACCGGCGGTTATCTGTTGTACGCCGCGCTGACCCACGAGCGCGTGTTCGACTACCGTCCGGGCGAAATCTACTGGTGCACCGCCGACGTCGGCTGGGTCACCGGCCACACTTATATTGTCTATGGCCCGCTGGCCAACGGCGCGACCACCTTGCTGTTTGAAGGTGTGCCGAACTATCCGGACATCACCCGGGTGGCGAAGATCGTCGACAAGCATAAGGTCAACATCCTCTACACCGCGCCAACCGCGATCCGCGCCATGATGGCCTCGGGCACCGCAGCCGTTGAAGGTGCGGATGGCAGCAGCCTGCGTCTGCTGGGTTCGGTCGGTGAGCCGATTAACCCGGAAGCGTGGGACTGGTACTACAAGAACGTCGGCCAATCCCGTTGCCCGATCGTCGATACCTGGTGGCAGACCGAAACCGGCGCGACCCTGATGAGCCCGCTGCCGGGCGCTCACGCGCTCAAGCCAGGCTCGGCGGCGCGTCCGTTTTTCGGGGTGGTGCCGGCGTTGGTGGACAACCTGGGCAATATCATCGAGGGCGTTGCCGAGGGTAACCTGGTGATTCTCGATTCGTGGCCAGGTCAGGCGCGTACGCTGTACGGCGATCACGACCGCTTTGTCGACACCTACTTCAAGACCTTCCGTGGCATGTACTTCACCGGTGACGGCGCGCGTCGCGATGAAGACGGTTACTGGTGGATCACCGGGCGTGTGGATGACGTGCTTAACGTTTCCGGTCACCGCATGGGTACTGCCGAGATCGAAAGCGCGATGGTCGCTCACCCGAAAGTCGCCGAAGCGGCGGTGGTCGGTGTGCCGCATGACATCAAAGGGCAGGGCATTTATGTCTACGTCACCCTCAACGGTGGCGAAGAGCCGAGTGAAGCGCTGCGCCTGGAACTGAAAAACTGGGTGCGCAAAGAGATCGGACCGATTGCCTCGCCGGATGTGATTCAGTGGGCGCCAGGCCTGCCGAAAACCCGCTCGGGGAAAATCATGCGCCGTATCCTGCGTAAGATCGCCACGGCGGAATACGAGGGGTTGGGGGATATCTCTACCCTGGCGGACCCGGGTGTGGTGCAGCATTTGATTGATACGCACAAGACCATGAGCGTCGCGTAACAGCGGTTCCTGAGTCATCGAAAGCCCCGCCCGGTGTTGAGCCTGGTGGGGCTTTTTTGTGGTGATCGGGTTTGGAATCTCTATTGCTTGGGCTGGCCTCATCGCGAGCAAGCTCGCTCCCACAGGGGATTTGTGGGGTTTGCAAGGTTTGTGTTTCCACACGATTTAGTGTGGGAGCGAGCTTGCTCGCGATGGCGGTCTGTCGGGCAGCACATCAACAACGAATATTTATCGGCTTCCCCCGTACGACGCTTCCCACTGTTACCCGCCCCGCCTCAAGTAACTAAATGTGTAACCGCTCGCCCGCTTTCGAGACATTGGGAAACGCAAAGCCCCGTTCCAGGGCCTCCTCAGGCCACCTGAAAAAGAAGACACAACGCTGCGCTTGCCGGATTAGAAGGGTTTGCGAATAATAGGCCCGCAATTTGCAATATAGATCGGTTCACTGTCTTTTGCTCTTGCATGAATTTGCAGGGCTGTCAATGTGCTCGGTCGGGTTTCTCGGTGCTTCTGTAATTTGTTGTCGCATTGAAGAAATATCGGCTTCGGGCCTGTCGTTAGAATGCCGATCACTCGCTCGCCGTTGCCCGCGTTGAAATCAAAGCTGATCTCACCGCAACAATCCTACGACGCAGCGCCGCTTTCCGTTTCCACCCATTCGCATATTGGGCTGTCGCTCACTCTGCCGTTTTCGCCCTATACCGATGGAGTCCTAAGATGAAGAAACTCGTGCTTCTTGGCGCCCTGGCACTGTCCGTGCTGTCCCTGCCAACGTTCGCCGATGAAAAGCCTCTGAAAATTGGTATCGAGGCGGCTTACCCTCCGTTCGCGTCCAAGGCTCCGGATGGCAGCATCGTCGGTTTCGACTACGACATCGGCAACGC
Organism: Pseudomonas sp. 05N431; assembly: GCF_056397005.1. Lineage (NCBI taxonomy): Bacteria > Pseudomonadati > Pseudomonadota > Gammaproteobacteria > Pseudomonadales > Pseudomonadaceae > Pseudomonas > Pseudomonas sp. 05N431. The sequence continues at coordinate 337,115 of NZ_JBFTMN010000003.1, forward strand.
CCTGTGCGAAGAGATGAAGGTCAAGTGCGTTTGGGTCGAACAAGAGTTCGACGGTCTGATCCCGGCACTCAAAGTGCGCAAGATCGACGCGATCCTGTCGTCCATGTCGATCACTGACGACCGCAAGAAGTCCGTGGACTTCACCAACAAGTACTACAACACCCCGGCACGTCTGGTCATGAAGGCCGGTACGCAGGTCAGCGACAACCTGGCCGAGCTCAAGGGCAAGAAAATCGGCGTGCAACGCGGTTCGATCCACAACCGTTTCGCTGAAGAAGTCCTGAAGCCGCTGGGCGCTGAAGTCAAGCCGTACGGCTCGCAGAACGAAATCTACCTGGACGTGGCTGCCGGTCGCCTCGATGGCACCGTGGCAGACGCTACCTTGCTGGATGACGGCTTCCTGAAAACCGACGCTGGCAAAGGCTTCGCCTTCGTTGGCCCGGCGTTCACCGACGTCAAATACTTCGGCGACGGCGTAGGCATCGCGGTTCGTAAAGGCGACAAGGCTGAGCTGGACAAGATCAACGCAGCCATCGCGACCATTCGTGAGAATGGCAAGTACAAGCAAATCCAGGACAAGTACTTCGCGTTCGATATTTACGGTAAGTAAATAGCTCGCACGTCCATCCGAAATGGCGCAAGCAACAGGATCTCTGAGGTTTGCGCCATTTTTTCATCCCAACTTTCGAGGACCTGAATCATGTTGAAAGGCTACGGGGCTGTCATCCTCGATGGCGCATGGCTGACGCTTCAGCTCGCCTTGTCGTCCATGGCCTTGGCCATTGTTCTGGGTCTGATCGGGGTCGCATTGCGCCTGTCGCCGGTACGCTGGCTGGCCAGGCTGGGCGATCTGTATTCCACGGTGATCCGCGGGATTCCCGATCTGGTGCTGATCCTGCTGATTTTCTACGGCGGTCAGGACTTGCTCAACCGTGTGGCGCCATTGCTCGGCTATGACGACTACATCGACCTGAACCCGTTGGTCGCCGGTATCGGCACCCTGGGTTTCATCTTCGGTGCGTACCTGTCGGAAACCTTCCGTGGGGCCTTCATGGCAATCCCGAAAGGCCAGGCAGAAGCCGGTGCGGCATACGGCATGAGCAGTTTTCAGGTGTTTTTCCGGGTATTGGTGCCACAGATGATTCGCCTGGCGATTCCGGGCTTCACCAACAACTGGCTGGTATTGACCAAGGCGACTGCGCTGATTTCGGTGGTCGGTCTGCAAGACATGATGTTCAAGGCCAAGCAGGCGGCAGATGCCACCCGCGAGCCTTTCACCTTCTTCCTCGCAGTGGCCGCGATGTACCTGGTGATCACCAGTGTCTCGTTGCTGGCATTGCGTCACCTTGAGAAGCGCTACTCGGTAGGCGTAAGGGCGGCTGATCTATGATCTTCGACTACAACGTCATTTGGGAGGCCTTGCCGCTGTACTTCGGCGGCCTGGTCACCACCCTGAAACTGCTCGCGCTGTCGCTGCTGTTCGGTTTGCTGGCCGCCTTGCCGCTGGGCTTGATGCGGGTTTCCAAGCAGCCGATCGTCAACATGTCGGCCTGGCTCTACACCTACGTGATCCGCGGCACGCCGATGCTGGTGCAGCTGTTCTTGATCTACTACGGTCTGGCGCAGTTCGAAGCGGTCCGTGAAAGCTTCCTTTGGCCGTGGCTGTCCAGCGCGACGTTCTGTGCGTGCCTGGCCTTTGCGATCAACACCAGCGCCTACACCGCGGAAATCATCGCCGGCAGCCTGCGCGCTACGCCGAACGGTGAGATCGAAGCGGCCAAGGCCATGGGCATGTCGCGCTTCAAGATGTACAAGCGCATCCTGCTGCCGTCGGCCCTGCGCCGGGCGCTGCCGCAGTACAGCAACGAAGTGATCATGATGCTGCAGACCACCAGTCTGGCGTCCATCGTGACCCTGATCGACATCACCGGTGCCGCGCGTACCGTGAATGCTCAGTACTACTTGCCGTTCGAAGCCTACATCACCGCAGGCGTGTTCTACCTGTGCATGACGTTCATTCTGGTGCGCCTGTTCAAGATGGCCGAGCACCGCTGGCTGGGCTACCTCGCCCCGCGCAAGCACTGAAACCACTGACTGACTGTTTTTGTGAGAACCGACAGCATGTACAAACTTGAAGTCCAAGACCTGCATAAACGCTATGGCAGTCACGAAGTGCTCAAGGGCGTGTCCCTGAAAGCGGCGGCCGGCGATGTGATCAGCATCATCGGCTCCAGTGGCTCCGGCAAAAGTACTTTCCTGCGTTGCATCAACCTGCTTGAGCAACCGCACGCCGGCAAGATTCTGCTCAACAACGAAGAGCTGAAACTGGTGGCGAACAAGGACGGCGCGCTGAAAGCCGCCGACCCGAAACAGCTGCAACGCATGCGTTCGCGGCTGTCGATGGTGTTCCAGCATTTCAATCTGTGGTCGCACATGACCGCGATGGAAAACATCATGGAAGCGCCGGTTCACGTCCTCGGCATGTCCAAGGCCGAAGCCCGTGAAAAGGCCGAGCTGTACCTGGCCAAGGTTGGCGTGTCTCATCGTAAAGATGCCTACCCTGGCCATATGTCCGGTGGCGAACAGCAACGTGTGGCGATTGCCCGTGCGTTGGCGATGGAACCTGAGGTGATGCTGTTCGACGAACCGACGTCGGCACTCGACCCGGAGCTGGTGGGCGACGTGTTGAAAGTGATGCAGGCGCTGGCCCAGGAAGGTCGGACCATGGTCGTGGTGACGCACGAAATGGGCTTTGCCCGTGAAGTGTCGAACCAGTTGGTGTTCCTGCACAAAGGCGTGGTTGAAGAAAGCGGCAACCCGCGTGAAGTACTGGTCAATCCACAGTCCGAACGTCTGCAACAATTCCTGTCCGGCAGCTTGAAATAATCAGGACTGCCGTTGTGCACAAGGATAGTGCATGCTTCGCAATTTAGAGGCCCGCCCCCGATCCTTGTGGGAGCTGGCTTGCCAGCGATAGCGGTAGGCCAGTTTGCATCTCTGGTACAGACATACCGCCATCGCTGGCAAGCCAGCTCCCACAGGGGATCCTTGCTGGCTTTGAGATTTGTGTTCGTTTACGGGCTAGCATTGGCCCATGCCTTCATCACTGTTTCGTTTCGGATTGCCCGCCATGACTGCCCATCGAATTGGTTTCCTGATTTGGCCCAGCACTAAAGCCTTGACGCTGGCGCTGGCCGAGGAGGCCTTGCGTGTTGCTCAGCGCGTGCATCCGGATGTTGTTTACGAACTCTCGTTTCTGCAGGCCGAAGCACCTGCCGAGGGGGCCTGGCAATTGCCGGGTGAGCCCTGGACCGGCAAGCTGGAAAATTTCCAGAAGCTGTTCCTGCTGGCCGATGAGCCGCCGACGACGTTGGCGCCAGCGCTCAGCAGCGCACTCAAGCAATTGGTGCGTGCCGGTTGTGTGATTGGCGGTCTGTCGGCCGGTGTCTATCCGTTGGCCCAGCTCGGTTTGCTCGATGGCTATCGTGCTGCGGTGCATTGGCGCTGGCAGGATGATTTCGCCGAGCGTTTCCCCAAGGTCATCGCTACCAGCCATTTGTTCGACTGGGATCGTGATCGCCTGACCGCGTGCGGCGGGATGTCGGTGCTCGATCTGTTGCTGGCAGTGCTGGCCCGTGACCACGGCGCTGAACTGGCTGGCGCGGTGTCCGAAGAGTTGGTGGTTGAGCGTATTCGTGAGGGGGGTGAGCGTCAGCGCATCCCATTGCAGAATCGCCTCGGCTCCAGCCATCCAAAGCTCACGCAGGCCGTGTTGCTGATGGAAGCCAACATCGAAGAGCCGCTCACCACCGACGAAATCGCCCAGCATGTGTGCGTGTCCCGTCGGCAGCTGGAACGGATTTTCAAGCAGTACCTCAACCGCGTGCCGAGCCAGTACTACCTGGAACTGCGCCTGAACAAGGCCCGGCAGATGTTGATGCAAACCAGCAAGTCGATCATCCAGATCGGCCTGTCGTGTGGCTTCTCCTCGGGGCCGCATTTCTCCAGCGCCTACCGCAACTTCTTCGGCGCCACGCCGCGGGAAGATCGCAACCAGCGGCGCAGCAGCAGCCCGTTCGAGTTGTCTTCGGTGCCGTCCGAGCGCGGCTAACCAATGACTGAGCAGGTCATGGGAGGCGCTCCCATGACCCAGCGTACTCAAGTGATCATTCAGCTTTCCATATCAACGTCAGGCGCAATGTCGTCAGGGCGAGGCATTCCGGCAACGGCGTCGATGCCCAGCGTGTTCCCCGTTTCATGGAAGTAAGCCGCAATACGTTGCAGGCTTTGTGCGGAGAATGGATTGCCACTGAGGTTGAAGTTTGCCGTGTTATCGGGATTGGCTTCCATCAACTCGATCGGCATTTCGGTGATTGCGTTATTGGACAGATCAACATCAGTCAGGCTGGTGCTGGTGAGCAATCCCTTCGGCATTTCTGTGAGTCCGGTGTTGCTCAGGTCCAGGGAAGACAGTTCCTTCATGTGGCTCAGGTCAGGTATCAGGCCGAGTGGATTGTCTGCGAGATTCAGGTTGTCGAGGTTTTCCATGCCGGCGAGTGCATCCAGGGTTTGTCGGGTCAAGGTGATGCGGCACTCTGGCAGACTCAGCACCGTCAACCTTCTCATTTTGAAGACCGCGTCGGGAATGTTGTCCAACTGATAGCCCCGGATGGCAAGGTTGCCGAGGTTGGGAAAATAATCCAGGAAGCGGTTTGCCCTTGGGGCTATGTTGCCTGTGCTCGTCAGGTAGAGTTCCAGGATGTGCCCGAAGTCGGCCGTCAGTACAGGCAGGTCGCCCATGATCGACAGGTTGGACACGAAGTCGAATCCGCCAGTGGACGCATGCTCTACCGGTATTTTACGCCAGCACTGTTCCAGGCTTTCCTTGAATTCCTTTCTTTTGTATTGCTCTTGCAGCAGCTCCTCGGCGCTCAGCGGTTTACCGGTGACGGGGTGATCGGGAATGTCGGTCAGGCGCCATCGCCGTTGTGCCGCAAGGCCGGTTTGTACGCGTCGGGTCGGGTTGGATGTTCAATCTGGTACTCACCGGCGAAAGGCCCTTCGCTCACGGCATAGTGTGCCTGATCGAGGGGCAGTGTCTGCTTCCCTTGATCTTGATGCAGGCCCAGTTCATTGGCCCTGGAGTTCCGTCCCGGAATGGTTTTCTGCTGGTAGTTGGTTAAATCGGGCTCCCAGTATCGGGTTTGACCATTGGGGATTTTGACCGGCAAAAAGCGATCGATGTAGGCCACGACCTCTTTAGGCAATACTTTGCGAAACTCGCCCGCTCCGATGGCGCCACCGACCGAAAAGACCCCCAGTTGTATCAGCGATTCCACTGCGCCCATGAGGTGTTCGAACGCTTCGGTGGTTTGCCCCTGCGCCCATTCGATAATCCCTTCGAAGGTTTCGTCGAGCAGCTGATAAGCCATGTAGGCCATCATGGCTTCACCCAAAACGGGCACAAAGGGCGCAATGACGAAGGCTACAGTCTCGAGAATCGTCGAGGCTATTTTGATCAGGGTATCCCAAAGCGCCCAGCGGGCTTTCTGATCGGCTGTTGCGGTAGGGACGGCGATGACGCGTGCGTCATTGAGAATCTTGTTGAGTTTCGCCTGAAAGAGATGCAGCCACAGGTTGTCGTTGAATGGTGTGGCTGCAAGCTGCAGATCAGGACGGTCGATGGGCGTTTCCCGCCATGCAGGCAGGGAGCTTCCTGGAACGGGTGGGTGCCACGTCAGGTGTGTCAGGCGACTATTCAGGCTGGCGAAGAAAACACCTCGTTGTTCGTGGTTCACGAACCGGCTGAAGAAGTGTTGGTAATCCTTCGAGCGCAACTGTCGGGTCAGTTCGACCGCTACCTCGGCCGTCGAGGCGTACTCTTTGATCGGGTGCTCGGGGTCATCCGGAACATAAACCACCACTCTTGCCGAATCTCGAGCCTGATCCAGGGCAGGGGCAAACACTACAATGCCGGTGAGGGAGGCGGACATCATGCTCAAGTCGTGACATAGCAAAGCCTGCCCGTTCAGTCGTATGCCTTGCAGCCCATCGAGCAGTCCGCCGATCAGGCGAAAGTAATTCTCGCCGATGTCACCGTTCATCCGCGCCAAGTGCAGGGCGGCCTTCAGCGCGGCTTTTTGACTCGCGTCTACCTTGAGTCGCAATACCGCTGCGGCGGCCGGGTTGGAAAAGCCGAGATTGTCTTCGAGATAGGTTGTGTACCGAGCGCCGATATCCAGCTCTCTGCACAGCTTGATAAAGGCCGGGATGGTCAGTTTGTTTTTGATGAGGGGCAGTGTGTCGAACTGCCCCGTCGAAGAGGGCGCGGTGATGAAGGTCGAGTCGGTTTCATAGGCGGTGTCTTCGGTTTCCTTCTCTTCGAAGTTATGCAGGGCCGCGTCCAGCAGCGACACGGTCCAGGCGCGGGCGCCGGTCTTGATCGGAAACCCGGGGACTGTCGCGGGTATGTACAGGCGCAGGAATGTTGTGCTGACGTCCAGGTCCAGGTCGAAGCGGCTTTTCAACGCTTGTTTGAGCAACGGTTCGGCGAAGGCTCGGGCGTCTTGCAGGTGCGCCAGCCGTTGGTCGACATCATTTTGCGCCGTCCAATGTGCTGCGTTGAGTGCCTTCAGCTCCCGGTGCTGTGTGGCCGGCGCAGCCTTGAGTCGCTCGAGGAGGCGCGGCTGAGTGTTCTTCAGTGCCTGGCGCCTGGCAGGCAAGGCGTTGTCAAGCCATTCGGGAATTGCATCTTTGAGGTGTTGATAGTGGCTATCGGGGTGTTCCGGATAGATCGCGTCGGTTGTGGCTGTTGGTTGTTGTCCTTCAGGCAAGTGCATCGTGCTAATCCTTTAGCGTTTAGAGAATGCCAAAGGAAATCAGGAACCGGCGATCAGGGTGCGGTACATAATTAGAGGGCCGGCGAGTTTTCGAAATCAAATCCCGGCAACGCTGCCGCTAACCCTGCGGGGCAGTTTAAACTGCGCCTTTGCGACGCTATTTGTCGCATTGCCGTAAACCCGGGGAAAACCTGTGTTTGCGCTATAAGAAGTTGTCGCTTGGCGGCAAGGCCGGGCTGAAAACTGTCCTTACAATCCCCCCATCGCTCGCCAGTTTCAGGCGGGTGTTTCTCATCAGGAGACTCCGATGTCCGTTGAGCACGCTGCGGTACAACGCGCCGATTTTGACCAGGTAATGGTTCCCAACTACGCGCCTGCCGCTTTCATTCCGGTGCGTGGCGCCGGCTCCCGCGTTTGGGACCAGTCTGGCCGCGAGCTGATCGACTTCGCCGGCGGGATCGCGGTTAACGTATTGGGTCACGCCCATCCGGCGCTGGTCGGTGCCTTGACCGAGCAAGCGAACAAGCTGTGGCACGTGTCCAACGTGTTCACCAATGAGCCGGCCCTGCGCCTGGCCCATAAGCTGATCGACGCGACCTTTGCCGATCGTGTGTTCTTCTGCAACTCTGGCGCCGAAGCCAACGAGGCCGCCTTCAAGCTGGCCCGTCGTGTTGCTCACGATCGTTTCGGTTCCGAGAAATACGAAATCATCGCCGCGCTCAACAGCTTCCATGGTCGTACCCTGTTCACCGTGAACGTCGGTGGCCAGTCGAAGTACTCTGATGGCTTCGGTCCGAAAATCACCGGCATCACTCACGTCAAGTTCAACGATCTGGAAGCGCTCAAAGCGGCCATTTCCGACAAGACCTGCGCGGTAGTGCTGGAGCCGATCCAGGGCGAGGGCGGCGTATTGCCGGCTGATCTTGCGTACCTGCAAGGCGCTCGTGAACTGTGCACCGCACACAACGCGCTGCTGATTTTCGACGAAGTACAAACCGGTATGGGTCGCAGCGGCGAGCTGTTTGCCTACCAGCATTACGGCGTGACGCCGGACATCCTGACCAGCGCCAAGAGCCTGGGCGGTGGTTTCCCGATCGCGGCGATGCTGACCAGCGAAGCGCTGGCCAAACATCTGGTGGTCGGCACTCACGGCACCACTTACGGCGGTAACCCGCTGGCGTGCGCCGTCGCTGAAGCGGTGATCGACGTGGTCAACACGCCTGAAGTGCTGAACGGCGTCAAAGCCAAGCACGATCTGTTCAAGACTCGCCTGGAGCAGATCGGCGCCAAGTACGGCCTGTTCACTCAAGTGCGTGGCCTGGGCCTGCTGATCGGTTGCGTCTTGAGTGAGGCCTGGAAAGGCAAGGCCAAGGACGTGTTCAACGCGGCCGAAAAAGAAGGCCTGATGATTCTGCAAGCCGGCCCGGACGTGATTCGCTTCGCGCCAAGCCTGGTGGTTGAAGACGCGGACATCGAAGAGGGCATGGCGCGCTTCGAACGCGCCGTGGCCAAACTGACGCAAGCCTGATAGTCCCTTCGACGCCTGATCATTCAGGCGTCGAACCAAATTCTTATGCCGGGCCCAGATTGATGTGGGAGCGAGCTTGCTCGCGATGAGGGGCTGACAGCCAACATCTTTGTTGTCTGACAGGACGCAATCGCGAGCAAGCTCGCTCCCACAGTGTCTCAAGGATTGGGCCGGTTTATTTTCCTCAAAGAGTTTTTCGAGAAAGGAGTGACACCATGCTGGTGATGCGCCCCGCGCAAATGGCTGATCTGGGCGAGGTACAGCGTCTGGCTGCGGACAGCCCGATTGGTGTCACCTCCTTGCCGGATGATGTCGAACGCTTGAGCGACAAGATCGCCGCAAGCGAAGCGTCGTTTGCTGCCGAAGTCAGCTTCAACGGTGAAGAGAGCTACTTCTTCGTCCTTGAAGACACCGCCACCGGCAAACTGGCCGGTTGCTCGGCCATCGTTGCATCGGCCGGTTATTCCGAGCCGTTCTACAGTTTCCGTAATGAAACCTTCGTGCACGCCTCCCGCGAGCTGAAGATTCATAACAAGATTCATGTGCTCTCCCAGTGCCACGACCTGACCGGCAACAGCCTGCTGACCAGCTTCTACGTGCTGCCGGAGCTGGTCGGTTCGCCTTGGTCGGAACTCAACTCTCGCGGTCGCTTGCTGTTCGTCGCCAGCCATCCGGAGCGTTTCGCTGATTCGGTGGTCACCGAGATCGTCGGTTACAGCGACGAAAATGGCGACTCGCCGTTCTGGGATGCCATCGGTCGCAACTTCTTCGACCTCAACTACGCCGCTGCCGAACGTCTGTGCGGGCTCAAGAGCCGGACCTTCCTCGCCGAACTGATGCCGCATTACCCGATCTACGTGCCGCTGCTGCCGGACGCCGCCCAAGAGGCGATGGGCCAGGTGCACCCACGGGCGCAGATCACCTTCGACATCCTGATGCGCGAAGGCTTCGAGACCGATCACTACATCGACATTTTCGACGGTGGCCCGACCCTGCACGCTCGTGTCTCGGGGATTCGTTCGATTGCCCAGAGCCGTGTGGTGCCGGTGAAAATCGGTGAGCCGGTCAAAGGTGCCGGTCGTCAATACCTGGTGGCTAATGCGCAGTTGCAGGATTACCGCGCGGTATTGCTCGAGCTGGATTATGCGCCGGGCAAACCGGTAACCCTGGATCTTGAAGCCGCCGAGGCCTTGGGCGTCGGTGAAGGTGCCAGCGTGCGCCTGGTGGCGGTTTAACGCCTGCTTTTAATGTCTAGAAAGCAGAGAGTTTTTACGGGTGGCGTAAGCGGCCCGTTTGAGGAGATAGCATGATCGTTCGTCCCGTACGCAGCAGCGATTTACCCGCGCTGATCGACCTGGCCCGCAGCACCGGCACCGGCCTGACTACCTTGCCGGCCAACGAAGAGCGTCTGGCTCATCGGGTTGGCTGGGCTGAAAAGACCTTTCGCGGCGAAGCGGGGCGCGGCGACGCGGACTACCTTTTCGTGCTCGAAGACGATAACGGTCGCGTGGTGGGGATTTCCGCCATCGCCGGCGCTGTCGGCCTGCGTGAGCCTTGGTACAACTTCCGGGTCGGTCTGACGGTCAGCGCGTCGCAAGAGCTGAACATCTACCGTGAAATCCCGACGCTGTTCCTGGCCAACGACCTGACCGGTAATTCCGAGTTGTGTTCGTTGTTCCTGCACGCCGATTACCGTTCCGGCCTCAATGGCCGCATGTTGGCCAAGGCGCGGATGCTGTTCATCGCCGAATTCCCGCAGCTGTTCGGCAACAAGATCATCGCCGAAATGCGCGGTGTGTCCGATGAAGCCGGCCGCTCGCCGTTCTGGGAAAGTCTGGGTCGGCACTTCTTCAAAATGGAATTCAGCCAGGCCGATTACCTGACGGGCGTGGGCAACAAGGCGTTCATCGCTGAGCTGATGCCGAAATTCCCGCTGTACACCTGCTTCCTCTCTGAAGACGCGCGCAATGTGATCGGTAAGGTTCACCCTGACACCGAGCCAGCGCTGGCGATGCTCAAGAGCGAAGGCTTCAGCTACCAGGGTTACGTCGACATCTTTGACGCCGGCCCGGCCGTGGAATGCGAAACCGGCAAGATCCGTGCGGTCCGCGACAGCCAGGCGCTGGTGCTGGCCATCGGCACCCCGGGTGACGACGCCACACCATTTTTGATTCACAACCGCAAACGCGAAGACTGCCGGATCACTGCCGCTCCCGCACGCTTTGCCGCCGGTACCCTGGTGGTTGATCCGTTGACCGCCAAACGTCTTCAACTCAATGCCGGCGATCAAGTGCGTGCCGTGCCGTTGTCTGCTGCTCGGGAGTCGAAATAATGAATTCGCTATACATCGCCGGTGAATGGCTGGCGGGCCAGGGTGACACTTTCGAATCGTTGAATCCGGTCACCCAGCAAGTGCTGTGGTCGGGGCAGGGCGCCAGCGCTGCTCAGGTCGAGAGCGCCGTGCAAGCCGCACGTCAGGCCTTCCCGGCCTGGGCCAAACGTTCCCTGGAAGATCGCATCGGCGTGCTGGAAGCCTTTGCCGCCAGCCTGAAAAAACACGCTGACGAACTGGCTCACTGCATCGGTGAAGAAACCGGTAAGCCACTCTGGGAAGCCGCGACTGAAGTGACCAGCATGGTCAACAAGATCGCCATTTCGGTGCAGAGCTACCGCGAGCGTACCGGCGAGAAGAGCGGCCCGCTGGGCGACGCCACCGCAGTGCTGCGCCACAAGCCTCACGGCGTGGTGGCGGTGTTTGGTCCTTACAACTTCCCTGGGCATTTGCCGAACGGTCACATTGTTCCGGCGCTGCTGGCCGGTAACAGCGTGCTGTTCAAACCCAGCGAACTGACCCCGAAAGTCGCCGAGCTGACGGTCAAGTGCTGGATCGAAGCCGGCCTGCCTGCTGGCGTGCTGAACCTGCTGCAAGGCGCGCGTGAAACCGGGATCGCCCTGGCGGCCAATCCGGGTATCGATGGTCTGTTCTTCACCGGTTCCAGCCGTACCGGCAACCACCTGCATGCGCAGTTCTCCGGTCGTCCGGACAAGATCCTCGCGCTGGAGATGGGCGGCAACAACCCGCTGGTGGTCGATCAGGTCGCAGACCTCGACGCCGCGGTGTACACCATTATTCAGTCGGCGTTCATTTCTGCCGGTCAGCGTTGCACCTGCGCCCGTCGCTTGCTGGTACCGCAAGGTGCCTGGGGCGATACGCTGCTGGCGCGTCTGGTGGCGGTCAGCGCGACAATCGAAGTCGGCGCGTTCGATCAGCAACCGGCACCGTTCATGGGCTCGGTGGTTTCTCTGGCCGCTGCCAAGGCACTGATGGATGCGCAAGAACACTTGCTCGCCAACGGCGCCGTGTCGCTGCTGGAAATGACTCAGCCACAGGCTAACGCTGCGTTGCTGACCCCGGGCATTCTTGATGTGAGTGCGGTTGCCGATCGTCCTGACGAAGAGCTGTTCGGCCCGTTGCTGCAAGTGATCCGTTACGTTGATTTCGAGGCGGCGATAGCTGAAGCCAATAACACCCAATACGGTCTGGCGGCAGGTTTGCTGTCGGATTCCGAAGCGCGTTATCAGCAGTTCTGGCTGGAAAGCCGCGCCGGTATCGTCAACTGGAACAAACAGCTGACCGGCGCCGCGAGCAGCGCGCCATTCGGCGGTGTGGGTGCTTCGGGCAACCATCGCGCCAGCGCCTATTACGCCGCGGATTACTGCGCGTACCCGGTGGCCTCGCTGGAAACCCCAAGCCTGACCTTGCCGGCCGCCCTGACCCCTGGCGTAAAAATGGCGTGATGCCCAATCGCGAGCAAGCTCGCTCCCACAAGGGCGATGAAATCCCTGTGGGAGCGAGCTTGCTCGCGATGGCCGCGCCTCGGTCTTGAAGAACAGTTACTGAAGCCTATAACAACAGATTCTCGTGGAGCCTCGCTGATGAAATCCTATGAAGTCAATTTTGACGGTCTAGTGGGGCCGACCCATAACTACGGCGGTCTGTCCTACGGCAACGTCGCGTCCCAGAGCAACAGCCAGCAGTCTTCCAACCCGAAGGAAGCAGCGCTGCAAGGCCTGGCGAAAATGAAAGCGCTGATGGAAATGGGCTTTCAGCAAGGCGTACTGGCGCCGCAAGAACGTCCGGATGTTGGTGCACTGCGCCGCCTGGGTTTCAGCGGCACCGACGCACAAGTGATCGAGCAAGCCGCCAAGCAGGCGATGCCACTGCTGGTTGCCAATTGCTCGGCGTCGAGCATGTGGGTGGCCAACGCCGCCACGGTCAGCCCGAGCGCTGATACCGCCGACGGTCGCGTGCATTTCACCGCCGCCAACCTCAACTGCAAATATCACCGCAGCATCGAGCACCCGACCACCAGCCGCGTGCTAGGGGCGATGTTCGCTGACCAGAAACACTTCGCCCACCACGCAGCGTTGCCTGCCGTGGCGCAGTTCGGCGACGAAGGTGCAGCCAACCACACGCGTTTCTGCCGTGAGTACGGCGAAGCCGGTGTCGAGTTCTTCGTGTTCGGTCGCAGCGCGTTCGATACCCGTTACCCGGAACCGAAGAAGTACCCGGCGCGTCAGACTCTGGAAGCTTCGCAGGCGGTCGCCCGTCTGCACGGCTTGAGCGATGACGGCGTGGTCTACGCCCAGCAGAATCCAGCAGTGATCGACCAGGGCGTGTTCCACAACGACGTGATCGCGGTGGGTAACGGCGAAGCGCTGTTCTATCACGAGGATGCGTTCCTCGATACCGAGCAGTTGCTGGCGGAACTGTCGGCCAAGCTGGCCAAGCGTGGCGGTCAGTTCAAGGCGATCTGTGTGCCGCGTTCTCAGGTGTCGGTCGAAGACGCCGTGCGTTCTTACCTGTTCAACAGCCAGTTGCTGTCGCGCGCTGACGGTTCGATGCTGCTGATCGTGCCGCAAGAGTGCCAGAACAACCCGCGCGTCTGGCAGTATCTGCAAGAGCTGACCAGCTCTGGCGGCCTGATTCGCGAAGTGAAAGTCTTCGATCTCAAGCAAAGCATGCAGAACGGTGGTGGCCCGGCTTGCCTGCGGTTGCGTGTCGCACTGAATGAAACTGAGCTGGCAGCCGTCAACCCAGGGGTTATCATGACCCCGCCGTTGTATGGCACGCTGACCCAATGGGTCGACAAGCACTACCGTGACCGCATGACCGAAAGCGATCTGGCGGACCCACAATTGTTGCTTGAGTGCCGGACGGCACTGGATGAACTGACGCAAATCCTTAAACTGGGCGCGGTTTATCCATTCCAGATCAATTGAAAGCCCGCGTCCTGCTCATGAAGAGCCGGACGCGTTGCTTTATCTCCCGATGAGAACGTAATAATGAGCGATACCCTGCAGCTGATCCTTGAAGACACCGACGGCACTCAGCTGGAAACCTCTTGCACCCGCGTTGCGGTAATGTGGCAAGGCAAAGAGTTGTGGATTCAGCACGACGGCCGTGGCCAGCTGCTGATCGGCGTTGACGTCGAAGAAGGTGACGCTGAATACGCCAACCTGCTGCTGCGCCCATTGGCGACTAATCTGGTAAGTCTGCAACTGGAAATGGAACCGGCTGAAATCGGTGACGAAGACCACGTGCACGGCCCGGATTGCAAACACGATCACTAAGGAATTCGCTCTATGCTCGCCCTCGGCAAACTGCTTGAACTGACCCTCGCCGGTCGTGAACCGGCGGAGAAGACTCAACTGACTGTCGAAGGCGTGCGGATGCGCTGGCTGAGCGAAGGGGCGCTGGAAGTCCGGCCCCCCGAGGCTCGCGACAATGGCCTGGACTTGCTGTTGTCGGCCGGCATCCACGGTAACGAAACAGCGCCGATCGAGTTGCTCGATCGCCTGTTGCATGACATCGCCCGCGGAGAGTTGAAGCCGCGCGCACGTATTCTGTTCCTGTTCGGCAACCCCGATGCCATGCGCCGCGGTGAGCGTTTTATCGAGCAGGACGTCAATCGGCTGTTCAATGGCCGTCACGAACTCAGCAGTGGCTCTGAAGCACTGCGAGCCTGTGAACTGGAGCGCTTGGCGGCGAGTTTCTTCAATCTGCCCGACCGCGCCCGTTTGCACTACGACCTGCACACCGCGATCCGTGGCTCGAAGATCGAGCAGTTCGCGCTGTATCCCTGGAAAGAAGGTCGCCAGCATTCCCGTCATGAACTGGCCCGCCTGCGCGCTGCCGGCATGGAGGCAGTGCTGTTGCAGAACAAGCCGTCCATCGTTTTCAGTTCATACACCTACGACAAGCTCGATGCCGAGTCTTTCACCCTTGAGCTGGGCAAGGCCCGGCCGTTCGGGCAGAACGACGGGGTTAACGTTTCGCGTCTCGAAACCCTTCTGAAGCAGATCATCGAAGGCACCGAGCCGGAGTCGGCAGAAGAGAGCCTGGATGGCTTGCAGCTATTCAGCGTGGCGCGGGAAATCATCAAGCACAGCGACAGCTTCCACTTGAACCTGCCAGCGGACATCGAGAACTTCTCGGAGTTGAAAAAGGGTTATCTGCTGGCCGAGGACATCGCCCAGACCCGCTGGATCGTCGAGGAGGAGGGTGCGCGAATCATCTTCCCGAACCCGAAGGTCAAAAACGGCCTGCGCGCCGGTATTCTGATTGTCCCGACCACCGACGAAGACCTGGCCTGACCCGGACCCCAAGCCAAACCGAGAACCAATGTGGGAGCGAGCTTGCTCGCGATAGCGAGCTAACAGTCAACATCCTCGTTGAGTGTTAAACCGCCATCGCGAGCAAGCTCGCTCCCACAGGTTTTGTGTTTAGACGGCTACCGCGCGGTGCTCGCTACGACGCAAGGCACGCATCTTGTGCAGCGTGTCGGCGCAGGTCTTTGCCGCTTCCTGGCCCTTGTGCACGAAGTGCTCGAAGAAGAACTTCTGGTGCTCTTCGCCGGCATGGAAGTGGTGCGGGGTCAGCACGACCGAGAACACCGGCACTTCGGTTTCCAGCTGAACCTGCATCAGGCCGCTGATCACCGACTGGGCAACGAACTCGTGACGGTAGATGCCGCCGTCAACCACTAAGCCTGCAGCGACGATACCGGCATAGCGGCCAGACTTGGCCAGCAGCTTGGCATGCAGTGGAATTTCAAAGGCGCCGCCGACTTCAAAAAAGTCGATATCCGATTCCTGATAGCCCTGAGCGACCATCTCGCTGACGAAACCCTTACGGCTCTGATCAACGATTTCCTTGTGCCAGCACGCTTGGATAAACGCTACGCGCTCGCCCTGATGGTTTTTGCTTTTGCTATCGATTGCGGTGGGTTGCATCTGTTCTGACTCCTGTTTGTGTGAAAAACAGGGCGTTATGAATCGAATGGGATTTAAGGGTACGTGCAGGTCAGACGTGCAGAATATGCGCGTTGCCCACGGACGGCCCTTTGGTGCCAATCCCGTTCTCTCTTCATCCGGACTATGACCGTCGGCCCCGGGATCACACCGGGTCTGCTGACCTTGTCGTCACCTGTTGCCGAAGCATCAGAGACCCCAAGCGCTCGCGGGCTATGCGCATTGCGCGCAATTACCGCCGGTGGGGAGTTGCACCCCGCCCTGAGAACGTTTTGCTGCCAGGTTTTCTGGCGGCGGAGAGTTTTTAACACATATTTGTGGGCTGCGCATGGCTGCTTTCTGATGATATACATCGGTTTTTCCGTTGGCTTGAACCGGCTTTTCCGGTCCGGGCCTTGATTAATCGCGGCGTTGGCCGCAGTAATCCCCTTAGAAAGAGATTTCCCTTATCAGCAGCGACGTTAGCGTCCTATTCCGAGGCCTGATTCATGAGCGTTATCGATCTTCGTAGCGACACCGTCACCCAACCGACCGCAGGGATGCTCGACGCGATGGCCAACGCGGCCACCGGGGATGACGTCTACGGCGAAGATCCGACGGTCAATCAGCTTGAGGCTGAACTGGCCAGGCGTCTGGGCTTTGCTGCGGCGCTGTTCGTGCCGACGGGCACCATGAGCAATTTGCTGGGGCTGATGGCCCACTGCGAGCGCGGTGACGAGTACATCGTCGGTCAGCAGGCGCACACGTATAAGTACGAAGGCGGCGGGGCAGCGGTGCTGGGTTCGATCCAGCCGCAACCGCTGGAAGTTCAAGCCGACGGTTCGCTGGACCTGGCTCAGGTGGCAGCGGCGATCAAGCCGGACGACTTCCACTTCGCCAAGACCCGGTTGCTGGCGCTGGAAAACACCATGCAAGGCAAGGTACTGCCGCTGGAATATCTGGCGCGGGCTCGCAGTTTTACCCGTGAGCACGGTCTGTCGCTGCACCTGGACGGCGCGCGGTTGTACAACGCAGCGGTCAAGCTGGGCGTCGATGCGCGGGAAATCACCCGGCACTTCGATTCGGTATCGGTGTGCCTGTCCAAAGGCCTGGGCGCGCCGATCGGTTCGGTGCTCTGTGGTTCGACCGAGTTGATCGGCAAGGCCCGACGCCTGCGCAAGATGGTTGGCGGCGGCATGCGTCAGGCTGGCATCCTCGCAGCGGCGGGCTTGTATGCGCTGGATCACAACGTGCAACGCCTGGCGGATGACCACGCCAACGCACAGTTTCTGGCTGAAGGCCTGCGCGCGGCGGGGTATACAGTCGAACCAGTACAGACCAACATGGTTTACGTGCAGATGGGCGATAAGTGCGAAGCGCTCAAGGCGTTTGCCGGTGAGCGCGGGATCAAGCTCAGCGCCGCCTCACGTTTGCGTATGGTCACTCACATGGACGTCAACCGGGCGCAGATCGAGCAGGTGATCGCGACTTTCGTCGAGTTTTCTCAAAACTGAAGGTGTTAGCCGTCCAATTGACTGTCTGTATCGTACAAACACACTGTACCTGCACACTAACGCCGATATAATGCGGCCCTTTGCCGTCGCTTCGTCTGTTGACGATTCGTACAGGCCTTTGGCCGCAGTCTCCGTGGAAGAACCTAATGAAAAGCGCAGAAATCCGTGAAGCCTTCCTTCGCTTCTTCGAAGAGCAAGGCCACACCCGTGTAGCCTCCAGCTCTTTGATTCCGGGCAACGACCCAACCCTGCTGTTCACTAACGCGGGGATGAACCAGTTCAAGGACTGCTTTCTGGGCCAGGAAAAGCGCGCCTATACCCGCGCCGTCAGCAGCCAGAAGTGCGTTCGCGCTGGTGGCAAGCACAACGACCTGGAAAACGTCGGTTATACCGCCCGTCACCACACCTTCTTCGAAATGCTGGGTAACTTCAGCTTCGGTGACTACTTCAAGCGTGATGCGATCACCTACGCCTGGACCTTCCTGACCTCCGACAAGTGGCTGAACCTGCCGAAGGAAAAGCTCTGGGTCACGGTCTACGCCAGCGATGACGAGGCCTACGACATCTGGACCAAGGAAGTCGGGGTTCCGGCCGAGCGCATGGTTCGTATCGGCGACAACAAAGGCGCGCCATACGCGTCCGACAACTTCTGGACCATGGGCGATACCGGCCCGTGCGGTCCTTGCACCGAGATTTTCTACGATCACGGCGCCGACATCTGGGGTGGCCCACCGGGTTCGCCAGAGGAAGACGGCGACCGTTACATCGAGATCTGGAACAACGTCTTCATGCAGTTCAACCGCACCGCCGATGGTGTGTTGCACCCGTTGCCAGCGCCGTCGGTGGATACCGGCATGGGCCTGGAGCGGATCAGTGCCGTGCTGCAACACGTTCACTCGAACTATGAAATCGACCTGTTCCAGAGCCTGCTGAGCGCTTCGGCCAAGGCCATCGGTTGCACCAACGACAACCAGGCTTCGCTGAAAGTCGTGGCTGATCACATTCGTTCCTGCGGTTTCCTGATCGCCGACGGCGTGCTGCCGTCCAACGAAGGTCGCGGCTACGTGCTGCGCCGGATCATTCGTCGCGCTTGCCGTCACGGCAACAAGCTGGGCGCCAAGGGCAGCTTCTTCTATCAGATCGTTGGCGCACTGGTTGCCGAGATGGGTGAAGCCTTCCCTGAGCTGAAATCCCAGCAGGCGCACATCGAGCGCGTGCTGAAAGCCGAAGAAGAACAGTTCGCCAAAACCCTGGAGCAGGGCCTGAAGATCCTCGAGCAGGATCTGGCTGAGCTCAAAGGCGATGTGGTGCCAGGCGACGTGGTGTTCAAGCTGTACGACACCTACGGTTTCCCGATGGACCTGACCGGCGACATCGCGCGTGAGCGCAACCTGACCATCGACGAAGCAGGCTTCGAACGCGAAATGGAAGCCCAGCGCGTCCGTGCCCGTTCGGCCAGTTCCTTCGGCATGGACTACAACAGCCTGGTCAAGGTTGATGTGGCCACCGAGTTCACCGGTTACACCGCTCACAGCGGTTCGGCCAAAATCGTTGCTCTGTATAAAGACGGGCAATCGGTCGACGTGTTGAGCGAAGGCGAAGAGGGCGTAGTCGTTCTCGATCAGACGCCGTTCTATGCGGAGTCCGGCGGTCAGATTGGTGATTGCGGCTTCCTCCAGGCTGGCGCTGCGCGTTTCGACGTGCGCGACACCACCAAGACTGGCGGTGCGTTCCTGCACCACGGTGTGCTGGATTCGGGCAGCCTGACCATTGGCTCGCCGGTTGAGGCTCAGGTGGACGCTGATGTGCGTCACGCCACTTCGCTGAACCACTCCGCGACGCACTTGCTGCACGCTGCATTGCGCCAGGTGCTGGGCGAGCATGTTCAGCAGAAAGGCTCCTTGGTCGACAGTCAGCGTCTACGCTTTGACTTCAGCCACTTTGAAGCGATCAAGCCTGAACAGCTGAAAGCGTTGGAAGAAATCGTCAACGCCGAAATTCGCAAGAACTCCGAAGTTGAAACTGAAGAAACCGATATCGACACCGCCAAGCAAAAAGGCGCCATGGCGCTGTTTGGCGAGAAGTACGGCGACAGCGTGCGCGTACTGAGCATGGGCGACTTCTCCGTCGAGCTGTGCGGTGGTATCCATGCCAATCGCACTGGCGACATCGGCCTGCTGAAAATCATCAGCGAAGGCGGCGTGGCTTCTGGCGTGCGTCGTATCGAAGCGGTGACAGGCGCTGCAGCACTGGCTTACCTGAACGCTGCGGAAGAGCAACTCAAGGAAGCGGCCAACCTGGTCAAGGGCAGTCGCGATAACCTGATCGACAAGCTGTCGGCTGTGCTTGAGCGCAACCGTCTGCTGGAAAAGCAACTCGAGCAGTTGCAAGCCAAGGCCGCCAGTGCGGCGGGCGACTACCTGTCGGCTTCTGCCCAGGACGTCAAGGGCGTGAAAGTACTGGCCGTGCGTCTCGACGGTCAGGACGGCAAGGCGCTGCTGGCGCTGGTCGATCAACTGAAGAACAAACTCGGCCGCGCAGTGATCCTGCTCGGCAGTGTCCATGAGGAAAAGGTCGTACTGGTTGCAGGTGTAACCAAGGACCTGACTGGCCAACTCAAAGCCGGTGATTTGATGAAGCAAGCCGCTGCAGCAGTGGGCGGGAAGGGTGGTGGTCGTCCGGACATGGCGCAAGGCGGCGGTACCGACGCTGGCGCACTGGATGCTGCATTGGCCCTGACCGTGCCGTTTGTAGAGCAGGGTATTTAAGGCTGCGTGCCGAGCCCGTCGTCTAGTGGCGGGCTTCGCAGCTGTTTGAGTGATTAATGGGCGCCCTTCATGGGCAGAGGCGGCTTTGAAATGGCTTTGATCGTACAGAAATTTGGAGGCACCTCAGTCGGCACTGTCGAGAGAATCGAGCAGGTCGCCGACAAGGTTAAGAAATTCCGCGAAGCCGGCGATGACCTGGTGGTTGTGCTGTCTGCAATGAGCGGCGAGACCAACCGTCTGATCGATCTGGCCAAGCAAATCAGTGGCGACGATCAACCGGTTCCGCGTGAGCTGGATGTCATCGTCTCCACCGGTGAGCAGGTGACGATTGCACTGCTGGCCATGGCGCTGATCAAGCGCGGCGTACCGGCGGTGTCGTACACCGGCAACCAGGTACGGATTCTGACGGATAGCGCGCACAATAAAGCGCGTATCTTGCAGATTGATGACCAGAAGATTCGCGGTGACCTGAAGGCCGGTCGTGTCGTTGTCGTTGCCGGTTTCCAGGGCGTCGACGAGCACGGCAACATCACCACCCTCGGTCGTGGCGGTTCCGACACCACCGGCGTGGCGCTGGCAGCGGCCCTGAAGGCTGATGAATGCCAGATCTACACCGATGTCGACGGCGTCTACACCACCGACCCGCGCGTAGTGTCCGTGGCTCAGCGCCTGGACAAGATCACCTTTGAAGAGATGCTGGAAATGGCCAGCCTCGGTTCCAAGGTGTTGCAGATCCGCGCGGTCGAGTTCGCCGGTAAGTACAACGTTCCGCTGCGCGTACTGCACAGCTTCAAGGAGGGTCCGGGCACCCTCATTACTATTGATGAAGAGGAATCCATGGAACAGCCGATCATTTCCGGCATCGCTTTCAACCGCGATGAAGCCAAGCTGACCATCCGTGGCGTGCCAGACACCCCGGGCGTGGCCTTCAAGATTCTCGGCCCGATCAGCGCCGCGAACATCGAAGTCGACATGATCGTGCAGAACGTTGCGCACGATAACACCACCGACTTCACCTTCACTGTGCACCGCAACGACTACCAGGCGGCCCAGACCGTGCTGGAAAACACCGCTCGCGAGATCGGTGCCCGTGAAGTCGTTGGCGACACCAAGATCGCCAAGGTATCGATCGTCGGCGTCGGCATGCGCTCTCACGCAGGCGTTGCCAGCCGCATGTTCGAAGCTCTGGCTAAAGAAACCATCAACATCCAGATGATCTCGACTTCGGAAATCAAGGTTTCCGTGGTGATCGAAGAGAAGTACCTGGAATTGGCTGTGCGCGCTCTGCACACAGCTTTCGAACTGGATGCACCGGCCCGTCAGGGCGAGTGATGCTCCTCTAAGGGCGCGGTCTGACCGCGCCCTTTGTTTTTTTGAGTGGCGCAGCTGAAGCCTGTTCTTTTGCTCGTGCTAGTCAATACTTAGGCGTGTAGGGCTGCGATCGTTCTGGTTGTAGGTCGAGCGCCTTTTTTTTGCAGACTGTTGTCCCTGAAATGAAATGCGTGAGGAGAAAGGTATGCTGATTCTGACTCGTCGGTGCGCAGAAAGCCTGATTATTGGTGATGGCGAAATCACCGTGACCGTGCTCGGCGTCAAAGGAAATCAAGTGCGTATTGGCGTTAACGCGCCGAAAGAGGTGGCTGTTCACCGTGAGGAAATCTACCTGCGGATCAAGAAAGAGAAGGACGACGAACCAAGCCATTAATTTTTATCGTTTTTTATGTTTGCAAACGGGGAAAAGGTTGGTTAAGATACGCCCCGTGTTGCGGAGAGCTGGCCGAGTGGCCGAAGGCGCTCCCCTGCTAAGGGAGTACACCTCAAAAGGGTGTCGGGGGTTCGAATCCCCCGTTCTCCGCCATTATTTGTTTAGTACGTTGTAATCTGGCTTCTTCGGTAAGTTGTTGAAATTACTAGAAAAAGTGCTTTACAAAAAGATTTAACGGCCTATAATGCGCGGCAACAAATGCACTCGTAGCTCAGCTGGATAGAGTACTCGGCTACGAACCGAGCGGTCACAGGTTCGAATCCTGTCGAGTGCACCATTTAAGGGTTGTTTGCAGTAATGCAGGTAACCTGGCTTCAACCAGTTGTGGTCTGGTCTAAAAACACAAAATGCACTCGTAGCTCAGCTGGATAGAGTACTCGGCTACGAACCGAGCGGTCACAGGTTCGAATCCTGTCGAGTGCACCAAACACCAAAAAGCCTGCGTCTAACGCGGGCTTTTTGCTGTCTGGGATTTGCCTTTTACGCATCCCTTCTCATCGAACACGATTTGCGCGCTACGGCCTTTCTTGCTGTCGTAGCGATAATTCGTCGTCGCGTTCCGAATACTGATCTTGTCTGGTTTGCCCAGTGCGCTTTCAACGTCCTGCTGGCTCATGCCTGGAATGATCCGCTGATTGATGATCGCTTCGCGACGCTCCTTGGCGCTGAGCAGATTTCCGCATTTGTCATTCATTTGGCCGACAACGGTCGGATCTCTCGATGTGCTTTTGATGCCTGATGTTTCCAGGTGGTTGGCACTGGGGGGCATTGCCTCGAATGTGAAAACGCTTGGGTTGTAAATGTTCTGTCGCGACAGTGCCTCTCCAGGAGGGCAGCTCAGCGTCGTGTAAGTGATACGGCCCTCGGCGTCTTCACATCGATGTACAGCCATTGCAGTGGCCTGTAGGGGCGTGCAGAGCAGGGTGATCAACAGGGTTGCGAGTGTTTTCCTGAGCATTGGACGTCCTCCATGACGGTCACGATCAAGGGTAGTCAGTACATTTCTCCCAGGGGGTGTGTTTTCTTTTCAGGATGAGTCGTCGCAGTTTCACGGATGCGGACAGCGCTCAGGTTTATCTCGCAAGCGCTTGTTTCAGGCTGGATTTTTTAACGTTTAAACCCCTCGGGCGGTGTATGATTGCGCCCGTCAGCCCCGCCGGGGCTTGTGGAATACCTCCATGGACTTACCCAGTAGTTACTCAGTACCCCGTTTTACCAATCATGAATTGACTGATTGATCCTTCCGGCGTGCCCCGCTGCTGGGAGTGGAGTTCGCCTATGACCGAAGTTGAAGTAAAGAAAACGCAAGAAAGCTTGCAAGACCGCCTTGCTCAAGTCGTTGAGCTGCTGCATCGCCAGCGGGTGGTCGAAGACCTGACTCATCGCCAGGAAGGTCATCATCACGATCTGGTCGAGAACCTGGTCCACCGGCAAAACCTCGTCGAGTTGCAGCGCAAACTCGATGATCTGCACTCCGCCGACGTTGCCTACATTCTTGAAGCCTTGCCGCTTGCCGAGCGTCTGACTGTCTGGCAGTTGGTCAAGGCCGAGCGCGATGGCGACATCCTGCTTGAAGTGTCCGACTCGGTTCGTGAAACCCTGATTGCCGACATGGATGATCAGGAGCTCCTGGCGGCGGCCAAGGAGATGGATGCCGACGAACTTGCTGACCTGGCCCCCGAGCTGCCGCGAGACGTCGTCCACGAACTGATGGAAACCCTTGATGGTCAACAGCGTGAGCGCGTTCGCTCCGCGTTGTCCTATGACGAGGAGCAGGTCGGTGCGTTGATGGACTTCGAGATGGTGACGATCCGTGAGGATGTCAGTCTTGAAGTGGTTCTACGTTACTTGCGTCGCCTCAAAGAGCTGCCAGGTCATACCGACAAATTGTTCGTGGTTGACTACGACGGTGTGCTCAAGGGTGTGCTGCCGATCAAGCGACTGCTGGTCAACGATCCTGACAAGCAGGTCTCGGAAGTCATGGCCAGCGATCCGGTGAGTTTTCACCCGGATGAAGACGCCTACGATGCCGCACAGGCTTTTGAGCGTTACGACTTGATTTCGGCCCCGGTGGTCGACAAGAACGACAAGCTCATTGGTCGTCTGACCATCGACGAGATGGTCGACCTGATTCGTGAAGAGAGCGAAAGCGAAGTTCTCAACATGGCGGGTCTGCGTGAAGAGGAAGATATTTTTGCGTCAGTCTGGAAATCCCTGCGCAACCGCTGGGCCTGGCTGGCGATCAACCTGATTACCGCGTTTGTGGCATCGCGGGTAATCGGTTTGTTCGAGGGGTCTATCGAGAAGCTGGTGGCTTTGGCGGCGTTGATGCCGATCGTTGCCGGTATTGGCGGTAACTCCGGCAACCAGACGATCACCATGATCGTTCGTGCAATGGCGCTTGATCAGGTCAGCACCGGTAATACCTCGCGTCTCATGCGCAAGGAGCTGGCGGTTGGTTTGATCAATGGCCTGGTCTGGGGTGGGGTCATCGGCGTGGTGTCTTACATGCTGTACGGCAGTTGGTCGCTGGGCGTGGTGATGACTGCCGCGATGACCTTGAACCTGTTGCTGGCGGCGTTGATGGGGGTTTTGATTCCGATGACCCTGGCGCGCTTCGGACGCGATCCGGCGATGGGTGCGAGCGTCATGATCACGGCCATGACCGACAGCGGTGGTTTCTTCATCTTCCTGGGGCTTGCGACAATCTTCCTGCTCTGAGTTTCCATTGTGCGGTCCTGCTCAAACCAGCAGGCCGCGCATCTTCATTTTCCAATCTGTTAGCGTAATGTCGATGGCAACTGAACTTGCCGTTGAGTAAGCGATTGGCTGAATTTCAGGCAAAAAAAAGCCAGCACATGGCTGGCTAGAGCTTACGGGATGCAATCAGGAGGCGTCTGCAGCCATTTCAGCGTCATGGGCAATCAGCGAAACCAGTGCGTTTTGCTGGCGGTGGGAGAGTTGGCGGAAACGTTGAAGCAGTTCGCGTTCGTGCAGTGACAGCTCGGGGCTGTCCAGGCGCATGCTCAATTCTTCGCCCAGCGCGCCTTCCTGAATAAGACTCTGCTCAAGGCGGGCGATGATCTCGGAATTCATGCTGCGGTGATGATTGCGAGCCACCTCGGCAATGCGTTCACGCATCCCGTCTGGCAGACGTACGACGAACTTGTCAGCCGTACGGCTGGAATAAATTGCCTGTTTCAATGGGCGCATATATTTAACCGGTTAGTTCAGGGGAGCGGTTCTCGGAATTGGCCGCAGGATGTCATGTAGGACAAGCCTCGTCGCCAAATGTTCAACCTGAATTGATATGAGGCCCGCATCATGCCTCAAAGTTGCCAGATCATTGGCGTCAATTCTGTGACAAATATTGAACTGGAAGCAGGCGTTATGCCAGCACCAATTATCAGAAATGCGGACTGGTTTGAAAACAGTCACCGGGCCCGTACATCTGACCGCGTCCTCTTTGCCCGACAGATGGGTGCTTGGGCGCCCCTGAGCGTGCATGCTATGCGGATACGATCTTCGTTCCTTACAAGATACAGAGTAGTGGCAAATGGCCGATTTACTAGGGCGGGCACGCAATGGGGGGTGATATGGGGATGCGCGGCAGACTTATTTATTTGATGGGGCCGTCCGGCTCCGGCAAAGACAGCCTGATCGATGCGGCTCGCGACTCCTTGCTTGGCCTTGATTGCGTTGTGGTGCGCAGGGTGATTACCCGGTCGGCTGAATCAGTCGGCGAAGACGCTTTGAGTGTTTCCAGGGAGCAATTTGCTCAAATGAGGCGCGAAGGCGGTTTTGCGCTGTGCTGGCGTGCCAATGGGCTTGATTACGGCATTCCGGCAGAAATCGATCGCTGGTTAAGTGACGGCCGCCATTTACTGATCAACGGCTCAAGAGGTCATTTGTCCGAAGCCATGGCGCGTTATCCGACGTTATTGCCCATAGTGCTGACGGTAAAATCCGATGCCCTGCGCAAACGTCTGGAACGGCGAGGGCGTGAGAGCGCTGAGGAAATCGAAGCCCGACTTGAGCGCAATGCGCTGTTTTCAACGGATGCTGCTCGAGAAGACCCGGAAGGAATTTTTCAGCTGGATAATTCTGGTGAGCTTTCGACTGCCGTCGACAACTTGCTGGCTCTATTGATGCGAGCGGGTATCAGCACAAAAGCGGATCGAATCTGAGCCCGTGATCGAAGCCGGCGTTTGCCTACACTTAATAAGCCCTACAGACGACATGACAAAACCGGGCCTGCCCGTTAACATGCACGCCGTCCATCGCGCCGCATGTCCTTGCGGCCGGCATGTGTCTCAGTAGCTCAATTGGATAGAGCATCCCCCTCCTAAGGGGAAGGTTGGCAGTTCGAACCTGCCCTGGGACACCATATATATACAGGGCCTCTCCAGCCTCTTTCCCGAGAAAACACTTTTTCCGTGAGAGCAGAGCAGCAGGAGGCCAATGAAAAGCCCCACCGGGCAATGACCGGTGGGGCTTTTTATTATCTGAATAAGCGCGGCTGATACGTATCGGTTACGTTGCCCGACACTGGCCGAATCCAGGCTGTTACCTTCCCGGGCGTATTGTCACTTCTGCAACGTTCGGCAGGCCAATAAAGTAGTGCCTTCAGTGTGTTTGCAGGGACGCGAGTGCTTGTGGGCCCTGTTGTCCACTGATCCCCCAATCACGGAAGAGGTGACACCATGAGTTTCGTAACCGTTGAAAAAAACCAGAGCAGCGCCCCCTCGGAAGCCGACCTGAAAAAAGCCATGGTCGAGTCCGGTGGCACACCGGGCGTGGTGACTGGAAACAACGCCAGCCGAACCCTGACCTATACCGGCACGGTCAATCACACGGTGTATGAGAACAAGCTGATCCAGATCGCCAAAGGCAAGCGAACCAGCTGGAACTTTGTCTGGGCTGATGTCCTGGTGAGTTGAGGTCACGGCGGGGCAATCTTGCGGTTGCCCCTTCTGTTCAGGAATCGTCACTGCCACTTTGGGCGAAGTAACCTGTCAGCGACCGACAGATGGATTCGGCCAGATCCTCCTGGGTGGCGATGCCATAGGGGCTATTGCGATCGAACTGCGCCGACCAGCGGATGCGGCCCTGAGCGGCATCGATCAGGCGTACCGAGGCCCGGACGCGAGCCGCTTCCACCCGCACGCTACCCTCCAGGGAGTAGCTGCCTCGTCCCGCCCGTCCCAGGGGGGATGCTGTTACGCTACTGCGCGGCACCTTCATCAACACATGGTTCGTACGTGGCTGCATCTGTTCGAACGACGCGAATAGCCTGCAGCTCAACTCTTCGTACAGGCCTCGGGTAAAGTCGTCGCCATGGCGGGTGATGCAGGTAAACGGCAGGATCTGCAGGACAGGATGGCGTGTGGTGATCCTCCTGGGCCTGAGTCGCTCGTACGCCAGTCGGTAACAACCGGGCGGCACGCTCAGGCGTACCGGGTCCTGCTGACCAAGGGTGGCGTAATGACTGGTGAGTTTGCGCCGCAACCGGCCGACTTGCACCCGCACCACCGGATCGTCGCTGGTGCAATAGACCGCCGGGTCGCGGCGGAACACCGCGATGCCTATGGCGTGCTCGGTGAGAGGGATGTCCGAGCATTGGAGGTCGTGCTCGACCAGGAACCGCAGCAGGCTGCCCATTCGGCTCGATTTGGCAAACAACGGGCTGCTCAGTAGGCGCGTCAGCAGTTGCTCCACCTCTTCCCGGCCGAGTGGCTCGGGAACAGTCTCCAAACTCGAATTGCCAATGCGCTTGATCACCTTCGGCCTGCCTCCCTGCAGGTTGCAGTCTGTCGCTCGCCACGGCCAACGGCCGCTCATGGATCGGCTTGAGCGCTGCCAAGTCGTAGCTTAGCAGCTGCAACAGGGCGGGTAAGAGATTGAAGTGGGTGAGTCATACCCCGAGATTTATTGAGGCGTTTTGCAGCACACCCACATAAACCCACAATTGTTTGCCAACGCCTATAAGGGAACGCCACAACTGGCCGATAACCCGATGGGCCGTTGTCCTGCGCGACGCCTCAATGGGCAGCGAGTTTGAGCTGGTCCCTGCATTTGTCTTTGGGTTCATCTTCTTAATTGCCTGGAATCTTCGATGCTGGCGTACCACCAAAAAAGCTTTTTGATCGTCGATGATTTCTCGGATTTCCGTAGTTCGGTCAGGTCGATGTTGCGTGAGCTGGGTGTCAAGGATGTCGACACTGCCGACACGGGTGAGGTGGCGCTGCGCATGTGTGCGCAGAAGCGCTACGACTTCATCTTGCAGGATTATCACCTTGGCGATGGCAAGAAGAACGGTCAGCAGGTGCTTGAAGACCTGATGGTCGAGAAGCTGATCAGCCATGAAAGCGTGTTTCTGATGGTCACTGCCGAGAGCAGTCAGGCGATGGTGCTCAGTGCGCTCGAGCATGAGCCGGATGCGTATCTGACCAAGCCTTTCAACCGCGCTGGCCTGGCCCAGCGACTGGAACGACTGGAGCAGCGCAAGACGTTGCTCAAGCCGATCCTGCAGGCGCTGGATCGGGGCAAGCCGGTTGAAGTCCTGAATGCCTGCATTGAGCTGTGCAAGCAGGACCCGCGCTATTCGCCGCTGTGCCTGCGCTATCGCGCCGATGCGTTGCGCGACATGAATCAGAATGAGGCGCTGGAGCGCTTGTACAACAGCATTCTGGCGGATCGCCCGTTGCCTTGGGCCTATGTCGGTCTGGGGCGATTGATGTTCAAGCGTGGCCAGATCGCTCAGGCAAAAGCTGTCTACGAAAAGGCGCTGAAGGCTTTCCCGATGATGCCGGCGCTGTATGACGGCCTGGCCGAAGTGCTGGTCGCTGAAGGCGACACCAAGGCTGCGCAGAATGTGCTGGAGGAGGCCGTTCGCCTGTCGCCATTGGCGGTGCGCAGGCAATCGTTGTTGGGCAAGTTGGCGATGACCAACGAAGACTTCGAAGGTGCGGCGAAAGCCTATCGTCAAGCGGTCTCTCAAGGGGCGCAGTCACGTTTCAAGGACCCTGAAAGCAATCTGGGTCTGGCTCATGCACTCATCAGTAAAGGCAGTGAAAAGGGCCTGGATACCCGTACTCGACTGGAGATCAACCAGACTCTGAGTGCCGTCGCCAAGGAAAACATCAACGATCCGGGGCTGCAGATCCGGGCGCGCTTGATGAAAGCCACCAGCCTGCTGCTCAACGATGCCGAAACCGCTGAGAAGCTGACGGAGCAAGCACTGGCTCGTCTGGATGGCATGGAGCAGTTCATGAGCGCCGAAGCGGCGTTGCTGGTTGCCAAGCAGTTGAAGATGCTGGGTCAGGCTGATGCCGGTAATTCGATGTTGAAAAACTGCGCCGAGATTTACGGCGACGATCCGGTGGTGATGCAAGGCATCGCCCAGCAGACCGACGACCCGGCGATTCTCAACTCCGGCAACGCGGCGGCCGATCTCAACCGCCAGGGTGTGCGCAGTTACAAGGCGGGCGCGTTGCCCGAGGCGCGGGAGCTTTTCCGTGGTGCACTGTTGTTGCAGCCGAAGAACATCAGTATTGCCCTCAACATGGCGCAATCGCTGTTGCACGGGGCCGATGCCAGCCTCGATTCCGCGCTGCTGGAAGAGTGCCGTACGTGCCTGAAAATGGTGGGCATGATGCCCGAGAGCGATGCGCGTTATCCGCGTTATCAGAAGCTGCGAAGCAAGGCGTTTGGCGAATGAATGATGTTGACGAGGGGCTCGACTTTTCCACGGTGATTGCCTCCACCGTACACGACATGAAGAACTCCCTGGCGTTGCTGATGCAGGCCCACGGACAGTGGCTTGCGCGCTTGCCTGCGGCTCAACAGCACACCGCCGAGCAGGGCGTGATCGACTACGAGTTCGCTCATCTGAACGGCATGCTGGTGCAGCTGCTGGGGCTCTACAAACTCGGCGTCAACCAGTTGCCATTGCGCCCGGACTATCACGAGCTGGACGATTTCATTGAGGCGCAGCTGGCGGCGCATCAGGACGTGTTCAAGAGTCGCGGCCTTGTGGTGACTTATGAGATCGATCCCTTGAGCCCTCTCGGATTTTTCGACCGGGAGCTGATTGGGACGGTACTGGCCAATGCGATCAACAATGCCATTCGTCATGCCCGGCATTCGTTGTTGATCAGCATCGGTGAGGAAACCGGGCAGTTGCTGTTGTCGATCAACGACGACGGCGAGGGTTTCCCGGCCCAGATGATCGAGCGTCAGGCGGATTACGTGCAGGGCATCAATCCGGCCAGTGGCAGCACCGGCCTTGGTCTGTACTTCGCCGAGCGTATTGCACACCTGCACCAGCGCAGCGGTGTGCACGGGCGTACCGAGATCCGTAATGGCGGCCCGTTGGGAGGCGGGTTGTTCAATCTTTACCTGCCCTGATACCTGCCACGCCGAGCACAGTTTTTTTGTAGGACATATTTGTGCTGCAGTGCTTGATATTCCGAACAGCTGGTGCCTATTTTGTACATGTCGCCGTTCGCGGCTTGCACAACTTCAAGGATAGAGTCATGACGACCGATGGCCAGCGTTCACTCGCGCAGCGATTGACGGGCATTGATGAGATTGAATGTGTCACCCCGGATCTCAATGGCGTGCCGCGTGGCAAGGTCATGACCGCAGAAGGATTTCTTGAGGGGAGGCGTTTGCAGATGGCGCGTGGCGTGCTGCTGCAATGCATCATGGGTGGTTATCCGCCGGCACGGTTTTACGGCAGTGACGACGGCGACCTGGCGCTCAATGCCGATCCGAAACAGATTCACCGTCTGCCCTGGAGCAAGCAGCCCCGCGCGTTGGCCATTTGCGATGCTGATGAGTTGTCCGGGGAAAGTTCGCGTCTCTCGACTCGCGGTCAGTTGAAAGCGGTAATCGCCCGTTATGCCGCCCGTGGTTTGGCGCCCGTGGTGGCGACCGAGATGGAGTTCTTTGTTTTTGCACCGAACACCGACCCGACCCAACCTTTCCAGCCGCCGGTTGGACTGGACGGACGTCGCGAGGAAGGTCATTCGGCATTCAGTGTCAGTTCCAACAACGGTTTGCGCCCGTTCTTCAATGAAGTCTACGAATGCATGGCAGCCCTCGGTTTGCCGCGCGATACCTTCATGCACGAGATGGGCGTCAGCCAGTTCGAAATCAATCTGCTGCACGGTGATCCGCTGCTGCTGGCCGACCAGACATTCCTGTTCAAGCACCTGCTCAAGGAAGTCGCGCTCAAGCACCACCTGACCGTGGTGTGTATGGCCAAGCCACTGGCGCATACGCCGGGCAGTTCGATGCACATTCACCAGAGCATCGTCGAGACGGGCACGGACCGAAATGTGTTCAGCGATGACGCTGGGCAGCCGACTGCAATCTTCCGTCATTTCATCGGTGGCCAGCAGGCCGGTATGGCGGATTTCACGGCGTTGTTTGCGCCGAACGTGAACTCTTACCAGCGTCTGTGCCATCCTTACGCATCGCCGAATAATGCCTGCTGGTCTTACGACAATCGGGCCGCGGGTTTGCGGATTCCAGCCAGCTCGCCAGAGGCGCGTCGGGTCGAGAATCGTCTGCCGGGCGCCGACGCCAATCCATATCTGGCGATTGCCGCCAGTCTGGCGGCCGGGTTGTATGGCATTGAAAACGAGCTGGAGCCGACGCCGGCCATTCAAGGCGAGTTTGAAGTGCCGGACAGTTTGTCGTTGCCGTGTACCTTGCATGCTGCTCTTGAGCGTCTGAAACGTAGCCAATTGGCGAAGGAACTGTTCGGCAAGGAGTTCATCGAAGGTTACGTCGCTTCGAAGACCATGGAGTTGACCAGTTTCTATGATGAAATCACTCCCTGGGAGCGGCGCGTTTTAGCAGCCCAGGCCTAACCGATTCGTCGCTGTCGGGCTATCGTTGACGGTAGCCCGGTACTCACTGCAAGGAGCCGCTCGGAACGCCGATGCGCCAAATCCTGAAATCCTTTCGAGCGCTTTATTTCGCCTCCCTGATGATGTTGATCGGCTCGGGCCTCCTCAGTACATACTTGGGCTTGCGCCTGGCAGCGGACCATGTCGACAGTCTGTGGGTCGGTGCGCTGATGGCGGCCAACTACTTCGGCCTGGTGCTGGGCGGGAAAATCGGTCACCGGTTGATCGCCCGGGTCGGTCATATTCGGGCCTACTCGGCCTGTGCCGGGATCGTTGGTGCGGCGGTGCTGGGGCACGGCCTGATCGACTGGCTACCGGCCTGGCTGGTGCTGCGGATGGTCGTCGGTCTGGGCATGATGTGCCAATACATGGTCATCGAGAGCTGGCTGAACGAGCAGGCTGATGCCAAGCAGCGCGGGGTGGTGTTCAGCGGCTACATGATCGCTTCGTACCTGGGGCTGGTGCTGGGTCAGTTGATTCTGGTCATGCACCCGTCCCTGGGGCTGGAGCTGCTGATGCTGGTGGCGTTGTGTTTTGCGCTATGCCTGGTGCCGGTTGCGCTGACGCGGCGGATTCACCCGGCGCCCTTGCACCCGGCGCCGATGGAGCCGCGCTTTTTCATGAAGCGGGTTCCGCAGTCCCTCAGCACGGTGCTCGGCGCGGGCCTGATCGTCGGTTCGTTCTATGGTCTGGCGCCGTTGTATGCATCCCAGCAAGGGCTTTCCACTGAGCAGGTCGGTCTGTTCATGGGGAGCTGCATCTTTGCCGGGTTGCTGGTGCAGTGGCCGTTGGGCTGGTTGTCGGATCGTTATGATCGGGCTGTACTGATTCGCAGTTTTGCCTTTTGCCTGGCGTTGGCGGCGTTGCCGTTGGCGATCATGCCGCAGGTGCCGCTTGAGGTGCTGTTTATCGCTGGCTTCGCCTGCTCGCTGGTGCAGTTCTGTCTGTACCCATTGGCGGTGGCGTTTTCCAATGACCACGTCGAGGGTGATCGGCGGGTATCGCTGACCGCCATGTTGCTGGTGACTTACGGTGTGGGGGCGAGCATCGGGCCGCTGGTGGCGGGTGTGCTGATGAAGTTGTTCGGCAGTCAGATGCTGTATGCGTTCTTCAGTTTCTTCGCATTGGTGCTGGTATGGCGCATCCGGCCAAAAGCGGTGACCAATCTGCATCAGGTTGATGACGCGCCGCTGCATCACGTGGCCATGCCAGACAGCATGTCGAGTTCGCCATTGGTGGCGGCTCTCGATCCGCGGGTCGATGAGCAGGTCGTGCATGACCAGATGCAGAATGGCGCGAGTCCTGTTCCGGACTCCGAGCAGGGCATAAAGGCCGATGGCGAGGACGCCGACGACGCTGACGAAAAACCGGATGATCCGGGGGCGGAGCATCCGAAAAGCTTTACCGAGGCCAGGCCTTAGGGGCAAAAAAAACGGGCAGTCACCGAAAGGGACTGCCCGTTTTTTCAAGCGTGTGGATCAGATGTCGTCTTTGTCGAAGCGACGCGCTTCGCGTTGCAACTGATAGACGAAGCGCTCGACCTGACGCTGCACCAGCCCGCTCATGTTGTGGAAGCGTACGCCGGCGAAGGTGGTGTCGATTTTCTCTTCGTGATGCAGATAACGCAGCTCGACCGGTGCGGTCATGCTGCCGAAGGGCAGGGCGGCGATGAAGCGTTCATAGACCTGGCCCAATTGAAGTCCGCTGGTGATGTCGCCATCAAAGCGCAGCTTGCAACCCGTCGCCGAGATGTCCAGCAGTTTACCGCTGACAGGCGTCTTGAGCTTTTCGCCACCGAGTTCGATGTTCACCAGTTGTGCCAGTTTCAAGGCTGCGCGAAACGCATTGCGACGTTGGTGATAAACCACTTCGTCGGGCAGCGTGCCACGGTAGCAGCGGTCGCCGTTGGACTCGTCGATGGTCAGTGTACCGTTGCTTTCCCAGGCAATGCGTACGCCATCATGAAAGCCTTCAACCCGAAAAGCTTCGCCGGCAAGCAGGTAGCGTTCACCATCGCGGGGGATCATTTCGTCCAGGGCGATCATATTGCTGTCGCGATCGATATCGATCAGGTAGCTCTGAAAGCGCTGGCTGCGTTCATGGAACGTGATGATCAGGGGATCATGGCTCTCTTGCAGCATCCGCAGGTTGCCGGTGATTTCCAGCGGGGTGCTGAGCACCTTGGGTGGCTGCGGAGCATCGTCCGCGCTTGAGGCGTTGAACACGGTTTATCAATCTCCAGACAGAATACGATCGCACGCAAGAGCTAGCATTCTGCCAGCATGTTTCGTGCCTTGATAGAGCACGCTTATTTATGAGTTCAAGCCTGACTGAGCGCGCGGGGCTTCACAAGCATGGAGGTTGACCCGCGGGCGTCATAAAGTGCTGGAGGTTCGCCACCATTAAGGATTTTCAGCTGATTGGCGGTGGTGGCTTGTTGCACCTGGATCGAGCGGCCATTGAGCTCGTTGGCGGTTTGGCAATCTGCAAGCAGTCGGGTCAGGGCGTCGCTTTGGGTCAGCAACTGATCGCCGATACTTGAGTGGGCGGCGAACTGCTCCAGGCCTGCGCGGTTGGCAGGAAGGTTCAGGCTCGCGAGAATTTCGCTGCGTTTGCGGCCATGCTGTTCCAGCAAAATGATCAGAGCCTGTTTCTGCGCCAGAATCTCTTCGAGCAGCGGCATGTCACGGCCGTGCAGGGCGAGGGATTCGGTCTTCAGCAGCTCCAGCAACTGTTGAGCTGGAGCAAAGTCGTCGGTGATCAGTTGCAGTAAATTAGTGTCGTGCATGGCTGGCCTTGGGTTTTAAGCGTCCAAAAGCCTGGCGCAGGCCTTTGGCTAGCGCTGGGCTTCGAAGTTGAGCAGTTTGCTGGCTACACGGTTGCTGTCGACCTTATAGCTGCCATCGGCGATCGCTGCTTTCAACTCGGCCACGCGGGCGTTGTCGACGGCAGGCTGATCGTGCAGCTTGTCAGTGATCTTCTGCAACTGTTGAGCCTCATTGCTGAGGTGTACCGATTCCCCGCTTTGGGTGGCACCGACCTGTTCGGTCGAGGTGCTCAGCGGCGCGGATTTGCCGGCATCGCCGGTGTCCTTGCTGACGCTGGTCCGCGTGCTGCTTGCAAGCGTGGGGGAGCTGTTTAAACGGCTGAAATCGATGACCATGATAAAAAACCTCTGGGAATTTGGACGCTTGCCATGTTTTCGGCCATGCCCGGGAAAACTTTAGGCTCAATCGTCGATGAGCCCGGGCGCGTCGGTATTTGCCCTGCGTGAGGCACAGTTTAGGGAACAGGACGGTTGTGCGCCAGTTATCTACATGGAGACTTCCACCTGCCCCGGGGCCATGACTTGCGCCTTGATGACCCGTTGGGAGTTGAGGTTTTTGACTCTGATCTGCTCGTTCAGGCCGCCATTGGACAGTGCTTCGCCGGGCATTCGCACACTCAATGTGCCGCTGCGGGCGGTGATGACCACCTGATCACCCTTGCGCACGACTTCTGCCTGCTCCAGATGGACGAGGGTAATCACCTGATCGCTGACCATTGGTCGGACAAGTTTTTGTCCGATGGCTTGATCGACGTTTGTCAGATATCCCTGATTGATCAGGCTGATATCGCGCTCACGCAACATGACATCTGAAGGGTCGATGATTCCGGCTCGCTTGAGGGGGCGGGTGGTGGTGACGACCTGGCGAAACAGGCGGACTTGAGCGGGTACGAAGACGGTCCAGGGGGAGGCGCCTTCGCAACGGACTTTCACCGTGACCCGGCCCAAAGGTATGGCCGGGCTCTCCAGTGTCGCTGTCAATTCCTTGTCGCACGCCGGCATGTGCATGCGCGGGTCGAGCTTGTTGACTTCGATTTCGTAGCGCCCTGCGGTTTGACTGGTGGCCAGATAGTCTTCTACGGTGAATTCAAGAAAGCCCTGAGTGACGCCGATAAGTAGATCAGGCAAGGTAACCGGGTCAGCAAAGGCAGGGCTGCCAACGTTCAACAGGCATACGGCTGACAGGGCGCCGAGGAATTTGCGGCACATTGCTGTCAGGCGTCGGGAAAATGTCGTTTTTGTGTTCATGGCAGTTAAAAAGCAAGCGCCGTGCCGTTTAGTGATGAATGTGCGTCGCAACACACTTAGCGTTGGTGTAGGAGTCTGGGCATGGCTGGTGTAATGGATTCGGTTAACCAGCGCACGCAACTGGTAGGGCAGAATCGCCTGGAGCTGTTGTTGTTCCGTCTCGACGGCCAGCAGCTTTACGGGATCAACGTGTTCAAGGTTCGGGAGGTGCTGCAATGCCCCAAACTGACCCTGATGCCCAAGTCCAGTCCCGTCGTGTGCGGTGTGGCGAATATTCGGGGGGCAACCATTCCGATTCTGGATCTGGCAATGGCGACCGGCTCAGGCGGGTTGCAGGATCAAAGCAATCCCTTCGTGATCATCACGGAGTACAACACCAAGACTCAGGGTTTTTTGGTGAGATCGGTCGAGCGGATCGTCAACATGAACTGGGAAGAAATCCATCCGCCGCCCAAGGGCACGGGTCGCGATCATTACCTGACCGCTGTGACTCGCGTCGACAATCAGTTAGTCGAAATCATCGACGTGGAAAAGGTCCTGGCGGAAGTTGCGCCGACGTCGGATGCGATTTCGGTTGGCGTGATCGATGCCGATACCCAACACAAGGCAATCTCTTTGCGAGTGCTCACGGTCGATGACTCGTCGGTGGCGCGCAAGCAGATCACGCGTTGCCTGCAGACGGTGGGGGTTGAAGTCGTTTCGTTGAACGACGGCCGGCAAGCGCTGGATTACCTGCGCAAACTGGTCGATGAGGGCAAGAAGCCGGAAGAAGAGTTTCTGATGATGATTTCCGACATCGAAATGCCCGAAATGGATGGCTACACCCTTACGAGCGAGATCCGTAGTGACCCTCGCATGCAAAAGCTCCATATCATCCTGCATACTTCGTTGTCAGGTGTATTCAATCAGGCGATGGTGAAGAAAGTCGGTGCCGATGACTTCCTTGCCAAATTCCGTCCTGATGACCTGGCATCCCGGGTAGTCGACCGGATCAAAGCAGCAGACAACAGCTAGTGGCCTTCGCTCCTGGCGTTCAACACGATTTAAGAGGCGGCATCATTGTCTACGGGTAATTTGGATTTCGAACAGTTCCGGGTCTTCCTGGAGAAAGCCTGTGGCATTTTGCTCGGTGAGAACAAGCAGTATCTGGTGTCGAGCCGTCTCAACAAACTGATGGAACAGCAAGGCATCAAGTCCTTGGGTGAGTTGGTGCAGCGGATGCAGACCCAACCGCGCAGTGGTTTGCGCGAGATGGTGGTGGACGCGATGACGACGAACGAAACCCTCTGGTTTCGTGACACCTATCCGTTTGAAGTCTTGAAGAACAAAGTGCTGCCTGAGTCCATCAAGGCCAGTCCCGGGCAGCGCCTGCGGATCTGGTCGGCGGCGTGCTCGTCCGGGCAGGAACCGTATTCGCTGTCGATGTCGATCGACGAGTTCGAGCGGGTCAATATGGGGCAGTTGAAGATGGGGGTGCAGATCGTTGCCACCGACCTGTCCGGGACCATGCTGACCAACTGCAAGACCGGCGAGTACGACAGCCTGGCGATCGGTCGCGGTCTTTCGCCGGAGCGTCTGCAACGTTACTTCGACCCGAAAGGGCCGGGGCGCTGGGCAGTCAAGGCACCGATCAAGAGTCGGGTGGAGTTCCGCTCGTTCAACCTGCTGGACAGTTACGCCAGTCTCGGCAAGTTCGATATCGTGTTCTGCCGCAACGTGTTGATCTACTTCTCTGCCGAAGTGAAGAAAGACATCCTGCTGCGGATTCACAGCACGCTGAAGCCGGGTGGTTATCTGTTCCTGGGGGCTTCCGAAGCGTTGAACGGTTTGCCGGATCACTATCAGATGGTTCAGTGCAGCCCGGGGATCATCTACCAGGCCAAGTGATTGGGCGGTAGTCGGTACTGCATGAAAACGGGAGTCCTCAGGGGCTCCCGTTTTTTTTTGCCCGCCAAATTCCCCGGCACCCGCCCCCCCTGTGGGAGCGAGCTTGCTCGCGATAGCGGTGTGGCAGGTGCATTGATGTCGACTGACACGACGCCATCGCGAGCAAGCTCGCTCCCACAGGGGGCAGTGTTGTTCTTTCGTTGTTCTTTCAGGTCGTGGGAAGCGGCAGAAAAGCGGCAGGCGACGGAAATCCGTTGCCGCTTTTCTGGCATTGCCGCTTTGCCGTCGCCCGCAAAGCCCCGGTTTACGGGGTTTTAGAAGCTGGCACGGGGCTTGCTATACCCCTGTTACGAAAAATCAGGTCACCCAAAGGTTTCCGACATGAGCATCAGCTTCGATAAAGCGCTCGGTATCCACGAACAAGCCCTGGGCTTCCGCGCTCAGCGTGCCGAAGTGCTGGCCAACAACATTGCCAACGCCGATACCCCGAACTACAAGGCTCGGGATCTGGACTTCTCGTCGGTGCTGGCCGCCCAGAGCGACAAGAACAAGAACGGCACCTTTGCTTTGAACATGACCAACAGCCGTCATATCGAAGCCCAGGGTATGAGCAGTGGTGAGGAGTCGTTGCTGTATCGCACGCCGATGCAACCGTCGATTGACCAAAACACCGTGGACGCCCAACTGGAACAGTCGAACTACGCGGAAAACGCAGTCAACTTCCAGGCCAGCTTCACGCTGCTCAACAGCAAATTCAAAGGGCTGGTATCAGCCCTGCGCGGGGAGTAATTCATGTCTCTGTCCAGTGTTTTCAACATTGCCGGTAGCGGCATGAGTGCTCAAACCACTCGCTTGAACACCGTCGCCAGTAACATCGCCAACGCCGAGACGGTCTCTTCGAGCATCGATCAGACCTACCGTGCCCGTCACCCGGTGTTTGCCACCATGTTCCAGGGCGGTCAGTCCGGTGGCAGCGATTCGCTATTCCAGAATCAGGATGCCGCAGGGCAGGGCGTACAGGTACTCGGCGTAGTCGAAGATCAAAGCAACCTCGAAGCACGCTACGAGCCGAACCATCCGGCGGCTGACGCCAAGGGTTACGTGTATTACCCCAACGTCAACGTGGTGGAGGAAATGGCCGACATGATTTCCGCCAGTCGTTCGTTCCAGACCAACGCGGAAATGATGAACACCGCCAAAACCATGATGCAGAAGGTCCTGACCCTCGGTCAGTGATAAGGGGCGATTTTTATGAGCGTTACCGATTCCACCGGCGGCCTGAGCATGACCGACCTGCTGGCGAACTCCTCGGTCAAGACCAGCGGTACGGCCGCGAATGGCCTTTCCGCAGCAACCAGTAGCGCGACCGGCGGCAAGGCGCTGGGCAAGGATGCGTTCATGCAATTGCTGGTGACCCAGCTAAAGAACCAGAACCCGCTTTCGCCGCAGGACAACAGCGCATTCGTGGCTCAACTGGCGCAGTTCAGCAGTCTTGAAGGGATCACTTCCCTCAATACGACTGTAAGTTCTCTCGCCAGTAATTTCAGCTCTTCCCAGGCCTTGCAGGCTTCTTCTCTGGTGGGCCGTTCGGTCATTGCACAAACCAGCACCGCTCAGATCAGTGACCCGAGCAAGGGGCTGACCGGTACGGTAAACCTGACTTCGTCGATCTCCGACGGTACGGTGAAGATTAGCGACTCAAGCGGAAATGTCGTAAGAACACTGAACCTGGGCACCCAGCCTGCGGGCAGCGCCAGCTTCAGTTGGGACGGCAAGGACAGTAGCGGCGCCTTGGTTCCGACGGGCACCTACACCTTCAAGGCCAATGCTCCGGTCAACGGCACGGCGACCGATCTGGCGACCTACCTGCCAGCAACGGTCAACAGCGTGACCCTGAGTCAAACCGGCGGCGAGCTGATGCTCAATCTTGCAGGTCTGGGCCCTATCGCCCTGTCCAAAGTTCAAACCATTGGTATATAGAGCCGGCTAACGCGGCATAAAGGAGTGGAATATGTCTTTCAATATCGGCCTTAGCGGTCTCTATGCAGCCAACAAACAACTGGACGTGACCGGTAACAACATCGCCAACGTTGCGACCTCCGGTTTCAAGTCCTCCCGTGCAGAATTCTCGGATGTCTACTCGGCGACCAAGCTGGGTAACGGCAGTAAAGTCGTTGGCAGCGGCGTGCGCCTGGCCAACGTTTCCCAGCAGTTTACCCAGGGTGATATCAGCAACACCGGTAACGTGCTGGACATGGCCATCAACGGCTCTGGCTTCTTTACCCTGAGCAACAACGGCTCGACGTCCTACACTCGTGCCGGTACGTTCAAGGTCGACAAGGATGGTTTCGTTACCAATACCGATCAAACCGCCCGTTTGCAGGGTTACGGTGTCGATGCCAACGGCAAGATCATCAACGGTGTGTTGACCGACCTGAAAATCGATACCTCGAACCTGGCACCAAAACCGACTTCGACCGTGTCCTCGACGATCAACCTGAACTCGACTTCTCCGGTGATTGACGACACGCTCCCGGCTAACAAATTCGATCCAGGCACACTCGCCACCTACACCAAATCGTTCAGCACGCCGATTTATGACAGCCAGGGCAACTCGCACGTCATGGATCAATACATGGTGAAGACCGGTGCCAACACCTGGAAGACCTACACCCTGGTAGACGGTCGCAACCCGGATGCCACTGGCAGCGATCCGAAGGTCACCCCTCCGATTGCTACGACCATGACGTTCGATACGACTGGCAAACTGGTCTCGGTGGCAACACCACCGGCGACGCCTGCGGCACCTAACGCAACCAACACCGTGACGTTGGCCAGCTGGGTGCCGGGTAAGGTCACCAACGGTGTGTGGGCGGCCAACGGCGCGGCACCAAGCGCTAGCGGCACGACCATTTCGATGACTAACACCACGCAGTTCAACGCTGATTCGGCCCGCTCCATCCCGGCTCAGGACGGTTACGCCACGGGTGAAATCACCAACCTGACCATCGACGGCACCGGCACCCTGTTCGCCAACTTCAGCAACAACCAGAACAAGGCGATCGGCCAGGTCGCCCTGGCCAGCTTTACCAACGAGCAAGGTCTGCAAGCGGTTGGCGGCACCAGCTGGAAAGAAACGTTCGCCTCGGGTATCCCGGGTTATGACGCGCCAACCACTGGTTCGCTGGGTTCGATTCAGTCCAACTCCCTGGAAGAGTCCAACGTCAACCTGACCAACGAACTGGTCAACCTGATCAAGGCGCAGAGCAACTACCAGGCCAACGCCAAGACCATCTCCACCCAAAGCACCATCATGCAGACCATCATTCAGATGACCTGATGCTGGTTGGCGGGTAACGCTGCACAAAGAGCCCCTCGCAAGAGGGGCTTTTTTGTGCTCGGGATTTCTGTTGGGGGCAGAGCTTCTGGTTGTCTGTGCTGGCCCCATCGCGAGCAAGCTCGTTCCCACAGGTGATCTCTGGTGTTTGCAAATAGTACATTCACAGGAGATCCAATGTGGGAGCGAGCTTGCTCGCGATGGCGTCAGTACGGTCATTGCTTTCCTGAAGGCAAAAGAAAACCCCCGATCAATCCAGAGGATTCATCGGGGGTTTCAGGTAAGCGCCTCGCAGCGCTTACCGGCTCAGCTTATTGGCAGGCTTCGCAATCCGGC
The DNA here is from genome assembly GCF_056397005.1 of Pseudomonas sp. 05N431. Classification (NCBI taxonomy): domain Bacteria; kingdom Pseudomonadati; phylum Pseudomonadota; class Gammaproteobacteria; order Pseudomonadales; family Pseudomonadaceae; genus Pseudomonas; species Pseudomonas sp. 05N431. Next base: position 378,377 of record NZ_JBFTMN010000003.1, read on the forward strand.
TCGTCGATGGCGCAGGCCTTCGGTACTGGAGCAGGACCGGCTGGAGCCGCCAGGACCGAGTCGTCACCGTGGTTGCCGCCGCTGGAAACAGCGTTCAGCTTGCCGGTGTTGATGGTCGACTTCTCGGTGCTGGTCGCGGCCAGGGCACGGAGGTAGTAAGTGGTTTTCAGGCCACGGTACCAGGCCATGCGGTAGGTCACGTCGAGTTTCTTGCCCGATGCACCGGCGATGTACAGGTTCAGCGACTGAGCCTGGTCGATCCACTTCTGACGACGGCTGGCCGCGTCAACGATCCACTTGGTGTCGACTTCGAAGGCGGTCGCATAGAGCTCTTTGAGTTCTTGCGGGATGCGTTCGATCTGCTGCACGGAACCGTCGTAGTACTTCAGGTCGTTGATCATGACCGAGTCCCACAGACCGCGAGCCTTGAGGTCGCGAACCAGGTACGGGTTGATCACGGTGAATTCGCCCGACAGGTTCGATTTCACGTAGAGGTTCTGGTAAGTCGGTTCGATCGACTGCGAGACGCCAGTGATGTTGGCGATGGTCGCGGTCGGTGCGATGGCCATGATGTTGGAGTTACGAATACCTTTTTGTACGCGAGCACGCACCGGTGCCCAGTCCAGGGTTTCGTTCAGGTCAACGTCGATGTACTTCTGGCCACGTTGATCGATCAGGATCTGTTGCGAATCCAGCGGCAGGATGCCTTTGGACCACAGCGAACCCTGGAACGTCTCGTAAGCGCCACGCTCGTCAGCCAGGTCGCAGGAAGCCTGGATCGCGTAGTAGCTGACCGCTTCCATCGATTTGTCGGCGAACTCGACCGCAGCGTCGGAACCGTAAGGGATGTGCTGCAGGTACAAAGCGTCCTGGAAGCCCATGATGCCCAGGCCGACCGGACGGTGCTTGAAGTTGGAGTTCTTCGCTTGTGGCACCGAGTAGTAGTTGATGTCGATCACGTTATCGAGCATGCGAACAGCGGTGTTCACGGTGCGTTCCAGCTTGGCGGTGTCCAGCTTGCCGTTGACGATGTGGTTCGGCAGGTTGATCGAGCCCAGGTTGCAAACGGCGATCTCGTCCTTGTTGGTGTTCAAGGTGATCTCGGTGCACAGGTTCGAGCTGTGAACCACGCCAACGTGCTGCTGTGGGCTACGCAGGTTGCATGGGTCTTTGAACGTCAGCCATGGGTGGCCGGTTTCAAACAGCATGGAGAGCATTTTGCGCCACAGGTCTTTGGCCTGGATGGTCTTGAACAGCTTGACCTTGCCCGGGTACTCGGTCAGGGCTTCGTAGTACTCGTAACGCTCTTCGAAGGCCTTGCCGGTCAGGTCGTGCAGGTCCGGAACTTCGGACGGCGAGAACAGGGTCCACTTGCCGTCATCGAAGACGCGCTTCATGAACAGGTCAGGGATCCAGTTGGCAGTGTTCATGTCGTGGGTACGACGACGGTCATCACCGGTGTTCTTGCGGAGTTCGATGAACTCCTCGATGTCCATGTGCCAGGTTTCCAGGTAAGCGCAGACAGCGCCTTTGCGCTTGCCACCCTGGTTAACGGCGACAGCGGTGTCGTTCACTACTTTCAGGAACGGTACGACGCCCTGGGATTTGCCGTTGGTGCCCTTGATGTACGAACCCAATGCGCGAACCGGAGTCCAGTCGTTGCCCAGGCCGCCAGCGAATTTCGACAACATGGCGTTGTCATGGATCGCGTGGTAGATGCCCGACAGGTCATCCGGCACGGTGGTCAGGTAGCAGCTGGACAACTGAGGACGCAGGGTGCCGGCGTTGAACAGGGTCGGGGTCGAGGACATGTAGTCGAAGGACGACAACAGGTTGTAGAACTCGATCGCACGGTCTTCCTTGTTCTTCTCTTCGATCGCAAGACCCATGGCCACGCGCATGAAGAAGATCTGCGGCAGTTCGAAACGCACGCCATCCTTGTGGATGAAGTAACGGTCGTACAGGGTTTGCAGGCCCAGGTAAGTGAACTGCTGGTCGCGCTCGTGGTTGATCGCCTTGCCGAGTTTTTCCAGGTCGAAGGTGGCCAGGACCGGGTTCAGCAATTCGAATTCGATACCCTTGGCGATGTAGGCAGGCAGGGCCTTGGCGTACAGGTCGACCATTTCGTGGTGAGTTGCGCTTTCGGCGACTTCCAGGAAGCTCAGGCCTTCGGCACGCAGGGTGTCCATCAGCAGGCGCGCGGTCACGAACGAGTAGTTCGGCTCACGCTCGACCAGCGTACGGGCGGTCATCACCAGCGCGGTGTTGACGTCGGTCAGGGCCACGCCGTCGTAGAGGTTCTTCAGGGTTTCGCGCTGGATCAGGTCGCCGTCGACTTCTTCCAGACCTTCGCAGGCCTCGGTGACGATGGTGTTCAGACGGCCCATGTCCAGTGGGGCAAAAGTGCCGTCGGCGCGGGTGATGCGGATCGACGGGTGAGCCTGTACCGCTTCCTCGGCAGGGGCACGTACAGCGCGCTCTTTGGAGCGGGCGTCACGGTAGATCACGTAGTCGCGAGCGACTTTCTGCTCGCCGGCACGCATCAGGGCCAGTTCGACCTGGTCCTGGATTTCTTCGATGTGGATGGTGCCGCCCGATGGCATGCGACGCTTGAAGGTCGCGGTGACTTGTTCGGTCAGGCGGGCAACGGTGTCGTGGATTCGCGACGAGGCAGCAGCGGTGCCGCCCTCAACTGCGAGAAACGCTTTGGTGATGGCGACGGTGATTTTGTCATCGGTGTAAGGAACGACAGTGCCGTTACGCTTGATCACGCGCAGTTGGCCTGGCGCGGTGGCGGACAGATCCGAATTCGAATCAGTGGCCATCGGCGCGGTGCCCTGCGGGTTCTCGCGAGTTGTGTCGGTTTGCATGGGTGTCTCCACGTTCTCTATGTTTGTTTGGGCACCATGAAGGCGCCCACCGTTCCGTCCTGAAGCACTACAACCGGCAAGCGCCGGGCATAACAACTTCGGGACAGTCAGGAAGGGGCTGTTGAGCGCCGCTTCCTTGCCGAAGTCTTTGGTCTCAGGCCTGGGGCCGAAAACCGAATTCCGTTTGGGTGACAGTAATTGACTGCAACACCCGTACCGTTTTCGCCGTTGGCGGCTAAAAAACAGTCGCCATCCGCAGGTGCGGTTTGGGCTTCTGAAAATACGTTTGGTTCAACCAGACAGAGGCAATAAAAGCGCTTGAATTTGGTGTCTGATTTGTGTTTGGTTTTTTGCGTAAACCCCTACATGTAGGGTTTTTTTTAGCGCGAGCTACAAGATAATGCGTTTTGGGGGGTGATTGCAACGTACTACCTGTGGATAAAGCTGTGCGTAAAATGTGTATGAAACTGTCAATCGGCGTGTAGGCCGCAACCCTGCTGGGGTGAACCGTTTGTCATGGAATTTTGCCCTGAAAAATAGCCTTGGGCGTATTTTTGAGGGCGCGAACCCTATCACAAAAAAACGCAGTTACCGAGCGCATTTGCCAGCTTGTGTTCTCAAGGGAAGGCGTTGCTACAATCGGTCACTGCATACGCAGACTTATCCACTCCAATCATTACAAAAAGACGAGTGGAGCCTTCCTTAATAGTGTTCGGCAAAGAGGTCACCCGTGGAGCAAGAAGCCTGGCAGGTATTGATTGTCGAGGATGACCAGCGCCTGGCTGAGTTGACTCGTGAGTATCTCGAAAGCCACGGTCTGCGGGTCACCCTCGAAGGCAATGGAGCGCTGGCGGCGGCGCGGATTATCGCCGAGCAACCGGACCTGGTGATCCTTGACCTGATGCTCCCCGGCGAAGACGGCCTGACGATTTGCCGCAAGGTCCGTGATCACTACGACGGACCAATCCTGATGCTCACGGCGCGCACCGACGACATGGACCAGATCCAGGGTCTGGACATGGGCGCCGATGACTACGTGTGCAAACCGGTGCGCCCGCGTTTGTTGCTGGCGCGTGTCCAGGCCTTGCTGCGACGTAGTGAAGCACCCGAGCCTGCGGCACCGGAAAAACTCCGTCGCTTGCAGTTCGGCCCGCTGGTCGTCGACAACGCGCTGCGTGAGGCGTGGCTGCAGGACACTGGCATCGAGTTGACCAGTGCCGAGTTCGATCTGCTCTGGCTGCTGGTGGCCAACGCCGGGCGGATTCTGTCTCGCGAGGAGATTTTCACGGCGCTGCGAGGCATCGGCTACGACGGTCAGGATCGTTCGATCGATGTGCGCATTTCGCGGATCCGGCCGAAGATCGGCGATGACCCGGATCACCCGCGACTGATCAAGACCATTCGCAGCAAGGGGTATCTGTTCGTTCCTGAAGCCTGCGTAGATCAGCCCCTGTGAATTCGATCTTCCTGCGCATTTATGGCGGCATGTGCGCTGCGCTGATTCTGGTGGCGGTGCTTGGTGTACTGGCCTTGCATCTGCTCAATCAGGTGCGCAGCGAGCAATACCGCGAGCGTCTGGCCCACGGTACGTTTTCCTTGATGGCCGACAATTTGCAACCGATGAACGAGACCGAGCGTCATCGCGCGTTGCTGGTGTGGGAGCGTTTGCTGGGCATTCCCTTGAGCTTGCAGACGTTCGCCCAGACCGACCTCGACCTGAGCCAGCGCACACGGGTGCTGCACGGCCAGGCATTGGTGGAGCAGACCGGCCCGCACGCGGCGAAGGTCTATCGGTTGGTCAGCGATAAAGAACAGCTGGTGCTGACGGGGGAAGTGCAGCAGATCAGCGAGCAACTGGCGCGGGCGACCATTTACCTGTTGGCTGATGAGTTGGTGCGTTATCCGGTGGCCGAGCAGCCCGAGCGTCTTGAGGTGTTGAAGAAGGACAAGGGCTTCGGCTTCGAGCTGCAACTGATTACGGTAGATCAGGCGGACATGGACGAAGACCAGAGCCGTCGGGTCTCTGAAGGCGACACGGTGATGGCGCTGGGCAAGGGCGGCGATTCGATCCGGGTGTTTGCCGGGATGGTCGGTACGCCCTGGGTGCTGGAAATCGGCCCGCTGTATCAGATGAACCCGTACCCGCCGGAGTGGCTGGTACTGATCGCTGCATTGGGCCTGAGCCTGATCGGGTTGATCGTCTATTTGCTGGTGCGCCAGCTGGAGCGCCGCTTGCGAGGTCTGGAGTCGGCCGCCACACGGATCGCCAAAGGCAGCCTGGAAACCCGCGTGCCGGCACGCGGTGCGGATTCGGTGGGGCGATTGGCGGCGGCGTTCAACGGCATGGCCGAGCACCTTCAGCAACTGCTGGCGATTCAGCGCGAACTGGTGCGCGCGGTGTCCCATGAGCTGCGCACGCCCGTTGCGCGGTTGCGTTTTGGACTGGAGATGATCAGCACGGCGAGCACGCCGCAAGCGCGGGAGAAATACCTCGAGGGCATGGATCACGACATCCAGGACCTCGATGGCCTGGTGGACGAAATGCTCACGTATGCGCGGCTGGAGCAGGGTTCGCCGGCGTTGAATTTTCAGCGCGTCGACCTCGATGCCTTGGTCAATCAGGTGATCGGCGAACTGGCGCCCTTACGCGCCAACGTGACGGTGCAACGGGGTCTGTGCCTGTCGGCGGCCGATTGCGATGGGGCCTGGGTCGAGGCTGAGCCGCGTTACCTGCATCGGGCGTTGCAGAATCTGGTGAGCAACGCGATGCGTCATGCCCAGTCCCAGGTGTCGATCAGTTATCAGGTGGGGCAGCAGCGTTGTCGCGTCGATGTCGAAGACGATGGGCCGGGCGTGCCGGAAAGTGCCTGGGAAAAGATCTTCACGCCATTTTTGCGTCTGGATGACAGCCGCACCCGGGCGTCCGGTGGGCACGGCCTGGGACTGTCCATCGTGCGCCGGATCGTTCACTGGCATGGCGGTCGGGCGTTGATCAGCAAGAGTAAAAGCCTGGGGGGCGCGTGTTTCAGTCTGAGCTGGCCACGTAATCAGGAAAAGCCTTGAGATCTTTAGCGTCTTTAAGGACCTCTTCGCGAGCAAGCCCGCTCCCACATTAGATTTCCAGTGTTCACAAATCATGTGTTCACCGCAGATTAAAGGTGGGAGCGGGCTTGCTCGCGAAGAGGCCCTCCCAAACACTGAAACTCTTCAGGCCTTGATGCTGACCAGGCTCAACAGCTGTCCATCGTGCACGGCAAATTGCGCATCCAGTTCCGCACCGTAATGCCATTCGCCGGAGAGGTCGGTCAACAAGCGCAGGCGCACATGCCCGCTCTCGGCCCATTCCAGCACTTCGGCATGTTCGAAATAGAAGCGCTTCTGCACGATGGGGTAGAGCGCCTTGAACAGGCTTTCCTTGACCGAGAAGGTCAGGGTCACCCACAGCGCCAGCTGATCACCAGGGCCCGCGGCCATGCGTTCGAGCTCGGGTGGGGTGAGGATCTCGCCGGCCAGACGCTCGGCACGTTCGGCGTTCAGCAGGTTTTCCAGGTCCATCCCCAGGCTGCGCCAATGCGTCTTGCGCGCGACAATAGCGGCGGCCCGGCCGGTGCTGTGAGTGATCGAACCACAGATATGCGCCGGCCATACGGGCGCGCGGTCCTCGCCAATCGCCGGAATGCAGTCCAGGCCCTCCAGTTGCTGCAAGGCGGCCCGGGCACATACCCGTCCGGCGAGAAACTCGGCCTGACGTTTGGCGACCGAGCGCTGGATGCTGGGAGGCGGTTCGATCGTGCTGCGCCGGAAGTCATCGAACACCAACAATGACGGATCGAAACGAGTGCTGAGCAGCACCGTGTCGGGCAGCGCATCAGGCAACGGCCAGTGGGCGTCGAGCGGCGTGCAGCAGGCGGGAAGAGCGGGGAGCGGGTTCATCCCGGCATTTTGCCGGGTTGACCAAGAGCTGGGTAGCCCCGGTTAAACCTGTACACCGCTGATCGTTCCCACGCGAGCGTGGGAACGATCAGTGGAGGAGGGTTAGCCAAAGATTTTTTTGAAGAACGCCTTCATATCCGCCCACGAGCTTTCATCGGCGGCTTTGTTGTAGCCGATGTCCGGACCGCCGTGATCGCCATGGCTCAGTCGATCGGCGTCCGGATTGCTGAAGCCATGCTTGGCACCCTTCAGGCTGACGAACTTATAGTCGGCGCCAGCCTTGTCCATTTCGGTTTTGAACGCTGCCACTTGATCCGCAGTGATCATGCTGTCCAGATCGCCGTGTTCCACCAGTACTTTGGCCTTGACGCTGCCAGGCGTCGCGGGGGTTTTGGTCGCCAATACGCCGTGGAAACTCACCACACCCGCCAGCGGTGCCCCTTGGCGGGCGGCATCGAGGACAATCCCGCCGCCGAAGCAGTAACCGATCGCCGCGAGTTTTTTCGGATCGGTCTGCGGTTGTTTTTTCAGCAGATCAAGCCCGGCATTGAAGCGGGCACTGGCCGTTGCGCTGTTTTTCAGCGCTTCATTCATGAATGCCATGGCGTCATTCGGATGTTCGGTGTTTTTGCCTTTGCCATACATATCGATCGCCAGTGCGCTGTAACCCAGTCCGGCGAGGTCACGCGCCCGGCGCTTGGCGTAGTCGTTGAGCCCCCAGAATTCATGGACCACCACCACGCCCGGACGAGCCCCCTGAATGCTGTCGTCATAGGCGTAATAGCCGATCATTTCAGTCCCGTCGACACTCTTGTAAGGGATCTCCTGAGTCTTGATTGCCGCTTGGCCGAGGCCGCTCAAGGCGAGTAAAACGAGTGCGATCAATACGCGCATGGTTGATGCTCCTTTATAAAGACGTCCAGACAGCCTAGTCGATCCTGTTCAGTCCGAGTTCAGCGGCTGGTGGTTAACCTACAGTCACAATTGTGGTATCGGTTACTTCGTCAGGGTTGTCCGGGATGATGCAGCAGGTTTTGCCAAACACCTTGGTTGAACCGGGTTACCGTTACTGGCGTATTAGCAATCGAGGTGCGAGGTACCTGTGGAGATGTTGATTTTGCCTGGGAGAGCGTTATGAAACTGCTGGTCGTCGAAGACGAAGCGCTGCTGCGTCATCACCTGCAAACTCGCCTGACCGACAATGGCCATGTGGTCGAGTCCGTGGCCAACGCCGAAGAGGCCTTGTACCAGACCGGGCAATTCAACCATGACCTGGCGGTAATCGACCTCGGTCTGCCGGGCATGGGCGGGCTGGACCTGATTCGCCAACTGCGTGCGCAAGGCAAGACCTTTCCGATCCTGATCCTGACCGCGCGCGGTAACTGGCAGGACAAGGTCGAAGGCCTGGCCGCCGGTGCCGACGATTACGTGGTCAAGCCGTTCCAGTTCGAAGAGCTGGACGCGCGCCTGAACGCCTTGCTACGCCGCTCCAGCGGTTTTACCCAGTCAACCATCATTGCCGGGCCACTGGTGCTGGACCTCAATCGCAAGCAGGCGACTCTCGAGGAGCAGCCGCTGGCATTGACCGCTTACGAGTACCGGATCCTCGAATACCTGATGCGTCATCACCAGCAGGTGGTCGCCAAGGACCGGTTGATGGAACAGCTCTATCCGGACGACGACGAGCGTGATCCTAACGTGATCGAAGTGCTGGTCGGCCGCCTGCGGCGCAAGCTGGAAGGGCCGACCGGCTTCAAGCCGATCGATACCGTGCGTGGTCTGGGCTACCTGTTCAACGAGCGCTGCCGGTGATTCGATCGCTGCGCCTGCGCCTGATGCTCGCCGCCACGACGCTGGCGGTGCTGTTCATGCTGGCCTTGTTGCCGGCCATGCAGGGCGCGTTCAGCCTGGCGCTGCAAGATTCGATCAAGCAGCGCCTGGCCTCGGATGTCACCACACTGATTTCTGCTGCGCGGGTTGAAGGCAACCGATTGCTGATGCCCACGCAGTTGCCGGACGAGCTCCTCAACCTCACCGACAGTCGTCTGTTGGGCTACATCTATGATCGCGACGGTCATCTGGTCTGGCGCTCGCGGGCGACGCATGACGAGGACATCAGTTACCGACCGCGTTACGACGGACACGGCGATCAGTTCGCGCGGATTCGTGAGGCCAACGGTCAGGAATTCTTCGTCTATGACGTCGAGGTCAAATTGCTCGGCGGTAAAAGCGCAGCGTTCAGTATCGTCGCGCTGCAGCCGGTGCGTGAGTACGAGCAGACGCTCGAAGGCCTGCGGGAAAATCTCTACCTGGGTTTTGGCGCCGCGTTGCTGGTGTTGTTGTCGCTGCTGTGGATCGGCCTGACCTGGGGCTTGCGGGCCTTGAAGCGCTTGAGCCAGGAACTGGACCAGATCGAGAACGGTGCCCTGGAAAGCCTCAGCGAAGAACACCCCCGCGAACTGTTGCGCCTGACGGGCTCGCTGAACCGTTTGCTGCGCAGCGAGCGTGAACAGCGCAGTCGCTACCGCGACTCTCTGGATGACCTGGCCCACAGCCTGAAAACCCCGTTGGCGGTGTTGCAAGGGGTCAGTGAAGGCATGGCCCAGCGGCCGGAAAATCGGGAGCAGGCGTGGGTGCTGCAATCGCAGATCGAGCGCATGAGCCAACAGATCAGCTATCAGTTGCAGCGCGCGAGCTTGCGCAAAAGCGGTCTGGTGCGTCACCAGGTGCGATTGCGGCCGGTGCTGCAAAGCCTTTGCGACACACTGGACAAGGTCTATCGCGACAAGCAGGTACGGACCTCATTTGATTTGCCGAACCCCTGCTACGTGCCGATCGAGCAGGGCGCCTTGCTGGAAATGCTCGGCAACCTGCTGGAAAACGCCTATCGCCTGTGCCTGGGCGAAGTGCGCGTCAGCCTGCGGCAAACCATGAGTGGTGTTGAGCTGTGTATCGAAGATGACGGCCCGGGCGTACCGCCGGATCAACGTGCGCGGATTCTCCAGCGCGGCGAACGGCTGGACCGCCAGCACCCGGGGCAGGGCATCGGCCTTGCGGTGGTCAAGGACATCATCGAGAGCTACGGCGCCCAGTTGACCCTGGGGGACTCAGCCTTGGGCGGCGCGGCATTCCGGATTCATTTCCCGGTGGTTTGACCGGAAGGTGCGGAATGCTTTTGGGGCCCCATCGCGAGCAAGCTCGCTCCCACAGTGGATCTGCTGTGAGCACATTAATTGTGAACACCTGAGATCAAATGTGGGAGCGAGCTTGCTCGCGATGGGGCCAGTGGGGACATCCAGAAAATCAGCCCTGAAACTCAATTCTCCTGCGCGCGATAAGCGCCTGGCGTCAATCCGGTCCACTTCTTGAACGCCCGGTGAAACGCCGACGGTTCGGAGAATCCCAGTTGTTCGGCGATCTGTTGCAACGACAGGTCGGCACGGCTCAGGTGATAAATCGCGATGTCGCGGCGCAGTTGGTCCTTCAATTCCTGAAAACTCGAACCCTCTTCACGCAAGTGTCGACGCAAGGTCTGCGGGCTGATGTGCAGGTGTGCGGCAACCGCTTCAAGGTCTGGCCAGCGCGCACTGTCGCGGCTGAGCAGGCGCCGTAGCTGGCTGCTGAGGCTATCGCCGTCATCCGGGCGCGACAGCAGGTCGGCGGGCGAGCGTTCGAGGAAATGCTTGAGGGTTCGTTCATCCTGCAACAACGGCATGTGCAGGTAACGGCTGTGGAACAGCAGGCTGCTTTGCTCGGCCGCGAACACCATCGGGCAGGGGAACAACAGGTCGTACTCGGCAGCGTGCCCGGGTTTCGGGTAGCTGAAGCAGGCCTGTTCCAGACGAATGCGCTGGCCGATCAGCCAACTGCCCAGTCGATGCCAGATCACCAGCTGACATTCGCTGAAAAAGTGATCCGGGTCCCACAGCCGAGCATCATCCAGGCTCAAACGAACCATTTCACCTTCCCGGGTCAGGGTCAGGCGCGGAGCGTCGGGGAATAGGCTATAAAATAATAAGCCGCGACTGAGTGCTTTCTCGAGCGTGCGGCAGTGAATCAAGGCATGGCACATCATGGCGAAGGTGCCGCGTTTGCTTGGGCCGCGGGCAAAGCCCAGGTATTCGTCATCCAACGCTTGCCAGAGCCCTTGCAGCAGGCTGGTGAACTGTTCGGGCGCGATTCTGGCGCGAGGTTCGTCGAGCAATTCGACGCTGATCCCCAGCTGCTGCAACAGACCCGAATAGTCATAGCCGCGTCGGCGTGCGCCACCGAGGGCCGCACGAGCAAAATGACTGGCGATGGTACGTTCGCGCATGGGGTCTGGTCCGTCCATTGAGAGGCGGATAGTAGCCACGGCCTCGTGGCGGGACAAGGCGGATATCCGCCAAATTGTAGGACGAGAGCCGGTCGATGGGCGGAAATCCGCCACCCCGGTCGGGTGGTCAAGGCATGAAGGAAGACCGGCAACCCTGATGGCAAAAGGCTTTTGGACGTTTTTGGCAAGGTGGCACGGGCTTTGCGATAAGGGCGAGAGGTCTGCCAGCGCGCAGCTCGACAAAACAAATCCCTCCGGTGCAGGAGGGTTCGCACTTTAGGTGTCGTCTGCGTCAGATGATTGATTGCAGCGCGGTGCTCTTGAGGAACTTTGTAATGACGACTCGTCAGCCACTGTACAAATCCCTGTATTTCCAGGTGATCGTTGCCATCGCTATCGGCATCGCGCTCGGTCACTACTACCCGCAAACCGCCGTGGCACTCAAGCCGCTGGGTGACGGGTTCATCAAACTGATCAAAATGGTCATCGCTCCGATCATCTTCTGCACCGTGGTCAGCGGTATCGCGGGCATGCAGAACATGAAATCGGTGGGCAAGACCGGCGGTTACGCGCTGCTGTACTTCGAAATCGTTTCGACCATCGCGCTGCTGGTGGGGCTGGTGGTGGTCAACATCGTGCAGCCAGGTAACGGCATGCACATCGATGTCAGCACCCTGGATGCTTCCAAAGTGGCTGCTTATGTCGCTGCCGGTGCTGATCAAAGCGTCGTTGGCTTCATCCTGAACATCATCCCGGCCACCATCGTCGGTGCGTTCGCCAATGGCGATATCCTGCAAGTACTGATGTTCTCGGTGATCTTCGGTTTCGCCCTGCATCGCCTGGGTGCCTACGGCAAGCCGATCCTGGACTTCATCGATCGCTTCGCCCACGTGATGTTCAACATCATCAACATGATCATGAAGCTCGCGCCAATCGGTGCCCTGGGCGCCATGGCTTTCACCATCGGTGCCTACGGCGTTGGCTCGCTGGTGCAACTGGGTCAGTTGATGGCGTGCTTCTACATCACGTGCGTGGTGTTCATTCTGGTCGTGCTGGGCAGCATCGCGCGCGCTCACGGTTTCAGTGTGCTGAAAGTGATTCGCTACATCCGTGAAGAGCTGCTGATCGTGCTGGGTACTTCCTCTTCGGAATCGGTACTGCCACGCATGCTGATCAAGATGGAGCGTCTGGGCGCGAAGAAATCCGTTGTGGGTCTGGTGATCCCGACCGGTTACTCGTTCAACCTCGACGGTACTGCCATCTACCTGACCATGGCCGCGGTGTTCATCGCTCAGGCGACCGACACCCACATGGACATCACGCACCAGATCACCTTGCTGATCGTGCTGCTGCTGTCCTCCAAAGGCGCCGCCGGTGTGACCGGTAGCGGCTTCATCGTGTTGGCCGCCACTCTGTCTGCAGTCGGTCACTTGCCGGTTGCCGGTCTGGCACTGATCCTGGGTATCGACCGCTTCATGTCCGAAGCCCGCGCCCTGACCAACCTGGTGGGTAACGCGGTTGCCACCCTGGTCGTGGCCAAGTGGGTCAAAGAGCTGGATGTCGACCAGATGCATGAGGAACTGGCTTCCGGTGGTCGCGCAATCACCAATACGCATGGCGAAGACGATGTGCATGTGGCTGAAAGCCCGGCCCCGACTTCGGTGAAGTAATTCTTCGCGTTGATGAAAAACCCGCTTCGGCGGGTTTTTTATTGCCGCAGATTTGAGCGCAAAGGTCAGTCCGGCTGATGGTTAAGGTGATTGCTGCCAGGTCATCGGCTGCCTAGGCTTTAGGTATCGCTTAGGGAGAACGCACATGCACGGGCCACTTGCATCACTCAAGGTTCTGGATTTCTCGACGCTGTTGCCGGGGCCGTTCGCCTCGCTGTTGCTGGCGGACATGGGAGCCGAGGTGCTGCGGATCGAATCGCCAACCCGGATGGACCTGGTGCGGGTTTTACCCCCCCACGATCAGGGCGCTTCTGCCAGCCACGCCTACCTCAACCGCAACAAGCGCAGCCTGGCGCTGGACCTCAAGCAGCCGGCAGCGCTGGAGGTGATCAAGCAACTGCTGCAAGACCACGACATCCTTCTCGAGCAGTTTCGCCCGGGAGTGATGGAGCGTCTGGGGCTGGGGTACGAGGCCCTGAAGGCGATCAATCCGCGGCTGATTTACGTCTCGATCACCGGTTACGGCCAGACGGGCCCCTACAAGGACCGCGCCGGTCACGACATCAACTATCTGGCACTGGCCGGCGTGTCCAGCTATACCGGGCACGAGGATAGCGGGCCACTGCCGTTGGGCATTCAGGTCGCGGACATTGCCGGCGGTTCGCTGCACGGGGTGATCGGTCTGCTGGCGGCGGTGGTAGCCCGTCAGCACAGTGGCCAGGGGCAACACCTGGACGTGAGCATGACCGACTGCGCATTCAGCCTGAATGCCATGGCGGGTGCAGGGTATCTGGCTTGCGGTGTGACGCCGGGGCGCGAAGATCAAATGCTCAATGGCGGCAGCTTCTATGACTATTACCGCACTCGCGATGGTCGCTGGATGTCCGTCGGCAGCCTGGAACCGGATTTCATGCAGCAGCTGTGCACGGCGCTGGGTCAGCCGGAGCTGGCGGTACTGGGGCTGTCACCGGTTCCCGAGCAGCAAAAGGCGCTGAAGCTGGCGTTTCAGATCGAATTCGAAAAACATGACTTCGCCGAACTTTGCACACTGTTTGCCGGGCTCGATGCTTGCGTTGAGCCGGTGCTGAGCCTGGCCGAAGCGGTCGAGCACCCGCAGCTGAAGGCTCGGGATCTGGTCACCCGGGTACCACGCAACGACGGCACCACGCAGGCGCAGATGGCGTGTCCATTGAAGTTTTCAGAGGGCTTGCCCGAGCCACGACATATCGGCGCGGCGTTGGGTGAGCATACCGATCAGGTGTTGGGTGAGTTGGGGTATAGCGCTGAGCGGATTGAAGACCTGCGGCGTAACAAGGTGGTTTTGTAGGGTTTTTGAGGGCCTCATCGCGAGCAAGCTCGCTCCCACAGGGGATTTGTGAACGACGCAGATCCAGTGTGGGAGCGAGCTTGCTCGCGATGGCGTCGGTATGGACGCCACACACCCTGCTACTCGACCCGCGACTCACCGGTAAACACCAGCGTCTGTCGGCAACGCCGGCACAAATACCGTCGTCCTTGTCGCACCAGGCTATGGCGCTGGGCCGAGAACGGGAAATCGCTGTTGGCGCAGGGGCAGCGGTAGATGTAGCGGGTCACGCTGCGGCGTTTGATGGCGTAGGTGTGGCAGCGATTGGGCGGCAGTTCGTACACCCCGCGCATGATCAATTGCCATTCTTCGCCGTGCGGCTGTATGCGGTCGCCAAACAGTTGATGGGCGATCAGGTGCGCGACTTCGTGAGCCACGGTCTGTTTGAGAAAGTCTTCGGCGTTTTCCCGGTACAGCTGCGGATTGAAGCGCAGCAGGTTTTCATGCAGGTGCGCTACGCCGGCCTTCTGGCCACGTAACTTGAGGCTGACCACCGGGCGTTTGAAGGAGCGTTTGAAAAAGGATTCGGCTTGTTGGAAACAGTCTTCGACGCGGGAATTGAGTTGCTCGGGCATGCTTGGCGGATCTCCAGAGGCGTCGAGTATGCTGCAAACCGTGCTCATTGCGAATCGCTCAGGCGCCGAATGGTCGTCGCGTAATAGAGAAGGCCGCCTTGCGGCGGCCTGTGTTGGCAGATCCCTGTTTGTTTTATAGGCAGCGTCCTTCGCCCGCTTCATTTGCTCGTTGCAAGTTGCCCGTACTAGTTGGTATAGACCGGGCCGACGCCCAGGCCCCAGACGATCACGGTGAACGCCATGATCGCAACCAGCACCACCAGCCCTACGGCGAGCACTGAACTCGAGAACAGAAAACCTTCATCCGACGGAATGTTCATGAAGGTCGGCAGCCCCACATACAGCAGGTACACGGTGTAGCAGATGGCCGCGGTGCCGACGACCATGCCCAGCCACATATGTGGGTACAACGCCGCCAGACCGCCGATGAACAGTGGCGTGGCGGTGTAGGTGGCAAACGCGACACAGCGCGCCAGGCTCGGGCTGGCGTCATACGTGCGAGCCATCCAGTGAATGAACGCGCCCATCACCGCGACCCCGCCGAGCATCGCCAGGTACGACATGATGGTCATCCAGAGCGCGCTTTCCTGGGTCAGCATGACCGGTGCGCGGCTACCGATGACCCAGCCGACCTTGGTGGTGCCGATAAACGCCGAGATAGCCGGTATTGCCGCCAGAATCAGCGTGTGGGTGAGGTACATGTGGCTGATACTTTCCTCTTGGTCGCCACGGATTTCTTTCCATTCTTGATCAGGGTGGGTGAACAGCCCCACGACGTGATGGATCATAGTCAGTCACTCCTTCGTGATTGCTATCGCCCCCCAGCGGAGCGCCTACGGGCCAGTGGCCAAGTTGGTAGAGGTCTGAAATGCGTGCGACCTTAAGTCGCAGTATAGAAAGTACTGGCTGCCAAAGGTGGGGGGCTTTAGAGCAAATCGCGCTGTAAACCCCGGGGCTAATCGCATCGCCGCATGACAACGCATCATTTGTGGCCAGTTTCATTCCTGTGGCGAGGAGGGGTATCCGCTCGGCTCTTCGCCCCCGAAGCGTTTTTGCGTAAAATGTCGGCCTTTCGTCACACCTCGCGGATTTCAAGCGCCATGGGCACTCTTTCGGTCAACCAGAACAAACTGCAGAAACGTCTACGCCGACAAGCCGGTGAAGCCGTCGCCGATTACAACATGATCGAAGACGGCGACAAGGTCATGGTCTGCCTGTCCGGCGGCAAAGACAGCTACACCATGCTCGACGTGCTGATGCACCTGCAGAAGGTGGCACCGATCAAGTTCGAGATCGTCGCGGTGAATATGGACCAGAAACAGCCGGGTTTCCCTGAGCATGTGCTGCCGGCCTATCTGAAAGAGCTGGGCGTGGAATACCACATCGTTGAAAAAGACACCTACTCGGTGGTCAAGGAACTGGTGCCGGAAGGCAAGACCACCTGCTCGCTGTGCTCACGCCTGCGTCGCGGCACGCTCTACACCTTCGCCGACGAAATCGGCGCGACCAAAATGGCCCTCGGTCATCACCGCGACGACATCGTCGAGACGTTTTTCCTGAATATGTTCTACAACGGCTCGCTCAAGGCCATGCCGCCGAAGTTGCGTGCCGACGACGGCCGTAACGTAGTGATCCGCCCGCTGGCCTACTGCAACGAGAAAGACATTCAGGCTTACTCGGACTTCAAGCAGTTCCCGATCATCCCGTGCAACCTCTGCGGCTCCCAGGAAAACCTGCAACGTCAGGTGGTCAAGGAAATGCTTCAGGAATGGGAGCGCAAGACGCCGGGCCGCACCGAAAGTATTTTCCGCGGTTTGCAGAACGTCATTCCGTCGCAGTTGGCGGACCGCAACCTGTTCGACTTCACCAACCTGCGTATCGACGAAACCGCAGCGTCGCGTTTCGTCAACGTCGTCAACCTCTGAACAAAATGTGGGAGCGAGCTTGCTCCGGGCGGCGTTCCGACGATTGCGTCCTGTCAGTCGACAACAATACCGGCTGACACACCGCCATCGCGAGCAAGCTCGCTCCCACAGGTTCTTATGGCAGGCCGTTTTTATTTCATTGCTCAGGAGAGGGCATGCGCGATTACAAGTGGCTGCACGAATACTGTCTGAACCGTTTTGGTTCGGCAGCCGAACTGGAAGCCCATCTGCCCGTGCCCAAGACTCCAGCACAACTGCGCAAGATCAGCGATGATCGCTACCTGTCGACTTTGGCGTTGCGGGTGTTTCGTGCGGGCCTCAAGCACAGTCTGGTGGACGCCAAGTGGCCGGCATTCGAAGAAGTGTTCTTCGGGTTCGATCCGGAAAAGGTCGTGCTGATGGGCGCCGAGCACCTTGAGCGACTGATGCAGGACGCGCGGATTATCCGCCACCTGGGCAAGCTCAAGAGCGTGCCGCGCAATGCGCAGTTCATCCTGGACGTGGCGAAAGAGAAGGGCAGCTTCGGCGAATTGATCGCCGAGTGGCCGGTGACCGATATCGTTGGCCTGTGGAAATACCTGGCCAAGCACGGGCATCAGCTGGGTGGGTTGTCGGCACCGCGGTTTCTGCGGATGGTCGGCAAGGACACCTTCGTGCCGAGCTATGACGTGGTCGCGGCGTTGAATGCGCAAGAGATCATCGACAAGGTGCCGACCAGCCTGCGCGATCTGGCGACGGTGCAAAACGCCTTCAACCAATGGCACGCCGAGAGTGGCCGGCCGATGTGTCAGATTTCGATGATGCTGGCTTACACCGTCAATCATTGAGACTGTGTCGCTGCCATCGCGAGCAAGCTCGCTCCCACACTGGATCTGCGTCGTTCACAAATCTCCTGTGGGAGCGAGCTTGCTCCGGGCGGCGCTCCGACGATGGCGTCCTGTCAGGCGACGGAGATCTCGCCTTCGCCGGCCAGTTTACGGTTCAACTGAAACCGCCAGCGCACATACAGCAGCGCCGAGCAGAACACCGCCAGGCTCGCGGCCATTTCCAGCAAACCAAACACCTGCCGATTCGGGTCGAACGCGGCAGTCGCGCCCTTGATGAAATACAGGTTCACCACAAAGCACATCCATGAATGCCCGCGCGGGCTGCCGCTGAGCATCCCCGGTGCCAGCAACAACAAAGGCACCAGTTCAATCAGCAGGATGACCCACGGCCGTGCACCATGCAGGTCGGCGATCATCAGGTAATAGGCGCAGAGCAATCCTGCCAGGCCGAAGTAGCACAGCAGGCTGATGACGCGCATCGCCCGAACTCGCGGTTCGAGCCAATCGATGGAGGGCAGCACCTTCGGCTTTTTGGCCACGTTAGCGCTCCAGTTTCAGGGCGGTTTTCGCCAAGCGCAGACCCAGGGCCCGGCACAAGGCGACTTCATGCTCGTTCAAGCCGCTTTTGCCGTCAGCACCGGCATGATGGCTGGCGCCGTAAGGCGTACCGCCACCGCGGGTTTCGAGCAATGCCGATTCGCTGTAGGGCAGGCCGGTGATCAGCATGCCGTGGTGCAGTAATGGCAACATCATCGACAGCAAGGTGGTTTCCTGGCCACCGTGCAGGCTGGCCGTCGAGGTGAAGACCCCGGCCGGTTTGCCCACCAGTGCGCCGGTCAGCCACAGGTTGCTGGTGCCGTCGAGGAAGTACTTCAGCGGCGCCGCCATGTTGCCGAAGCGGGTCGGGCTGCCAAGAGCCAGGCCCGCGCAGTTTTTCAGGTCGTCGAGGCTGGCATACAGCGCGCCTTCGTCGGGAATGTCCGGCGACACCGCCTCGCATTCGCTGGAGATCGCCGGCACCGTGCGCAGGCGCGCTTCCATCCCGGCCTGTTCCACGCCACGGGCAATCTGTCGGGCCATTTCATTGGTCGAGCCGCTGCGGCTGTAATACAGAACCAGAATGTACGGCGCACTCACGGCAGAATCTCCAGCAGGTTCTCTATCGGACGGCCGATGACGGCTTTGTCACCGACTTCGAGAATCGGTCGCTCCATGAGTTTCGGATGCTCGGCGATGGCGGCGATCAATTGCGCTTCGCTCAGGCTGCTGTCAGCCAGGTTCAGGGCTTTGAATTCGTCTTCGCCGGTGCGCAGCAGTTGCCGGGCGCTGATGCCGAGTTTGCCCAGCAGGCTTTGCAGTTGCGCGGCGTTCAGCGGGGTTTCCAGGTAGCGGACCACGGTTGGTGTCAGGCCACGGGCTTCCAGCAGTTCCAGCGCACCGCGGGATTTCGAGCAGCGCGGGTTGTGATAAAGCGTCAGATCGGTCATGTGCGGTTCGCATCTTGCGTAAGGTGGCGGCTATTCTACCTGTGCAGCGAGCAGTCCTGAACCTTGGGAGGCGATGGGTCGCAGCAGAACCTGTTTTTTTTTGAGTAAGGATGACCTCATGACAAGGCGACTGACAGCAGCATTGGCCCTCTTCGCAACCTTGCTGCTTGGCGGCTGTGGCTATGACTACGGCACCGATCAACTGGGACAGAAAGTGGCGTCCGAGCGGTTGGATGGCCGATGGTTTGTGCTTAATTACTGGGCCGAGTGGTGTAGTCCGTGCCGTACCGAGATTCCGCAATTGAACGTTTTGGCTGAACAGCTCAAAGGTCAGAAGATCAGTGTGTTCGGGGTCAATTTCGACAATGTGCAGGGCGAAGAGCTCAAGAGCGCCAGCGAAAAGCTCGGGATCACGTTCACCGTGCTGGCCCAGGATCCGGCCGACCGCTTCGAATTGCCACGCAGCGAGGCGCTGCCGGTGACCTACATCATCGATGACAAGGGCAAGGTGCGCGAACAGTTGATGGGTGAGCAGACGACGGCGGGGGTGATGGCGAAGCTCAAGGCGTTGCAGGCGATGAATTGAGTTGACTGATCGTTCCCACGCTCTGCGTGGGAGCGTCACATGATGCATTCCCACGCGGGAGCGTGGGAGCGATCAGCGTCGAGGTTAATCAGCCTTCCTCAAGCCACCAGCGCAGCGGCTTGCCTTCAACGGGCCAGAAGCGTATTTGCTCGATCGGCGAGATGTCCCAGCGCTGCACGGTTTCCAGTGCTTGCAGGAAGCGTTTTTCCTGTTCCATCAAGGCCGGGGCGCACATTTTGCGGGTGCTGCCGACTTTGCCGAAGCTCAGCTTGTCACCGTCCAGCGTGTAAGGCGCGAACCAGTGGTTGCAGCCACCATTGCCATAAGCGCGACCGTCTTCACCCAGGGTGATGGTCAGGTGGCTGTAGTCGATCAGCGGGCGTTCGCCGATCCACTCCAGCACATAGCTGCGATCCTGCTGCAGTTGCACCGGCTCAGCGGCACAGCCCAGCAGGCTGACGCCCACCATCGCGGCCAGAACGAGGTGTTTCATTACACGGGCTCCTGGCATTTCGGGCACAGGTGCTTCTCGCTGGCGGTGGTCCAGCCCAGTTCGGCAATCCGTGCGGTGGCGGCCGGTTTTTCGGCCTTGTTGCCCAGCTTGGCGTCGACCGCGAACTCGAACTTCAGCTCTTTGGCGCAGCTGTCGCAGTTCACTTGCCAGTTGTGGATCGCCAGTTCACCAAACACCGGACCATTGGCCACGGCAACCCACTGGCCCATGGGCTTGAGCAGGTGGCGAACGTTTTCAACGGTCAGGCGCATGGACAGGTCCTTGCTGCCTTTGAGGGTGACCAACAGCACATCATCGGCGCGGATCGAGCCGCCGTTGCCGGTGACTTGATAGCGCCCCGGCGTCAGCGCGCGGCATTCGGTCAGGGTGTGTTGCGGGTTCATCAGGCTGTAGCGGAAATCGTGTTCGACCATGGGTCCTCCAAATATGCGCGATATGCTAGCACGCGAGAGAATCGGACATGGTCCATGGTTGCGACCTTCGATCAGGCCAAATCAGCTTTCGACCTGATTGTGAGGTGTGCCAGCGGCCCAATCGATGATGTTCTGCAAGGTGGTCGTGGCAATGGCGGCCAACGCTTCGTGGGTCAGGAAGGCCTGGTGCGCGGTGACGATCACGTTGGGGAAGGTCAACAGCCGCGCCAACATGTCGTCTTGCAGCGGCAGGTCGGAGCGGTCTTCGAAGAACAGTTGGGCTTCTTCTTCATAGACGTCCAGCCCCAGATACCCCAATTGACCGCTTTTCAGTGCGTCGATCAACGCGGGTGTGTCCACCAGGCCGCCACGCCCGGTGTTGATCAGCATGGCGCCGGGTTGCAGATGCGCCAGCGACTGGCGGTTGATCAGGTGCTTGCTCTCGGCGGTCAGCGGACAATGCAGGCTGATGATCTGCGCTTCGGCCAACAGCTCCGGCAATGGCAGATAGCGGGCACCGAGGGCCTCGACCGCAGGATTGGGGCAGGGGTCGTAAGCCAGCAGCTTACAGCCAAACCCGGCCATGATTTTCGCGAAGGTGGCGCCGATCTGGCCGGTGCCGACCACGCCGACGGTCTTGCCGAACAGATCGAAACCGGTCAGCCCGTGCAGGCTGAAATCGCCTTCGCGGGTCCGGTTGTAGGCGCGGTAGAGGCGGCGGTTCAGTGCCAGGATCAACGCCACCGCGTGTTCGGCCACGGCGTGAGGCGAGTAGGCCGGCACGCGGACGATGCTCAACCCCAGGCGTTTCGCGCAAGCCAGGTCAACGTGGTTGTAACCCGCCGAGCGCAGGGCGATCAGACGCGTGCCGCCGGTGGCCAGTTGTTCAAGCACTGGCGCGCTGAGGTCGTCATTGATAAAGGCGCAGACCACTTCATGCCGTTCGGCCAGCGCCACTGTGTCCAGACTCAGGCGCGCGGGCTGGAAGTGCAACTCGATACCGGCGGGTATTTTGGCTGCGAGAAAGCTCTCGCGGTCGTACGTCTGGCTGCTGAAGAGAATCGTGCGCATCATGTCCTCCTGGAAATCTCACGTCATTCATCATTCCCACGCTCCCGCGTGGGAATGCAGCCCGGGGCGCTCCGCGTCCCAAGAGCGGACGCGGAGCGTCCAGCGAGGCATTCCCACGCAGAGCGTGGGAACGATCAATCCGTGGGGGTAGTGCGCTGAGTTTAACCCTCAACACCGGCCGCGCTATTGCGCTGGGTCAAGCGCCAATGCGCGCGTGCGAGGCCAGGCGGTTGATCGCCCGCTCAAGCTCTTCCAGCGCCACCAGGGCTTTGGGGTCTTGTTGCTTGAGCAGGGTTTCACTGCGCTGGCAGGCCGCACGCAACTGCGGAACGCCGCAATAGCGCGTCGCCCCGTGCAGGCGGTGGACCCGTTCGATCAGGGCATTCTGGTCATTGCTTTCACGGGCGACGCGAATCGCCTCGCGATCGGCTTCCAGTGAGGCCAGCAGCATCGCCAGCATGTCGGCCGCCAGATCGGCTTTGCCGGCCGCCAGGCGCAGGCCTTCATCCGGGTCGAGCACCAGCAGGTCGCTGGTGCTGCCATAAACGTCGGCCCGCTCCGGACCGTGGTTACGCAGGGCCAGCCCGGTCCACTTCAACACCACCTGCGCCAATTGGCGTTCGCTGATCGGTTTGGTCAGGTAATCGTCCATGCCGCTTTGCAGCAAGGCGCGTTTTTCGTTGGCCATGGCGTGGGCGGTGAGGGCGACGACCGGCAACGGCGTGCAATGTCGTTCGCTTTCCCATTGGCGAATCGCTTCGGTGCTTTGGCGTCCATCCATGCCCGGCATCTGCACGTCCATCAGCACCAGGTCAAAGGCTTCGGTCTGCACGGCCTTGATCGCCGCGGAACCGCTTTCGACAGCCAGCACCTTGGCGCCCATGTCTTCAAGCAGCGTCTGCACAAGCAACAGGTTGGCCGGGTTGTCGTCGACGCAGAGTACTTTCGGTGCGCGGCTGGAAACCGGTTCGCCCGGCTCGTTGCGCAACTGACGCGGGTTGACCAGATCCGATAGCGCGCGACGCAGCTTGCGGGTGCAGGCCGGTTTGGCCTGCAATTGGCTGTGAGGGTTGGGCACCGAGAGATGGAACAGCGTCTGCTCAGTGGTCGGGCACAGCACCAGCACTTTGCAGCCCAGGTGTTCGAGGTCCCAGATATGCTGATTCAGCCGCTCCGGCGGCATGTCGTTGGAGGTGATGCCGAGCACGGCGAGGTCGATCGCCTGCTCGGTCTGGTGCGCGCCGGTGACGCCGTTGGTCAGGCTTTCCAGGGTGTTGAACGGTGTCACTTCAAGACCACAGTCTTCCAACTGGTGCTGCAAGGCCTGGCGTGCCAATTCGTGGTTTTCCAGCACCGCAACGCGCCGTCCGAGCAACGGTGGTCCTGGCAGGTCTTCGGCATCGTCGCGGGTTTTTGGCAGGCTCAGGCTGATCCAGAATTCCGAGCCTTCGCCCGGCGTGCTGTCGACGCCAATCTCACCACCCATCTGCTCGATCAATCGCTTGGAAATCACCAGCCCCAGGCCGGTACCGCCCGGTTGCCGCGACAACGAGTTGTCGGCCTGACTGAAGGCCTGAAACAACGCGCGCACGTCCTGATTCGACAGGCCGATGCCGGTGTCCTGAATGCTGATGCGCAGTTGCACGCTGTCTTCGTGTTCTTCTTCAAGCATGGCGCGGGCGACGATGGTGCCTTCGCGGGTGAACTTGATCGCGTTACTCACAAGGTTGGTGAGTATCTGCTTGAGCCGCAGCGGGTCGCCAACCAGTGACAGCGGCGTGTCGCGGTACACCAGGCTGACCAGCTCGAGCTGTTTGGCGTGGGCGGCCGGGGCGAGGATGGTCAGGGTGTCCTGGAGCAGATCGCGCAGGTTGAACGGAATGCTGTCGAGTACCAGTTTGCCAGCCTCGATTTTCGAGAAGTCGAGAATCTCGTTGATGATCCCCAGCAGGCTGTCGGCGGACTTTTCGATAGTGCCCAGATAGTCGAGCTGACGCGGTGTCAGTTCGCTTTTTTGCAGCAAGTGGGTGAAACCGAGGATGCCATTGAGCGGCGTGCGAATCTCGTGGCTCATGTTGGCGAGGAACTCGGACTTGATCCGGCTCGCTTCCAGGGCTTCCTTGCGCGCCAGGTCCAGCTCGATGTTCTGGATCTCGATGGTTTCCAGGTTCTGCCGGACGTCTTCGGTGGCCTGATCGATGCTGTGCTGCAATTCTTCCTGAGCATTTTGCAGGGTGCTGGCCATACGGTTGATACCCGAGGCCAGCTCGTCCAGCTCCTGGCTGCCAAGCGGGGGCAGGCGGGTTTCGAGATGGCCGTCCTTGAGTTGCGCCACGGCCTGCTTGATCAGGTTCAGCGGTGTATTGATGGTGCGGCCCATACGCAATGCCAGCAGCGCGGTGCCGACCAGGCCTGCGGCGATCAACAGCACGCTGGCGAACAGACTGCGATAACCGCGCAGCAGCATGCCGTTGTGGGAGAGTTCCAGCTCGACCCAGCCCAGCAAGCGATCGGACTCATCGGGGATCAGCTCGCCGGCCAGGTTGCGATGCCTGCCAAACACCGGCAACAGGTAGCGGGTGGCGTCGTTGCTGGTGCGTTGCAGCATGTGCGTGCTGTCGCCAGTGGGCGGCTGGTTGAGCATCAGCGGCCCGGCGTGCGCCAGTTGCGTGCGGTCCGGCGCCAGGAACGACACGGCGCGCACGTCCGGTTGCTCCAGTGACTGGGTCGCAATGCGTTCCAGCAGGTCGTCATTCTTGTGGCCCATGGCCGGGGCGACCAGCGGTGCCAGTTGTTCGGCGATCATTTCGCCGCGTTGCAGAAGTTGGGTTTGCAGGTCGGACTGTTGCATCCAGGTGAAGTAGCCGCCCAGAACCAAGGCCATCAGGCTGGTCGGCAACAAGGTCAACAACAATACGCGACCTTTGATCCCCAGTTTCTTCAGCACGTCACTCTCCTGCTATCACGCTGTTTATAGATGACCGTGCGTGCATCCGGCACGCGCTACCCGCGCAGTGTAGCGATTTGCTGGCAGGCAATCCCGGCAAATTATCCAGAGCTTTGTGACGGTTTGAACGTTACGGGGAGCCGCGACGAAAGTCGCGGGTTGCTCACTGCCGGGCAATCTAGAATAATCAGTGATTGAGAATGACTTGCAGAAGCTAATGACTCCCGTATCTGTTGTCCCCCCTCGTATCCTGGCGATTGAAGACGACCTTGTATTGGGGGCACATGTTCATGAACATCTGGGGCGCTGTGGTTTTCAGGTGACCTGGTGCCAGAGCGGCGAGGACGGGCTGGCGATTGCTCGCGAGCAGACCTTCGATATCGTGCTGATGGATATTGTGTTGCCAGGCATGGATGGCCTGGCGCTATTGACCGATCTGCGGACCCGCGATTCCACCCCGGTGCTGCTGATGTCGGCACTGGGCTCCGAAGCGGATCGCATCAGCGGTTTTCGTCAGGGCGCCGACGACTACCTGCCCAAGCCTTTCAGCATGGCCGAATTGCGGGTGCGCATCGAAGCGATCCTGCGGCGGGTGGCCCTGGACCGTCGACATACGCTGCCAGCGATCAACGGCGACGTTCACAGCCTGCGTTTCGACGATGAGCTCTGTGACGTTCACTATGGTGAGCAGTGGGCCGGGCTGACCCGCAGCGAATACCGGCTGCTGGAAACCCTGAACCGCAATGGCGATGAAGTGCTCGGCAAGGCTTTCCTTTATCAGCAGGTGTTGCAGCGCGGCTACGCGCCCCACGATCGCAGCCTGGACATGCACATCAGCCAGATCCGCCGCAAACTCAAGACCATCGGCTACTGCGAACGGGAAGTGCGCACCGTCTGGGGCAAGGGTTATGTATTGAGTGCGCTTGATGAAATGGTCTGACCGGGTGGCGCCTTTGAACAACCTTGATGAACAGCCCCGCGCTTTCGATCAAATGTCCGAACGCCGGCAAACCGCCGTGGCTGTGCAGCAGCAACTATTACGCGACTTGTCTCATGAACTGCGCACATCGTTGAGCCGTCTACGCGTGGCCAGCGAAAGCGAAGAGGATCTGCTGCAACTGCGCGAGCGCATCAGTCGCGAAGTCGATGGCATGCAACGGTTGGTAGAAGACACCCTGCAGCTGGCCTGGCTCGGCGCGGAGCACTTGCCATTACCGGACGAGGCCATCCAGATTCAGGCACTTTGGGAAATGCTCGCGGAAAACGCCTGCTATGAAAGCGGCTGGCCCTCCGAGAAATTGCACTGCGCGGTGGAGGCTTCATGCTGGGTTCGGGGAAATCTGAATACCTTGGCCCAGGCGCTGGAAAACATCCTGCGCAATGCCATCCGCCATTCTCCGACCGGTGGCAGCGTGCGTCTCGATGGCCGGCGCGATGGCGATTATTGGCTGCTGTGGCTTGAAGATCAGGGCGGCGGTGTCGCCGAACACGATCTGGAACGCATCTTCGAACCGTTCACCCGACTCAATGGCTCACGCCCCGGCAATGGCGGCTTTGGCCTGGGGCTGAGTATCGCGCGCAATGCGGTGCAACGTCAGGGTGGGCGCTTGTGGGCGGAGAATACCGGGGCAGGGTTGCGGCTCAATATGCGGTTGTTGGCTGATCTTGATGGCGCCAGTGCCGACGCCATCGCGAGCAAGCTCGCTCCCACAGGGGATTTATGAGCGACACAGATCCAATGTGGGAGCGAGCTTGCTCGCGATGGCAATCTGCAAACCAGCACAAAAACAGCGCTTATTCCCATTAGCCATAAGCACCACACTTTGCGTGATATGGCCTGCGCACGTTTGCCGGTATGATGGTCGCCCCCGCTGTCTGGATTGCGAATACGCCATGACCTTGCAGTACCCCACCATCGCCGATTGCGTCGGCAACACTCCGCTGGTTCGTTTGCAGCGCCTGCCCGGCGCCACCAGCAACACCCTGCTGCTCAAGCTCGAGGGTAATAACCCGGCGGGTTCGGTCAAGGACCGTCCGGCGCTGTCGATGATTACCCGTGCCGAGCTGCGTGGGCAGATCCATGCCGGCGATACGCTGATCGAGGCGACCTCCGGCAATACCGGGATTGCCCTGGCCATGGCCGCAGCGATCAAGGGTTACAAGATGATCCTGATCATGCCCGACAACTCCAGCGCCGAGCGCAAGGCCGCAATGACCGCCTATGGCGCCGAGCTGATTCTGGTCAGCCAGGAGGAGGGCATGGAAGGTGCTCGTGACCTCGCCGAGCGGATGCAGGCTGAGGGTCGCGGCAAGGTGCTCGACCAGTTCGCCAACGGCGACAACCCCGAGGCGCATTACACCGGTACCGGCCCGGAAATCTGGCGCCAGACTCAGGGCAGCATTACCCATTTCATCAGTTCCATGGGCACCACGGGCACCATCATGGGTGTCTCGCGTTACCTGAAAGAACAGAATTCGGCCGTGCAGATCGTCGGCCTGCAACCGATGGAAGGCTCGGCGATTCCGGGTATCCGTCGCTGGCCGCAGGAATACCTGCCGAAGATCTATCAAGCCGATCGGGTTGACCGCATCGTCGACATGGCCCAAAGCGAAGCCGAAGACGTGACCCGTCGTCTGGCGCGCGAAGAAGGCATCTTCTGTGGCGTGTCCTCGGGTGGTGCTGTAGCAGCGATGCTGCGCCTGTCCAAAGAAGTCGAAAACGCGGTGATGGTCGCGATCATTTGTGACCGTGGCGACCGTTACTTGTCGACCGGCATTTTCGACGCGCCCAACTGATGGCGAAGCAAGAGAGAGGCCTGCGCTTCCAACCCACTGGCGGCAGCAAGGCCCCGCAAGTCCCGACCGGCAAAAAGCAGCGCTTGACCATCGAGCGCCTGGCCAATGACGGTCGCGGTATCGCGTTTTTCGAAGGTCGTACCTGGTTCGTCATCGGTGCACTGGCCGGTGAAGAAGTCGAAGCTCGCGTCCTGGGTGCCCATGGCAAAGTCGTCGAGGCGCGCACCGAACGGGTCTTCGTCGCCAATCAATTGCGTCGTCCGGCGCCGTGCGCTCATGCCGGGCGCTGCGGCGGTTGCAGCGTGCAGCATCTGCCCCACAACGAACAGCTCGCCCTGAAACAGCGCATGCTCGCCGAGCAGTTGTCGCGGGTGGCCGGTGTCGAACCGGAGCAATGGGCAGAGCCCTTGAGCGGTCCTGAGTTCGCCTACCGACGTCGCGCCCGAGTGGCGGTGCGCTGGGACGTGAAGGCAAAAAAACTCGAAGTCGGTTTTCGTGCCGCCGGCAGCCAGGACATCGTCGGCATCAATGATTGCCCGGTGCTGGTACAGCCCTTGCAGCCGATCATGAGCGGCTTGCCGGAAATGCTCCGGCGTTTGAGCAAGCCTCAAGCGTTGGGTCATGTGGAATTGTTCGCCGGTTCATCCCTGGCACTGTTGTTGCGCCACATGGCGCCACTGTCTGAAAACGACCTGAGCATCCTCAAGGAATTCTGCGCATTCCATGATGCCCAATTGTGGCTGCATGGCGAAGGCGAGCCGCAACCGGTCGATGCCGATCAGGCGTTGGGTTACCGGCTTGAGCAATGGAATCTGGAGCTGGCGTATCGTCCGGGTGACTTCATTCAGGTGAACGCCGGGGTCAACGAAGCGATGGTCGCCCAGGCGCTGGAATGGCTGAAGCCTGCCGCTGACGAACGCGTGCTCGATCTGTTCTGCGGCCTGGGCAACTTTGCCTTGCCGCTGGCGCAGCAAGTTCGTGAAGTGGTGGCGGTCGAAGGCGTGCAGACCATGGTCGAGCGCGCAGCTGCGAATGCCGCTAGCAACAATCTGCATAACGCGAAGTTTTTTCAGGCCGATTTATCCCAGCCTTTGGCTGATGCCAAATGGGCCAGCGAGGGCTTTTCTGCGGTACTCTTGGACCCACCGCGCGACGGTGCTTTCGAGGTGGTGCGCACACTCGCATCGCTGGGTGCCAAGCGCTTGGTTTATGTGTCGTGCAACCCGGCAACTTTGGCCCGCGACACGGTCGAACTGATCAAGCAGGGCTACCGGTTAAAACGTGCCGGGATCCTCGATATGTTTCCTCAGACGGCACATGTCGAGGCCATGGCGTTATTTGAAGCGAGCTAGGATGGCTCGTCTGGTCCGACCAGACCGCTCATGCATCAGCCCTTCAGCCCGGCAGGGTGCATGAGCAACGAAGGTCAGCGATTTGACGCATTGAATCTGCGTCGTAGGGAAGGTAAGCAAGATGGTACAGGTGAGAGCACACCAGCCGATCAATACCGACGGCAGTATCAATCTCGAGGCTTGGCTCGATCATGCGGTCAGTGTCGATCCGGCACTGGATCGCGAAGCCTTGAAAGAAGCCTGCGAGTTCGCTCGTCAGGCCGAACAGCAAGACAAAGCGGCGAAGAATCTCTGGTCCGAAGGTACGTCGAGTTTTCGTACGGGCCTTGAGATCGCAGAGATTCTCGCCGACCTCAAGCTCGATCAGGATTCTCTGGTCGCGGCGATCCTTTACCGTGGCGTACGCGAAGGTCATATCCCGCTGCCGGCTGTCAGCCAGCGCTTTGGTCCGGTGGTTGCCAAACTGATCGATGGCGTGCAGCGCATGGCGGCGATCAGCGCCAGCCTGAGCCCGCGCCAATCGTTGGTGCTGGGCTCTCAGGGCCAGGTGGAAAACCTGCGCAAGATGCTCGTGGCCATGGTCGACGACGTGCGCGTGGCACTGATCAAACTGGCCGAGCGCACCTGCGCGATCCGTGCGGTGAAAACCGCCGATGACGAAAAGCGCAACCGGGTCGCCCGGGAAGTCTTCGACATCTATGCGCCGCTGGCTCACCGTCTTGGCATCGGTCATATCAAATGGGAGCTGGAGGACTTGTCCTTCCGTTACCTGGAGCCTGACCAATACAAGCAGATCGCCAAGTTGCTGCACGAGCGGCGCCTTGATCGCGAGCGGTTCATCAGTGATGTGATGAACCAGTTACAGGCCGAATTGCAGGCCACCGGCGTCGATGCCGACATCAGCGGCCGGGCCAAACACATCTATTCGATCTGGCGCAAAATGCAGCGCAAGGGTCTGGAGTTCAGCCAGATCTACGACGTGCGTGCGGTGCGCGTGCTGGTGCCGGAAATGCGCGACTGCTACACCGCGCTGGGCATCGTCCACACCTTGTGGCGGCACATCCCGAAAGAATTCGACGACTACATCGCCAACCCGAAAGAGAACGGCTACCGCTCGTTGCACACGGCGGTCATCGGTCCTGAAGGCAAGGTGCTGGAAGTGCAGATCCGCACCCACGCGATGCACGAAGAGGCCGAGTTGGGCGTTTGCGCGCACTGGCGCTACAAGGGCACCGACGTCAAATCCGGCTCCAATCACTACGAAGAGAAAATCTCCTGGCTGCGTCAGGTGCTCGAGTGGCACGAAGAGCTGGGCGATATTGGCGGTCTGGCGGAACAGCTGCGGGTCGATATCGAGCCGGATCGGGTGTACATCTTCACCCCCGACGGTCACGCGATCGACTTGCCAAAAGGCGCCACACCGCTGGACTTCGCCTACCGCGTACACACCGAAATCGGTCACAACTGCCGGGGCGCGAAGATCAACGGGCGGATCGTTCCGCTCAACTACAGCCTGCAGACCGGTGAGCAGGTCGAGATCATCACCAGCAAACACGGCACGCCGAGCCGCGACTGGCTGAACCCGAACCTGGGCTACATCACCACCTCGCGAGCGCGGGCGAAAATCGTCCACTGGTTCAAATTGCAGGCACGTGACCAGAACGTTGCGGCCGGTAAAACCCTGTTCGAGCGCGAACTCAATCGCCTCGGTCTGCCGCAGGTGGATTTCGAAAAGCTGGCCGACAAGGCCAACATGAAAACCGCCGAGGATATGTTTGCAGCCTTGGGTGCCGGCGATTTGCGCCTGGCGCAACTGGTCAACCTGGCGCAGCAACTGGTCGAGCCGGAACGCGGCAACGAACAGCTGGAACTGATCCCGCGCAAAGCCACTGGCTACAAGCCGGGTAAGCGCGGCGACATCCAGATTCAGGGCGTCGGCAACCTGATGACCCAAATGGCCGGCTGCTGCCAGCCGTTGCCGGGCGATGCGATCGTTGGCTACATCACCCAGGGCCGCGGTGTCAGCATTCACCGCCAGGACTGCGCCTCGGTGCTGCAACTGGCCGGGCGCGAGCCTGAGCGGATCATCCAGGTCAGTTGGGGCCCGGTGCCGGTGTTGACCTATCCGGTGGACATCATCATTCGTGCCTACGACCGTTCCGGTCTGCTGCGTGACGTATCGCAAGTGCTGCTCAATGAGCGGATCAACGTGCTGGCGGTCAACACCCGCTCGAACAAAGAGGACAACACCGCGTTGATGTCCCTGACCATCGAGATTCCGGGGCTGGACGCATTGGGGCGATTGTTGGGGCGTATTTCCCAGTTGCCGAACA
Source organism: Pseudomonas sp. 05N431 (assembly GCF_056397005.1). Lineage (NCBI taxonomy): Bacteria > Pseudomonadati > Pseudomonadota > Gammaproteobacteria > Pseudomonadales > Pseudomonadaceae > Pseudomonas > Pseudomonas sp. 05N431. The sequence goes on from NZ_JBFTMN010000003.1 coordinate 409,357, forward strand.
TCATCGAAACCCGGCGTAACCGCACCCCGTGACGATCGGTGTGGAAGCTGCTTCATGTGGGAGCGAGCTTGCTCGCGATGGCGGTTGTCCAGTCAACAGTTATGCTGGATGTGCCGGCCCTATCGCGAGCAAGCTCGCTCCCACATGGGTTTTGTGAAGAGATTGATAGATGTATTCACTTCAAGACTTGCTACACCTGATGAACCGGCTGCGGGATCCGCAGTTCGGCTGTCCGTGGGATATCAAACAAACCTACCAGACCATCGTCCCGCACACTCTGGAAGAAGCCTATGAGGTGGCCGACGCCATCGAGCGCGGCGACTTCGATCATTTGCAGGGTGAGTTGGGCGATCTGCTGTTCCAGGTGGTGTATTACAGCCAACTGGCGCGGGAGGAGGGGCGTTTCGAGTTCATTGGCGTGGTCGACAGCATCACCCGCAAACTGATTCGTCGTCATCCCCACGTATTCCCGACCGGTGATCTGTACGCGCCGCTGGATATCCCGCGCCTCAGTGAGGAGCAGGTCAAACAGCGCTGGGAGGAGATCAAGGCCGAGGAGCGGGCCGAGAAGTCCCAGGCCCCTGAACAATTGTCCTTGCTCGATGATGTGCCAGCAGCGCTGCCCGCATTGTCCCGTTCGGCCAAGCTGCAAAAGCGCGCGGGGCAGGTGGGTTTCGACTGGCCGGATGCATTGCCGGTGCTCGATAAGGTCCGCGAAGAGCTTGATGAAGTGCTTGAAGCCATGGCGGATAACGACGCGACGGCGATCAGTGACGAAGTCGGCGATCTGCTGTTTTCCGTGGTCAACCTGGCGCGTCACCTCAAGGTCGATCCCGAAAGTGCATTGCGCGGCGCCAACAGCAAGTTTGAAAGACGCTTCCGATTTATCGAACAGGCATTGCGCGACACCCGTCGTCCCATAGAAGATTGCACCCTCGAAGAGTTGGACGCCTTGTGGGGCGAAGCCAAACGTCAGGAAAAGAATTTGCCCAGCTGCGGCTGAGCTGTTGCCTAAGTGAGTAAGCACCATGAGCCTTTCCCTTCGCGACCAGTTGCTCAAAGCAGGGCTGGTCAACCAAAAGCAGGCCAAACAGGTCGGCAAAGAAAAACAGAAGCAGCAACGTCTGGCCCATAAAGGTCAGATCGAACTCGATGATTCCCAGCAGCGTGCGGCCCAGGAAGCCATGGCCGAGAAGGTCAAGCGCGACCAGGAACTCAATCGCCAGCAGCAGGAAAAAGTCGAGCAGAAGGCTCGCGCGGCGCAGGTCAAGCAATTGATCGAAGTCTCGCGCCTGCCGAAGCTGACCACCGACGACTACTACAACTTCGTGGACGACAAGAAGGTCAAGCGCATCTCCGTCAACACCCTGATGCGCAACAAGCTCAGCAGTGGTTCCCTGGCGATCGTGCATCACGCCGGCGGCTACGAAGTGATCCCGCGTGAAGCGGCCCTGAAGATCCAGGAGCGCGATCCACAGCGCATCGTGCAGCTGAATGTGAAGACAGAAGAAGTCAGCGCCGAAGACGATCCGTACGCGGCCTATCAGATCCCTGACGATCTGATGTGGTAAGCCTTTAGAGGTTGCAACAACGACAAACCCCGCTCATTGGCGGGGTTTGTTGTTTTCAATGCTGTTATTACACGGAACGGGCGTCTCGTTGCTGTTCCAGATTTTCCAGTTCGGCCTTGTAGCTGTGGGCATCGCTCTCGGAATGGAACATTCCCACCAGCATGTCTTGTTGATAGACGTCCCAGATCCGGATACCGGCGGCTACGCCTTCGTGGGATTTATGTGAATCGTCGCGTTCAGTTACTTTTACAGTCATCTGCTGGCTCCAATCTCAATTGTTCTGCAGCAAGGCGTGTGCAGGCCTTTGTTATATGTTTTGTTAGCTTGCTAAGTAAATGCCTTCGGCCGGTAACGATCTTTTGCAGAAATTGAAAAAATCCTGCAGCCCTTGCAGGCCGTGACATTCGGTCGCAGGGTGTTGAGTTTTATGACAAAAATTTCATCTGTTGGCGTGTTTTGACTCTGCTCGAAAGGTCTCTTTAGTCTGCCTGTATAGCCACTATCACAGGATTGCACATGCGACTAGCTGACACTTTTTACAGCTATTGGCGCCTGCTTATGCGTGCTTGAATCGAGTCGACAGCACGAAGTCCTTTCTTTGCACAGTAAGGGGCGATGGGTCATGAACCCGTGACTTTGTCTGTGTGTGATGTGCTTTTTCCACTTTAAGGAGATGAGCCATGACGGCATTCAAAGTGGCGGTAAGTGGCGAGCGGGATCATTCGTTTGCAGATGAAGGCATATTTGCGCTGCCCTCAAAGACTAATGACGCGGTTTCGCTGATAGTGGATCAGGCCGGCTCGTTGACGTTTGCGGTACGGGCGGACCCTCAGTTCTGTCTTTGTCGGACAGACGTAAATGGCAAGCTGGATACTGATTTTGGTACTGATGGGGAGGTGCGTTGGCAATTTAAAGACGGGCAATCTTCAATTCTAGGCAAGGCATTGCTTCAGGCCGATGGGAAAATCCTGCTGGTGGGGAATAATTATCTCAATATTCTGCGTGGCCAGCCTGCATTGGCACGCTTGAACACCTCTGGAAGTCCGGATCTGGTTTTCGGTCGGGTGATACTGCAGCTATTCCCGGACGTTAATATTGATATACATCGAACCAGCGGGTGCCTGCAGCGCGATGGCAAGATACTCGTGATTTGTGGATACCGTATAACTGCTACCAAGGAGCTTAAGATTCTGCTGGTCAGGCTCTTGCAGAGTGGAGAGTTTGACCCTGGGTTTGGTGACGACGGTGTTGTCGAACTCTCCCACGCAGACCACGAGTTCGACTTGAGGCATGTCGACGTGCAGCCCAGTGGCCGTATTCTTGTGGTTGGAGCATCTTCCTCAGGCCAGGCTGCTGTGATTGGGGTTGATACCATTGGCGGGGTGGACACGGGGTTTGGGGATGAAGGTTTTGCACTGATTGGAGCGCTTGGTGCAGACTATTTTTTCAGCAAATTGTTGGTATTAGCTGACGGCCGCCTTCGTTGCATTGGTAAGGCCGGTAGTTCTGGCGCTCTGCTGGTGGGGCTCGATGAGGACGGTAAGCCCGATCAGTTATTCAATAATGGCGTGCAGATCATAACCCGAGAGCTTCTCGGCACATGGTGGTCAATCTGCGAGCAGGATGATCAAAAGCTACTGGTTGTAGGGAATTCTGGAGGGAATGTAGTGGATCAGGTGTGCACGCGGTTCTTGTCGCAGGGAGATCGTGACACTACATTTGGTTGGTCAGGACTTATCTATCATTCTGGAAGGGCTACCGATAGTGTGCTCCAGCCCAGTGGGCGCTGGGTAACTACTGCGTCCGCACTAACTTACTATTCGGCACGGCTTAATGGCCTCCTCACCTGAAACGCTCCACCTGTTTGGTATGTCCATCAAGCAGACGAAAAAAAGCCCCGCATTCAGCGGGGCTTCTCATTTGAGCCAGATCAGCTGCCTTTGACAGCCTTGCCGTCAACCGTACCGTCGAGGAGCATGATGTTGTACTCCTTGCCGTCGGTCTCGACTTGGCGCAGGGCTACCAGGATGTAGCCCCAGTCCTTGGCGAACCACATTTCGGTGATGCGCTTGTTCTGTGTCGGGTCGCGGACACGTTCGACCTTGATCGCATCGACCGAGCCGGCCTTGGTCTGGACTTTCTCTGAGCCGATCACGCGGAAATCGTAGGTGTCGGTGTCTTCACCTTCGACCACTTGGTAGCTCATGCTTTTCTTGCCGGCGGCTACATCGCGCTGCAAGGCCAGTTGGTAGGTGGACTTGTCCAGCATGCCGGTGTTGAGCGGTACCTTGACCGGATCGCCGCGATCGGTGCCGGTGACCATCTTGGTGGTCCAGTCGAAGTCCAGATTGACCTTCTTGGCTTTGCCCAGGCCACCGCGTTCGAAGCGATATGACTGAGGCAGCAAGGTGTCCTTGTCCAGCTTCAGGGTACTTTCCTCGGTCAGACTGGCGACCAGCATGGAGGCCTTGAAATTCAAGGTCCAGGAGCCGTTGTCATTTTTCGACAGGCTGCGTTCGGCCGAGCCGCTCATCGGGAGCTGCTTCCAGTCGGCGGTGTAGCTGGCGGAGAACGGTTGAAGGTCTGCCGCCTGCGCAAGGGGCAGGGCGAGCAGAGCACAAGCGAAGAGCAGGGCGCGACGCATAAAATCTCCTAGTTTCGAATCAAGTGACCGCTGGCCGCGAGTAACTGACCATCCAGTAAAGCACCCTGTTCGCCAAGGCTCAGTCGGCCCTCGGCAAACCAGCGTACGGCCATCGGGTAAATCTGGTGTTCGCGGGCGTGAACCCGTTGCGCCAGACTTTGCGGCGAATCGTGCAACTCTACCGGTATTACTGCCTGTACGACCAGTGGTCCGCCATCGAGTTCCTCGGTGACGAAGTGCACGCTGCAGCCATGTTCGGTGTCGCCGGCTTCCAGCGCTCGCTGATGAGTGTGTAACCCTTTGTATTTGGGTAGCAGCGAAGGATGGATATTGAGCAGGCGACCCTGATAGTGACGGACGAAATCAGCGCTGAGAATACGCATGAATCCGGCCAGTACCACAAGCTTGGGTTGGAAGGCGTCGATCAATTCGATCAAGGCGGTATCGAAGGCCTCGCGACCTTCGAAAGCCTTGTGATCCAGGGTGCGGGTGTCGATACCCGCATCCCTGGCGCGCTGAAGGCCATAGGCGTCAGCGCGGTTCGAGATGACGGCGCAAATGCGTACAGGGTTGTCCGCGTTTTGCGCGTCGTCGATCAAGGCCTGCAAGTTACTGCCGGTGCCGGACAACAGCACCACGACATCACAGGTTGCGGGCATTTGCTCTTGCATCAATGCGCCTTGAGGTTCTTCAGCTCAACCTGTGCCGCACCTTCGGCAGCGGTAGCGATCTGACCGATGACCCAAGGCTGCTCGCCGGCTTCACGCAGTACGTTCAGCGCGGTTTCAACGTGTTCTTGAGCCACGCAGATCACCATGCCGACGCCGCAGTTCAGCACGCGGTGCATTTCGGTTTCGTCGACGTTGCCTTTCTCTTGCAGCCAGTCGAACACCGCCGGACGGGTCCAGCTTGCCACGTCAACCACCGCCTGAGCGCCTTTTGGCAGAACGCGCGGGATGTTGTCGAGCAGGCCACCACCGGTGATGTGGGCCATGGCTTTGACTGCGCCAGTGTCTTTGATCAGCTTGAGCAGCGGCTTGACGTAGATACGGGTTGGCGCCATCAGCAGGTCGGTCAGCGGCTTGCCGTCGAGCTGGATGTTTTCGATGTCTGCACCGGACACTTCGATGATCTTGCGGATCAGCGAGTAGCCGTTGGAGTGCGGGCCGGAAGACGGCAGGGCGAGCAGGGCATCGCCAGCGGCGACTTTCGAACCGTCGATGATTTCCGACTTCTCGACCACGCCCACGCAGAAGCCGGCCAGGTCGTAGTCTTCGCCTTCGTACATGCCAGGCATTTCAGCGGTTTCACCGCCCACCAGCGAGCAGCCGGACAGTTCGCAGCCAGCACCGATGCCGGTGACGACTTGAGCGGCGGTGTCGACGTTCAGTTTGCCGGTGGCGTAGTAGTCGAGGAAGAACAGCGGTTCGGCACCGCAGACCACCAGGTCGTTGACGCACATGGCAACCAGGTCGATACCGATGCTGTCATGCTTGTTCAGGTTCAGAGCCAGGCGCAGCTTGGTGCCAACGCCGTCGGTGCCGGATACCAGCACGGGCTGCTTGTAGCCAGCCGGGATTTCGCAGAGGGCGCCGAAACCGCCCAGGCCGCCCATGACTTCCGGGCGCGCAGTGCGCTTGGCGACGCTCTTGATGCGTTCGACCAATGCTTCACCGGCGTCGATGTCTACACCGGCGTCCTTGTAGCTCAGGGAGGGTTGCTTGCTCATGATCCAGGCCTTTAGGGGGGATTCAGGGGTAACGACCGAGTTCGGCGAGTGCACTGAAATACGTGTGGCGCGATTGCCGCGCGAGTATTTCAGAGTACCCAGCCGTTGCCGGTCTACGAAGGCGCGCGATTTTATCAGGCTTGAGGGGCAGCGGCCATCCTCGGGCCGACGGGCAGAGGCATATCGTGTTAAAAAAACCGAAAATGCCCGAACTGGTGACCTCGCTCGTGGCTGTATAAGGTATAGCCGGTAACCGGCTATCGTTATGACAGAGTGAAAACTTCCATCGATTGCGTGAATGTTTTGCGCAGGCCGGGGGTCACAGCCTTGCTCAAGTCTGTTCATGCGGTCTGTTCCAGCCGCTTTTTGTCGTCGGGAATTCTCCATGCGTTTGTGTAAATTACTGTTTGTGGGCTGTTTGTCGTTGGTCAGCCTGGCGAGTCATGCCCAAACCGTTAACGGTCTCTATCAGGTGCGCGAGCCGGTCAGCAGTCAGGCGCCGGAAGAGCGCGATCAGGCCACCCAGCGTGCGCTGGATACCCTGGTGCTGCGTCTGACCGGTGACGCCAAGGCCGCGCAGAGTCCAGGGCTGGCGGCGCTTCGCAAGGACCCGCAGCAGATCATCAGCCGATACGGCTATGACGCCGGGCCGCCGGAAAGCCTGCAAGTCGATTTCGATCCAGTCAGCACCGATCGGGCGCTGCGTCAGGCCGGGCTGGCCCTGTGGGGCGCCAATCGGCCGTCGATTCTCGGTTGGTGGCTGAACGATTCGACCGAAGGCTCAAGCCTGGTGGGCGACGGTCAGGCCAGTGCCGCGCCATTGCGGCGGGCTGCACAGCATCGGGGGCTGCCGTTGCGCCTGCCGCTGGGTGACCTGAACGAGCAGATCGTCGCCACCGCGCCGCATCTGGAAGGCAATGATCCGGCGCCGCTGCATGGCATCTCTGAACGTTACGGCGCGGACGCCCTGTTGGCCGTGCATGCGCGGGAAGAGGGCGGTCAGTGGCAGGCCAAGTGGCATTTATGGCTGGGTGACCAGCGCGAGCAAGGCAGCGTGCAAGGGGCCGACAGTGCGGCCGTGGCCGATGCGGTATTGCTGGCGGTGAGTCAGCGCCTGGCGCCGCGTTTCGTTGCCAGGCCGGGAGCATCCAGCGAGCAGGTGCTTGAGGTGCAAGGCATGAATCTGGAGCGCTACGCGGTACTGGGGCGCTTGCTGGAGCCATTTGGTGCGCACTTGCAAAGTGTCGATGGTGACCGGATCGTGTATCGCGTCAACGGCAGTGCCGATCAACTGCGAGCGCAGTTGAGTCTGGCGAAGTTGCAAGAAGTGTCGGCGGGCGTTGCGTCTGCACCGGTTCAGCCTGCGGTCAGCAGTGTGGCACCTGCGGTCGCCCCGGTACCTGCGCCCAAAGCGCAGTTGAGTTTCCGTTGGTAGATTTTTCTTTCTTTATATAGAAGCTGGAGTGATTCATGGCCGATACACGGCGTTGGGTGTGGCTTGGTGGGATAGCCCTGCTGTGCGCATTTGTGTACCTGTTGCATCCGATCCTTACACCGTTCCTGGTGGCGCTGTTGCTCGCCTATCTGTTCGATCCGCTGGTGGATCGCCTGGAGGCATTCGGGCTGTCGCGAACCTGGGGGGTGGTCGCAGTGTTCGCGCTGTTCACCTTGGTCGTCATGACGTTGTTGCTGGTGTTGGTGCCAATGCTGGCCAAGCAGCTGTTCCGCTTGTATGAACTGGCACCACAAATGCTCGATTGGTTGCAGCACACGGCGATGCCCTGGGCGCAGTCGAAATTCGGGTTGGCGAATGGGTTCTGGAAGTTCGACAAGGTCAAGGCCGCGATCACCGAGCACATGGGGCAGGCCACTGATATCGTCGGTATCGTGCTGAGCCAGGCCACCGCATCGGGTTTGGCATTGATCGGATGGCTGGCCAATCTGGTGTTGATCCCGGTGGTGAGTTTTTACCTGTTGCGCGATTGGGACTTGATGATGGCGAAGATCCGCAGCCTGTTGCCGCGTGACCGTGAGGAGCGTGTGGTATCGCTGGCGGACGAGTGTCACGAGGTGCTTGGCGCATTTGTTCGTGGGCAGTTGCTGGTGATGCTGGCATTGGGTGTGATCTACGCGGCGGGCCTGATGCTGGTCGGGCTGGAACTCGGGCTGTTGATCGGTCTGATTGCCGGTCTGGCAGCGATCGTGCCGTACATGGGATTTGTGATCGGGATTGGCGCGGCGTTGATCGCCGGGTTGTTTCAGTTTGGTGGCGACCTGTATCCGATGATCGGGATTGTCGCGGTGTTCATGGTCGGTCAGGCGCTGGAAGGCATGGTGCTGACGCCGTTGTTGGTGGGAGACCGGATTGGTCTGCACCCGGTGGCGGTGATCTTTGCGATTCTCGCGGGTGGAGAGCTGTTCGGTTTCACCGGGATCCTGCTGGCATTGCCAGTGGCGGCGGTCATCATGGTGCTTGTTCGCCATCTACATGATTTATATAAAGATTCTGGCATGTACAGCGGTGTGGATGATTCGGATTGATCAGCCCTGTCGATTAAGTGCCCAAGGACGCCCGGCGGATTGCCGGGCGAGCCTGTAAAACTCTCCCGGCTGTCACATACGCCGTCAAACAAACCTCGGCGATCCCCGCAAGTTAACGCAAACCTTTGATTTTGCTTATGGTCTGCCGCATTGTGCGGCTGGCGTCACGGGTATAAACTTTGCAAACTTTACACAGAGGCCACTAACGGTTCGTTTGAACTGTTCAGTCAGCATGAAACCGATTCAGCTGCCCCTAGGTGTGCGTCTGCGTGATGACGCTACCTTTATCAACTACTACCCTGGCGCCAATGCCGCTGCACTCGGCTATGTCGAGCGGCTGTGCGAAGCCGACGCCGGCTGGACCGAAAGCCTGATCTATCTCTGGGGCAAGGACGGTGTAGGGCGTACGCACTTGCTGCAAGCCGCGTGCTTGCGCTTCGAGCAGTTGGGGGAGCCCGCGGTGTACCTGCCGTTGGCCGAGTTGCTGGATCGCGGTATCGAAATCCTCGACAACCTTGAACAGTACGAACTGGTCTGCCTGGATGACTTGCAGGCAGTCGCAGGGCGGGCTGATTGGGAAGAGGCGTTGTTCCATCTGTTCAATCGCCTGCGAGACAGCGGTCGGCGCCTGCTGATCGCCGCTTCGACCTCGCCACGCGAGTTGCCGGTAAAACTGGCAGACCTCAAGTCCCGCTTGACCCTGGCGCTGATTTTTCAGATGCGACCACTGTCCGATGAAGACAAGTTGCGTGCGTTGCAATTGCGCGCGTCTCGTCGTGGTCTGCACCTGACCGACGAAGTCGGGCATTTTATTTTGACGCGCGGTACTCGCAGCATGAGCGCGTTGTTCGAGCTCCTTGAGCGCCTGGATCAGGCTTCTCTGCAGGCTCAGCGCAAGCTGACGATCCCCTTTCTCAAAGAAACCCTGGGCTGGTAAAGCCGCGGCCTGTAGCGCGTTTCGGCATCTTTCAGGCGTCAGAAAGCCCGCTTCCGGAAAGGGATCCACGGCGCGTGCAGATTTAAAATGGGCTTAAGCGCTTAGATGTTGACGAGAAACCGATAAGTCACATTTGGATCGATTGAATTTGCAAATGAGGACGATAGAAGGCATAGTCTCGCCTTCTTTACAACTTCAGCCACGGTCGTGCCCATGCTAAATCGCTTCGCACCCCTCGTGCCTCTCGCACTTGTCACCCTGCTTTTTGGTTGCGCGGTTCATTCCCCGGTCTCGCAACAACAAAACGATCAGCAGATTAAAAATTCAGCGACTGCCCAGTCTTCCGTTATTTATCAGGAAGAGCTGGCTACCGAAAAAGAACTGGCAGACTTTGCCAGCAACAAGCCTTACCAGCTTCCGGTTTTGGCCGACAGCATCCTCGAGCGTGGCCTGTCCCTGGTCGGTACCCGTTACCGTATGGGCGGTACCTCTGAAGCCGGTTTCGATTGCAGCGGTTTCATCGGCTATCTGTTTCGTGAAGAGGCTGGCATGAACTTGCCGCGCTCCACTCGCGAAATGATCAACGTAAATGCCCCGTTGGTCTCGCGCAACAACCTGAAGCCTGGCGACTTGCTGTTCTTCGCCACCAATGGCCGTCGCGGTCGCGTCAGTCACGCCGGGATCTACCTGGGTGATGACCAGTTCATCCATTCCAGCAGCCGCCGCAGCGGTGGTGTCCGGGTCGATAACCTGGGCGACAGCTACTGGAGCAAGACCTTCATTGAGGCCAAGCGAGCACTCGCCATGGCGCCAACGACAGTCACGGCACGCAAGTAAGCGGACTTTTTGTAAGGCCAACTTAAAGTCTTACTTGAAGTTTGGCGCGTAGCCGCTAGAATCCTGATCTATTGTTGACTAACTAACCGCGTAAGCCCTGCTTACGCGGTTTTGTTTTCAGCCTCTCGGCAGAGAAAGCCGCAGCCAGATCAGGATGTTCTGTATATGACGATGTCGGCCCGCCTTGTACTCATCTTCTTCGCAGCGCTGCTCAGCGCCTGCGCCAGTCGCACTCCGCCGCCTGTCAAAGTCGTTCGCGCCCCGGTTTTCGCTCCCGCCCAATCGTTCTCGCCTGCCGCTGAAGACGTGCTGATTCGCGCGCTGGGTCTGGTCGGCACGCCTTATCGTTGGGGCGGCAATACGCCGGATTCAGGTTTCGATTGCAGTGGTCTGATCGGCTACGTCTACCGTGATGCGGCGGGTATTTCCCTGCCACGCTCCACTCGCGAAATGATCGGCATGCAAGCGCCGGATATTGGCCAAGAGGCTCTGCAGACCGGCGATCTGATCTTCTTCGCCACCAATGGCGGCTCGCAAGTCAGCCACGCCGGGATCTACGTCGGTGAAGGTCGCTTCGTGCATGCACCCGCAACGGGTGGTACGGTGAAGCTGGACTACTTGTCCAAGGCTTATTGGCAGAGAGCCTATCTGAGCGCCAAGCGTGTCATTCAGCCTGAGCATCTGGCGCATAACCCGTAGTTCGCAGAGGTTGTCATGACCGCTCGCACACTCAATCTCGACGATTCCCTTTATAACTACCTGCTCGACGTTTCCCTGCGCGAAACGCCGCTGCAGCGCCGCCTGCGTGACGAAACCCAGGCGCTGCCCATGGCACGCTGGCAGGTGGCGCCCGAGCAGGGTCAGTTTCTCGCGTTGCTGGTCAAGCTGACGGGCGCCAGGCGCTTGCTTGAAGTCGGCACCTTCACCGGTTACAGCGCCTTGTGCATGGCGGCCGCCTTGCCGGATGACGGCACGTTGATCTGCTGCGACATTCCCGGAGAGTACAACGCCACGGCGCGCCGTTACTGGCAAGAGGCTGGCCTCGCCGAGCGCATCGATTTGCGTTTGGCCCCCGCACTGCAAACCCTGGCTCAACTTGAGCAGCAAGGGCAGGGCGGTTGCTTCGATCTGATCTTCATCGATGCCGACAAGGCCAACTATCCGGCTTATCTGGAAAGTGCTTTGCGGCTGCTGCGAAGCGGTGGGTTGGCGGTATTCGACAACACGCTGTGGAGTGGGCGAGTACTGGAAGACAATCCTGGGAGCGAAGACACCCGAGCCATCCAGGCACTCAATCGTGCCTTGAAGGATGACTCGCGTGTCGATCTGTCGTTGTTGCCGCTGGGCGATGGTCTGACCTTGTGCCGAAAACGCTAGACGCCTGATCGGCCTAAGGTGCAACTCTGTCAGCCGCGAGCCTCTTTGAGCAGCAGTGCGATGCCCGGATGGTAGTTGCCGGCTTCGTTGTGCAATTTGCGGTAGGGGTAGGGGAAGTACCAGGCCACGGCGCAGGTGTGTTCCTTTTGCAGGTCGTCGACCATGTCCTGGAGTTCTTCCGGCGTAGGACTGTGCTGGGTCTTTTGCGGGGCAACGAACAGGCAGCCGAGTTTCAGGTCGCTGGCATAGCTGATTTTTTTCGCATCGCTCACGACATCGAGCAAGGCCTGGGTCAGATTCAGGTTGTTGACTCGTGGCCAGCGTTGCGTGGCTTGAAGGTAGGCACGTTCTTCTTTGCTGGCGATAAACAGATCGGCGCGGCCATTGCGCTCACCTTCCTCGATCTGTTTTTTCGTCGGAGTCTGTTCCAGAGTGACCATTTCAGCCATCCACGCCGCCGCCGAAAGCAGGCTCAGGTTGGCGCGTTCGTCAAACCAGTAAGGGCTTTCGTTATCGCCGCGTACCGCGTTGTAACGGTCGATGCACTCGAACCAGCATTCCAGCACCGGGCGCAGGAATTCCAGCTTCGGGTTACTGATGATCATGCCTTGCATGTTGCTCCCCTTTTTGTTCTTGTGGTGGCAGATTGTGGCTCTTTGATATCATCGCTTTCAGTGTGGCACAAGATTGGCGCCAGTTTATTGATCGGGGTCGGTTTCTATCCATCGATGAGCCCCCGGCTTTAATTGACGCTCCACCCCCAACCCTCTAACCTTCGCGACTTGTTTCAGGTGCTCTGTGACCCAGTGGTCGACCGAGTGAAACAGGGAAGCCGGTGAGGGCGCGTTCTTTGACAGAGCGGGCGACGATCCCGGCGCTGCCCCCGCAACGGTAAATGAGTAAAAACTGCGCTTTGAGCCACTGTGTCGAAATGACATGGGAAGGCGCGCAGTCAGGCGCAAGCCGCTCATGAGTCCGGAGACCGGCCTGATCCATCCAGCGGCATCACGGTGGGCGATGCCAGGCTTCTTGCCGTCTATTTCTATGCCTGCCCGCCGTTATCCAGCCTCAACGGAGAGCTCCCCCATGACTGATTCCCCTGATCGTGACGAACGCCATCTGGCACGCATGCTGCGCAAGAAAGCCGTGATCGATGAACGTATTGCCAACTCGCCGAATGAATGCGGCTTGCTGCTGGTCCTGTCCGGCAACGGCAAGGGCAAAAGCAGTTCTGCGTTCGGTATGCTCGCCCGGGCCATGGGCCATGGCATGCAGTGCGGCGTGGTTCAGTTCATCAAAGGGCGCAGCAGTACCGGCGAGGAGCTGTTTTTCCGGCGCTTCCCGGAACAAGTGCGCTTCCATGTGATGGGCGAAGGTTTCACCTGGGAAACCCAGGATCGCCAGCGCGATATCGCCGCCGCCGAGGCTGCCTGGGAAGTCTCCCGCGAACTGCTGCGTGACCCGGGCGTTGGTCTGGTGGTGCTCGATGAGCTGAATATCGCCCTCAAGCACGGTTATCTGGACCTCGATCAGGTGCTCAGCGATTTGCAGGCGCGCCCACCGATGCAACACGTGGTGGTCACCGGCCGTGGCGCCAAGCCGGAAATGATCGAGCTGGCCGACACCGTTACCGAAATGGGCATGATCAAGCACGCTTTCCAGGCCGGGATCAAAGCGCAGAAAGGCGTTGAGCTGTGAGTGAGCCTCGTTTTTGCCCGGCGGTACTGATTGCTGCACCGGCTTCCGGTCAGGGCAAGACCACTGTCACCGCCGCGCTGGCCCGTTTGCACCGCAATCAGGGGCGCAAGGTCCGGGTATTCAAATGCGGCCCGGACTTTCTTGATCCGATGATTCTCGAGCGCGCCAGCGGAGCGCCGGTTTATCAATTGGACATGTGGATGGTCGGCGAGCAGGAAAGTCGTCGGCTGTTGTGGGAAGCCGCCGCTGAGGCTGATCTGATTTTGATCGAAGGCGTCATGGGCCTGTTCGATGGCACGCCGTCCAGCGCCGATCTGGCGCGGCATTTCGGTGTGCCGGTGCTGGGCGTGATCGATGGCACCGCCATGGCACAGACATTCGGCGCGCTGGCGTTGGGGCTGGCACGTTATCAGCCGGACTTGCCGTTTGCCGGTGTGTTGGCCAACCGCGTTGGCACCTTGCGTCACGCGCAATTGCTTGAAGGCAGCCTCACCGAAGGCCTGCGTTGGTATGGCGCCTTGTCCCGGGAAACCGGGATCGAACTGCCTAGCCGTCACCTGGGTCTGGTCCAGGCTAGTGAATTGAATGACCTCGATCTTCGCCTCGACGCGGCCGCCGAAGCGTTGGCCAGCAGCTGCGAAGTAGCATTGCCGCCCGCCGTCGAGTTCGCTGCGCCTGACGTGATTGCCGCCGAGCCATTGTTGGCCGGTGTGCGAATTGCCGTGGCTCGCGATGAAGCGTTTGCCTTCACGTATGGCGCGAGCCTCGACTTGTTGCGGGCGATGGGCGCCGAGTTGCGATTCTTCTCGCCAATCCATGACCGTGAACTGCCAGAAGCCGACAGCCTGTACCTGCCTGGTGGATACCCGGAGTTGCACCACGTGGCGTTGGCTGAAAACTGCACAATGCTCGATGCGATTCGCGCACATCACGCCGCAGGCAAACCGTTGTTGGCTGAATGCGGCGGCATGCTGTACCTGCTCGACTCACTGACCGATGTCGACGGCACGCGTGTCGAGTTGGTAGGGCTGCTGGCCGGAGATGCGGTGATGCAAAAGCGTCTGGCCGCGTTGGCCTTGCAAGCGGTCGAGTTACCTGAAGGCGCGTTGCGTGGCCACACCTACCATCATTCGTTGACCAGCACCGAGCTTGAGCCGATCGCTCGCGGCCTGAGCCCTAACGGCGGGCGCGGTGCCGAGGCGGTTTACCGTGACGGACGGATGACGGCCTCTTATGTGCACTTCTATTTCCCGTCCAATCCATCGGCGGTCGCCGCGCTGTTCGCACCAGACCTGAATCTTGTGGGAGCGGGCTCGCCCGCGAAGAGGCCATGACCGACAACACATTTTCCGAGGCCGAGCGCGAAGCGATTTATCGCGCGATTGCCGAACGTCGCGACATGCGTCACTTCAGTGGCGGCAGCGTCGAGCCCGAACTGCTTCGGCGTTTGCTCGAAGCTGCGCATCAGGCGCCGAGTGTCGGCCTGATGCAGCCTTGGCGGTTCATCCGCATCAGCGATCGGGTGTTACGCGGCAAGATCCAGCAACTGGTGGAAGAAGAACGCATCCGTACTGCCGAAGCCCTCGGCGAGCGCACTGACGAATTCATGAAGCTGAAGGTCGAAGGCATCAACGACTGCGCCGAAGTGTTGGTAGCCGCACTGATGGATGATCGCGAGCGGCATATCTTTGGCCGTCGTACCTTGCCGGAAATGGACATGGCGTCGTTGTCCTGCGCGATCCAGAATCTTTGGCTGGCGTCCCGTGCCGAAGGTCTGGGCATGGGCTGGGTCTCGTTGTTCGAACCGCAGGCATTGGCGGATTTGCTCGGCTTGCCGCCGGGGGCCAAACCGCTGGCGGTGTTGTGCCTGGGACCGGTCAAGGAGTTTTACCCGGCGCCGATGCTGGTCCTTGAAGGTTGGGCGCAAGCGCGTCCGCTGAGTGAACTGTTGTACGAGAATTTTTGGGGAGTGAGTCAATGAGTGTGGCGTTGCTGAGTGTCGCCGGCGTAGCGCTGGATGCGCTGCTGGGCGAACCCAAGCGCTGGCATCCGCTGGTGGCGTTCGGCCGTTTTGCCGATCGTATCGAGCAACGTTTCAACTCCGCCGGCCGCGGCTGGCGCAGTCATGGCGTCACCGCCTGGGTGATGGCGGTGTTGCCGCTGACCCTGTTGATCACTGCATTGTCCTGGCTGCCCTACATTGGCTGGGTCGTCGAGATCCTGGCATTGTATTGCGCGCTCGGTCTACGCAGCCTTGGCGAACATGTCGAGCCGGTGGCTCAGGCCTTGCGCAGCGACGACCTGGATGAAGCACGCAAGCGTGTCGGCTATCTGGTCAGCCGTCAGACCAGCGAGCTGGACTCGACCGAAGTGGCCCGCGCTGCCACCGAATCGGTTCTGGAAAACGGCAGCGACGCGGTATTCGCCGCCCTGTTCTGGTTTGCCGTCGCCGGTGCGCCGGGCGTGGTGCTCTATCGTCTAAGCAATACCCTGGACGCCATGTGGGGTTATCGCAATGAACGCTTTGAACGCTTTGGCTGGGCGGCGGCGAAAATCGACGATGTGCTCAACTATATCCCGGCGCGCCTGGTAGCTTTGACCTACGCGCTGCTGGGCAAAACCCGTTTGGCACTCAAATGCTGGCGCACCCAGGGGCCGACCTGGGACAGTCCGAACGCTGGGCCGGTGATGGCCGCTGGCGCGGGCGCTCTGGGCGTCGAGTTGGGCGGTGCGGCGATCTATCACGGTGAACTGCATCAGCGTCCGCAGTTGGGCGAAGGTGTGCCAGCAGATGCCAGCTCCATCGACCGCGGCTGGCAACTGGTTCAGCGCGGGGTGTGGTTGTGGTTGCTGATTCTCTGTGTGGGGGCTGAGTTTTATGCTTGAGCACGGTGGCCGCTTGCGCAAGGCGGCGTTGCAGTACGGCATCGCCGAAGCCGATTGGCTCGACTTGTCCAGCGGTCTGGCACCTTGGCCGTGGGCGATCCCGGACATCCCGTTACGGGCCTGGGCGCGCTTGCCGGAAACCGATGACGGCCTGGAACAGGCTGCACGCGAGTACTACGGCGCCACACAGGTGCTGCCGGTTGCTGGCTCCCAGGCGGCTATCCAGTTGCTGCCACGCCTGCGTCGCTCCGGAAAAGTCGGCGTGCTCTCGCCATGTTATGCCGAGCATGCCGAAGCCTGGCGTCGCAACGGCTATATCGTGCGTGAAGTGCTGGAGCAGGAAGTCGACTTTTTCCTCGATAGCCTCGACGTGCTGGTGGTGGTTAACCCGAACAACCCCACCGGCCTGAGTCTGACCCCGGAGCGCCTGCTCGACTGGCATGCACGGCTGGCGCAGCGCGGCGGCTGGCTGGTGGTCGACGAAGCCTTCATGGACAACACCCCGCAGTTGAGTCTGTCGTCTTATGCCGATCAGGTCGGCTTGATCGTCTTGCGTTCGTTCGGAAAGTTTTTCGGCCTGGCCGGGGTGCGATTGGGTTTTGTGCTGGCCGAGCGCAAATTGCTCAAACTGCTCGCCGAGCAGGTCGGTCCTTGGTCGGTCAGCGGGCCGACCCGGATATTGGGTCAGGTCTGTTTGCGTGACACCCAAGGTCACGCTCGCCAGCGTCTGCGCAGTGAAGAAGCGAGTCAGCGTCTGGCTGAAGTCCTCGAACGCCACGGCTTCAAGCCGCACGGTGGTTGCGCGTTGTTTCAGTGGTTGATCACCGAGCGAGCAGAGCGTCTGCACGAATTCATGGCCCGGCGTGGCATCTTGCTGCGCCTGTTCACGCACAACAGCAGCCTGAGGTTCGGCCTGCCGGCGGATGACGCCGATTGGCAGCGCCTCGAGCACGCTTTTGAAGCCTACACCGAGGAAACCTCATGACCACGTTGATGGTGCAAGGCACCACCTCGGACGCCGGCAAAAGTACCTTGGTAACCGCGTTGTGCCGCTGGCTGACGCGCCAGGGTGTTCGCGTGGTGCCGTTCAAGCCGCAGAACATGGCACTCAACAGCGCGGTGACCGCCGACGGTGGCGAAATCGGCCGCGCTCAAGCCGTTCAGGCCCAGGCGGCCAACCTTGAGCCACACACCGACATGAACCCGGTGCTGCTCAAGCCGAATAGCGATACCGGCGCACAAGTGATCATTCACGGACGTGCCGTAACCACCATGAACGCAGTCGCCTATCACGACTACAAAGCCATCGCCATGCAAGCGGTGCTCGCCTCTCACGAACGCTTGAGTGCCGCCTATCCTGTGGTGATGGTCGAAGGCGCGGGTTCACCCGCCGAGATCAATTTGCGTGCCGGCGACATTGCCAACATGGGCTTCGCCGAGGCGGTGGATTGTCCGGTGGTGCTGATCGCCGACATCAATCGCGGCGGGGTATTCGCGCATTTGGTCGGCACGCTGGAGTTGCTGTCAGCTACTGAGCAGGCGCGGGTCAAAGGCTTCATCATCAACCGTTTTCGCGGCGATATCGCCTTGCTGCAGCCGGGCCTCGACTGGCTGGAAGAGCGCACCGGCAAGCCGGTGATCGGCGTGCTGCCGTATGTCATGGATCTGCACTTGGAGGCCGAAGACGGCATCGATCAGCGCCAGGCCGATAAGGCCGAGCAGGTGCTCAACGTCGTGGTGCCGGTATTGCCGCGTATCAGCAACCACACCGACTTCGATCCACTGCGTCTGCATCCGCAGGTCGATCTGCAATTCATCGGGCCGGGTCAGCCGATTCCGCCTGCCGATCTGATCATCCTGCCGGGCTCGAAGAGCGTGCGCAGCGACCTGCGCTACTTGTGCGCCAACGGCTGGGATGCGGCCATTACCCGTCACTTGCGTTACGGCGGCAAGCTGCTCGGCATCTGCGGCGGTCTGCAAATGCTCGGCGAGCACGTGCATGACCCGCTGGGGCTGGAAGGCGCGGCGGGCTCCAGCGCCGGTCTTGGTTTGCTGGCGTTCGAAACCGTGCTCGAAGAAGAGAAACAGCTGCGCAATGTGCGCGGACATCTGACGTTGGAAAACGCCGAGGTCAGCGGTTATGAAATTCACGCCGGGGTCACCACCGGCATTGCTTTGGAGCAGGCGGCGGTATTGCTGGATGACGGTCGCAGCGACGGAGCTCAAAGTGCTGACGGACAGGTGCTGGGCACGTATTTGCACGGCCTGTTCGAATCCCCGGCGGCGTGCAGCGCGCTGTTGCGCTGGGCCGGATTGCAGGACGTACAGGAAGTCGATTACCACGCCTTGCGCGAGCGCGATATCGAGCGGTTGGCGGACTTGGTGGAGAAGCATCTGGACACTGGGTTGTTACGTGAACTCTGTGGGGTTTGAGGTGGTTGTGCTGGCCTCATCGCGAGCAAGCTCGCTCCCACATTGGGTGTGAGGTGTTGCTCCATTTTGTGATCAATACAACTCCCCCTGTGGGAGCGAGCTTGCTCGCGATGACGTCGGTTGTCACACCGCCATTTAGAGGTTTATGACCATGTTGCAACTGATCCTCGGCGGCGCCCGCTCCGGTAAAAGCCGTCTGGCTGAAAAGCTCGCCAGTGAAAGCGGTCTGGCGGTGACGTACATCGCTACCAGCCAGCCGCTGGATGGCGAAATGAGTGCTCGCGTGGCTCATCACCGCGAACGCCGTCCGCCTGAATGGGCACTCATTGAAGAACCACTGGAATTGGCCCGGGTGCTGCGCGAAAGCGCCAGCGCCGAGCGTTGCCTGCTGGTGGATTGCCTGACCTTGTGGCTGACCAATCTGCTGATGCTGGAAGATCCCGAGCGTCTGGCGCATGAGCGTGAAGCCCTGCTGGAGTGCCTGGCATCACTGCCGGGAGAAATTGTTTTTGTCAGCAACGAGACCGGTCTGGGTGTCGTGCCGCTGGGCGAATTGACTCGCCGCTATGTCGATGAAGCCGGTTGGTTGCATCAAGCCCTGGCTGAGCGCTGTCAGCGTGTCGTGTTGACCGTCGCCGGCCTGCCCCTGACTTTGAAAGGTACTGCGTTATGACTCATTCCTGGTGGTTGAACCCGTGCAAGCCGATCAATGCGCAAGCGCATGAGCAAGCCGCGGCCCGACAGCAGCAACTGACCAAACCGGCGGGCTCCCTCGGGCAGCTGGAGTCGGCGGCGGTGCAATTGGCGGGGTTGCAAGGCCGGGTCAAGCCAAGCCTGAATCAGCTGTGGATTGCGATTTTTGCCGGTGATCACGGGGTGGTCGCCGAAGGGGTTTCGGCGTTTCCGCAGGAAGTCACCGGGCAGATGTTGCATAACTTTGTCAGCGGTGGCGCAGCGATCAGCGTGTTGGCGCGGCAACTTGAGGCACGGCTGGAAGTGGTCGACCTTGGCACCGTCACGCCTTCGTTGAATTTGCTGGGCGTGCGTCATCTGCACATCGGTCCGGGCACTGCGAATTTTGTTCACGGCCCGGCGATGACGCAAATCCAGGGCGAGCAAGCCTTGCAGGCCGGCCGCGATAGCGTGCTGCGGGCGATTGCTGAAGGCTCCGAGCTGTTTATCGGTGGCGAGATGGGCATCGGCAATACCACCGCCGCCAGCGCTGTGGCCTGTGCGTTGCTCGATTGCCCGGTGGCGCATCTGACCGGGCCGGGCACCGGTCTGGACGTTGCAGGTGTCAGCCATAAAGCCCAGGTGATTGAACGCGCTCTGACGTTGCATGCCGCTCAGCGTGGCGACGTGTTGCAGACGTTGTTCAACCTCGGTGGTTTTGAAATCGCGGCGTTGGTCGGTGCCTATTTGGCCTGCGCGCAGGAAGGTTTGGCGGTGCTGGTCGATGGCTTTATTTGCAGCGTGGCCGCATTGGTCGCGGTGCGCCTGAATCCGGCGTGCCGCGAGTGGTTGCTGTTTGGTCATCGGGGCGCGGAGCCAGGTCATCGGCATGTATTGGAAACGCTGAGCGCTGAACCTTTGCTGGATCTCGGCCTGCGTCTGGGTGAGGGCAGCGGTGCCGCGCTGGCAGTGCCGTTGCTGCGTCTGGCCTGCAATCTGCACGGGCAAATGGCGACCTTCGCTGAGGCGGCCGTGGCTGATCGTCCGGCATGACGTTGCGTCTGGATCTGCTGCGTCACGGTGAAACCGAACTCGGTGGCGGTTTGCGCGGCAGCCTGGACGACGCGCTGACCGCCAAAGGTTGGGAGCAGATGCGCGCGGCGGTGATTGACCAAGGTCCATGGGATCGCCTGGTCAGCTCGCCGCTGCAACGATGCGCGCGCTTTGCCGAGGAACTGGCTGAGCAGTTGGGCTTGCCGGTCCTGCTGGACAAGAATCTGCAAGAGCTGCACTTCGGCGCCTGGGAAGGGCAGAGTGCAGCAGCGCTGATGGAAACCGACGCCGAAGCGTTAGGCAAGTTTTGGGCTGATCCCTACAGATTCACGCCGCCGGAAGGTGAACCGGTGACTGCGTTTTCCGCACGGGTGCTGGCGGCCGTCGAGCGCTTGCATCAGGCCTATGCCGGCGAGCGGGTGTTGCTGATCAGTCACGGTGGGGTCATGCGTCTGTTGCTGGCCCGCGCACGCGGGTTGCCGCGCGAGCAATTGCTCAACGTTGAAGTCGGTCATGGCGCGCTGTTTTCGTTGTGCGTCGAGGCTGATGCCGTGCTCAGGGAGGAGGGGTGAACATGCTGCCGTTCTGGATCGCCTTGCAGTTTCTCAGCAGCTTGCCAATTCGTCTGCCAGGCATGCCGGCGCCTCAGGAGCTTGGCCGTTCGCTACTGTTTTATCCATTGGTGGGGCTGCTGTTTGGCGGGCTGTTGTGGGCGCTGAATGGGCTGTTGTTCGGTACGCCAGCGTTGTTGCATGCGGCGTTGCTGTTGAGTGTCTGGGTGATGCTCAGCGGTGGTTTGCACCTCGACGGTCTGGCTGACAGCGCCGACGCCTGGCTCGGCGGATTTGGCGATCGCGAGCGCACCTTGAGCATCATGAAGGATCCGCGCAGTGGGCCGATCGCAGTGGTGACACTGGTGTTGGTGCTGCTGCTCAAGTTCACGGCGTTACTGGCGTTGATTGAACAGCACTCCATGGCCGGCTTGATCCTCGCCCCATTGATTGGTCGCAGTGCCTTGCTGGGGCTGTTTCTGAATACACCTTACGTGCGCTCTGGTGGCCTGGGGCAGGCGCTGGCCGATCATCTGCCGCGCAAGGCCGGTCAGCAAGTGTTGTTGCTTAGCGCGCTGGCGTGCGTGCTGATCGGCGGCTGGAGCGGTGTGGTTGCGCTGGTGCTGGCGGCTCCGATGTTCTTCTGGTTGCGCCAGGTGATGTTGCGGCGTCTGGGCGGGACCACTGGCGATACGGCAGGGGCGTTGCTGGAGCTGCTGGAAACGGCGGTGCTGGTGGGTTTGGCGCTGCTCTGAGAGTGACCTTCAGCATGCGCGACCTAACAGCTGTTTGATAATCAAACTTGCTTTAACTTTTTCGCGGGTATATACACGCACCATGCTAGCCTCACAATGTTTATGCACCAACCTGCGTCGCGCTGCTCGTGGCGTCAGCAGGCATTACGACGGCGCCCTCGACGGCTTCGGGATCAACGTTGCGCAGTATTCCTTGCTGTGCAATTTGCAGCGCCTCGATCAACCGAGCATTTCAACCCTGGCGGAAGCCATGGGCCTGGATCGCAGCACGTTGGGGCGTAATCTGCGGGTGCTCGAGGGGGAAGGGCTGGTGAGGCTGGTCGAGGGTGAAGATCAGCGCAATCGCATCGTGCAACTGACCGAAACCGGGCGTGAACGTCTGGCGGCAGCCTTACCGGCCTGGGAAGCGGCGCAACAGCGGCTGATTGATCGTCTGGGTGCAGAGAAGCGTGCAACCTTGCTGGCCTTGCTGGATGAACTCGCCTGAGGCGGCGGGCCTTTCCAAATTTAAGCCAGAACTTAAGCGGGTATATACCCGCTACCGGAGAATAAGAATGACATCAATATGGCGTACCAGCGGTTGGGTTCTACTCGGGAGCGCACTGATTCTTGCGTTGTCGCTTGGCGTGAGGCATGGCTTCGGGCTGTTCCTGCCGCCGATGAGCGCGCAGTTCGGCTGGGGTCGCGAAGTGTTCGCCTTTGCCATCGCCCTGCAGAACCTGATCTGGGGGCTGGCGCAGCCATTCACCGGGGCCTTGGCGGACCGCTTCGGCGCGGCGAAAGTGGTGCTGGTCGGTGGCGTACTGTACGCCGTGGGTTTGGTGTTCATGGGCTTGTCCGATTCGGCCTGGTCGCTGTCGTTGAGTGCCGGCCTGTTGATTGGTATCGGCCTGTCCGGTACCTCGTTCTCGGTGATTCTTGGTGTAGTGGGTCGAGCCCTGCCGCCAGAAAAACGCAGCATGGGCATGGGTATCGCCAGTGCTGCCGGTTCCTTCGGCCAGTTCGCGATGTTGCCGGGCACGCTGGGGTTGATCGGCTGGCTCGGTTGGTCGACCGCGCTGCTGGTGCTGGGAATGCTGGTGGCACTGATTGTGCCGCTGGTCAGTATGCTCAAGGACAAACCGCTGCCAGTGCTCGGTCATGAGCAAACCCTGTCCGAGGCCCTGCGCGAGGCGTGTTCGCACTCGGGCTTCTGGTTGTTGGCGTTCGGCTTTTTTGTCTGTGGTTTCCAGGTGGTGTTTATCGGCGTGCATTTGCCGGCCTATCTGGTCGACCAGCATCTGCCTGCCAGCGTCGGCACCACAGTGCTGGCGTTGATTGGCCTGTTCAATATCTTCGGTACTTACACCGCCGGCTGGCTCGGCGGGCGCATGTCCAAACCGCGTCTGTTGACGGGGCTCTACCTGCTGCGTGCGGTGGTGATCAGTCTGTTCATCTGGGCGCCAGTCACGCAGACCAGTGCTTATCTGTTTGGCATGGCCATGGGGTTTCTCTGGTTGTCGACAGTGCCTTTGACCAACGGCACGGTAGCGACGCTGTTTGGTGTACGAAACCTCTCTATGCTCGGTGGTATCGTTTTCCTTTTTCACCAGTTGGGCTCGTTCCTCGGCGGCTGGTTGGGTGGGGTGGTTTACGACCGGACAGGCAACTATGACTTGATCTGGCAGGTGGCAATTCTCCTCAGTCTGTTGGCGGCAGTCTTGAACTGGCCTGTACGCGAGCGCCCGGTTGCGCGCTTGCAGGCTCAGGTGAGTGCGGCATGAACAGGGTCGTAGCCTGGTTCGCCGCTGCCGGTGCTGGCGCGCTGTTGTTGGCGCTGGCCTGGTGGGGCTGGCACCAGGGAGGGCTGGTGCTGATGCAACTCGGTATGGGTTCTTGCTGAGTCAGCGCCCACTAAAAAGCCCCGCCTCTGTGCAAGAGAGCGGGGCTTTTCAATTCAGCCAGTGAGCTGTTCAGGCTCGCCGTGAATCAGAAGCGGTAGGTCGCGCCGACACCAAAACCGTTGGCGCTGTTTTCATACTTGGCGCTGTAACTGTCTACCAGATTGGAGCGATTCACCGTGACAGCTTCTTCCTTGAGGTAGGAGTAAGCGACGTCGATGGTCAGATCATCAGTGACGTTGTAGCCAGCGCCAAGGCTGAAGATTGTGCGGTCACCGGTAGGAATACGCGGCGAACGGTCAGTATTGTTGGTAGGCGACTGGTCAAAGGTCAGGCCGGTACGCAATACCCACTGCTTGTTCAACTGGTAGGACGTACCGATGGCGTAGGCCCAGGTATTGTGCCAGTTCTGCTCTTCGGTGATGGTGCCGAACAGGGCTGGGGACAACGCACCGCCCTGTGCCGCAGTGACACCTTCGTTATTGACGGTGATGTCTTTCAGGCGGCTCCAGCGAGTCCAGGTGGAACCTGCATACACGGTCCACGCATCCGTCAGCTGTTGCGTCACGGAGAAATCGACCGATTCAGGGGTTTCGATTTTCAGCGAAGCGTCGTATCGATTGCTTTGCAGGAAGGCGGAAGGTGCGTTTGCGCCTGCGGTGATATCGGTATGACCTTCGAGTTTGTATTTCACTTTCGAGTGATAGGTCAGACCGACGCGAGTCGTGTCGGTTGCTTGTACCAGAACACCGAAGTTGTAGCCCAGAGCGGTATCGTCCCCTTTGATTTTGACGTGGGTGTCGCCAAAAAGAGGTACGTCCGACTCAAGAGTGCCGCCAATGCGGTTAATGGTCGGGCCGAAACCGATCGATACTTTGTCGTTAAAGGCGTAGCTGACGGTAGGTTGGACAGTTACAACCTTGACTTCACTCTTGCTGCCGAAGCCGCCACCCTGGAAGCCACTTTCATAGTTGGTAATCAGACCAAAAGGTGCATAGACACCGAGACCGAATGCCCAGTGATCATCTATCGGCTTGACGTAATAGCCCATCGGAACGGCCGTGAGTGGCACCATATCGCCTTTGTTGGTACCCGGATGGGCGCCTTGGGCGTCTTTGATATCAGTCGAGGCATCGATAGCTGCCAGCCCGCCAGTGATTTCCTGACGCTTGATTCGCGACATGCCGGCAGGGTTGCCAAATACAGTACTTGCATCATCGGCAGAAGAAGAGCGTCCCGCAAAACCAGTCCCCATCCCACTGATGCTCTGTTCGTTGAGGGCAAAGCCACTTGCGAAGATCTGGGTGGATGCCAAGGCAACGGCAAGGCTAAGGGTGGTTTTGAGCATTACTTTTTTCATTATTAGAACTCCTGGTGATCACCGGGGCGAAAATTACCAACATTTTCGTTCCAGCGCTATAGGCTGTATGGCTTGAGATAGAGCGCTTTTGTAGGACAATCAGACCAAATTCGCGTCTATATGCGCGATCTTGCAAATTGCCCGATTAACAGGCGATCTGATTCAGCGGTGATACACAGGTTTGCCAGGCACAGGTGAAGTCGCGCAGACGACCTTGCGGCTGGAAGGTCTGGCGCCAGATTCGGGCCATGCCCAGCAGGTCATCGGCTTCGGGGAGCGGGGTATTCTGTTCTTCTATTAATAGCCAGGCGATGGCAGTGGCGTAGCGCAGGTTGACGGTCAGTTCGAGGTGCGGGCCGCTGAGGAATGCATGCTGGCTGGCAAGACCGCGAACCAGGCTGGCGCGTTCCGGGTCCAGCGCCAGGTAGTGATCCCAAAGCGCCTGGTGACGAGGTTCGGCGATCCGGTACAGGCCATGCCCGCGGCGGTCATGCAGGGCGGAACCGAGAGCGGACTGACTGGCTGCAACACCCAGTAGCAGAGATTCGGCAATCGTGCTGTGGCGTCCGAGGTAAATCAGTGTCGGACGGATCACATAACGGCACAGTTCGCTGGCGGCGATACCCATAAAGCCCTCGAAACGTGAAGTGGGCGGCGATTCCTGAAAGGAGGGGCTTGGCAGCGGTGGATCGGTTCAGGATCGCCGGAAGCGGATCAAGCCGCTTGAGTTGAAGTGTAGTGTCATATTCGTGCCGTAAAGGACTGTTTTTAAAATATTTCCGGCTTCGAGTTATAACCGTTATATCGCTTGGTGCTTAAGCCGGTACAGCGAATGGAGAAATATCAGGCAATAAAAAGCCCTGCTTTTCAGGCAGGGCTTTTGAGGTTTTCAGCCTTTCTGGCGTCTCAGGCAACCAGTGCCTGACGGGTACGCTCGATCACGGCCTGCAGCGGCTCGGCGCTGGAGTATTGATCGGGGTACAGGCGTTCGCTGTGACGAGCGATGCCGTGTTCATTGACCAGGGTGAAGCTGAAGCAGCCTTTGCGAGCAGCCATGATCAGGCAGTTCATTGGAGCAAAAGCGTTGGTTAGGGTGCGAATGGCATCCTGAGTGTGGATTTGAGTAGACATGGTTATTGGGTGTTCCTACAAATGACACGGATAAGAACCGTGCAACGTTAAAACGTTCCAGTAACGTCGATCACCATTGATCGAACGAAGAACCCGACTGGAACAAAGCAGCCAGTTGAAGCGCTATGATTTTTGCGCGCTTGGGCCGGCAGGTAGGTACTTAGGAGGGCAGGCAACACATCAAGGGCAAAGGTTCTGGGCCCGGGGTGAAGATCCTGATCAATTTGCAGGTTGGTTCGGTCAGAGTAAGTGAGCTTCGCAACACCCTTTGCTTTCGATTCAAAGGCAGTGTTGTCGCAAGCGTTACCTGGAAACCATCGAGGTGGTCGGTCCCGTGATGTCGGTAGAGGCTTCTCTTTAGGGAAGGTATACCGCAGGAGTTGTTCGACCAGAATTGACTTTCAGCTTGGTACTAACGCCGCGGATACTAACGGATTGAATTCGAGAAAGGAAGTGTGTTAGGCAAAAAAACTTTTGCGCGTGCTTGAATCACTCTACTCGCTGGCGGGAATTTGCCGTACCTGGAGCATTTGTAGTCGCGGGAAAAACGTCGCGACGAAAGT
Source organism: Pseudomonas sp. 05N431 (assembly GCF_056397005.1). NCBI lineage: Bacteria > Pseudomonadati > Pseudomonadota > Gammaproteobacteria > Pseudomonadales > Pseudomonadaceae > Pseudomonas > Pseudomonas sp. 05N431. Next base: position 435,975 of record NZ_JBFTMN010000003.1, read on the forward strand.
AAAGCACACAATTGGGTCGCCTGGTGTCCGGTGGTATGAGCCTTCACCTCGCTTGAAATGCAGGTGCCGTGAGGCTTGTTGTGACTGATTCCCTATAAAACGCACGAAAAAAGGGCGGTGATATAACCAGCTCAAAGGGACTTGTGCACATTAGTTGCGCGGACTGTCACCCGCCTGTCATTTCACCTTCAAGTGCAGTGGGTGCCTGTAGTGGAAATTTAAGTCAATGAAAAACATCGCTTTTTTTTACTGGTGAAAAAATCGTCAGTTTGACTGCGAGCCCCATTCCACAGGGCTTCTGGCGAGTTCAGGGTGGGTTGTCCACTGAGTTATCCACAGCTTCTGTGGATTGTCCCAAGCGCTTGCTCTAGGACGGGCGTGCAGGCTTTTTTCGACTTTACCCGTACGAAAAAAAGAGTAGAGTGGCGCGCCTTCCGATTCGTCCCACAGTGTTTTATGAAGTTTCGCTCAGTACCAACCTCTGATACCTCCATCACCTCAGGCGTTACTCCACCCAAGCGTTTTTCGATTCGAGTCGCCGAATGGTTGCTCGATAGTCCACGCCTGGGCGATAACCCCAACATCAAACATTTCGCCGGGCGTTTGCTCAAGGCTCCAGCCCGTGAAGGGGTGGTGGCTGCGCAAAGTCGTCTGGGGCTATTGATGTGCCGCGAATGCGGCAATGCCCGGGATCGGCGCATTGGCCAGGACCTGCTGCGCCAGGCCGCGCGTGCCGGCGACCGGCGTGCCCGGCAGGAACTCGGTCAGATCGAAGACTGAGCTGTCCAAGCCCCTACGGCTTGGTTAACCTTCGCGCTTTAATTCATCGGCAGGAGTCGTCATGGCTATGGACGTGACCAGTGTGTTGCTCGGTCTGGCGGGTGCTGCGCTACCGTTATTGATGCTGGCGTGGCAGCTTCAGCGGCGCCAGAGCACCGCGCAGTCCGAGCTGTCACTGCTTGAAGAGCGCTTGGGTACTGCGCAACTGGCGCAGGACGGTCTGAATGCGCAACTCGATGCCTGCCGTGATGAAATCAGCGACCTGAGTCAGGCCAATGCGGCCAAGCAAGCCGATCTGGCTGCCGTGCGCCGTGAAGTCGAGCTGTTGCAGATCGAGCGCGACAACGCCCGTGATGCGGCCCATGCCTGGAACCTTGAACGCAGCAGCAAAGAGGCCGAGTTGCGGCGGCTGGACGCTCAGGCCGCCTCGTTGAATGCCGAGCTGCGTGAGCAGCAGGAAAGCCATCAGCAACGCCTGAGCGACCTGCAAGGCTCGCGGGACGAGCTGCGTGCGCAGTTCGCCGAGCTGGCCGGGAAAATCTTCGATGAGCGCGAACAGCGCTTTGCCGAAACCAGCCAGCAGTGTTTGGGCCAATTGCTCGACCCACTGAAAGAGCGCATTCAATCCTTCGAAAAACGCGTCGAGGAAAGTTATCAGGCGGAAGCCCGCGAGCGCTTCTCGCTGGCCAAGGAGCTGGAGCGTCTGCAGCAACTGAACCTGCGCTTGAGTGACGAGGCAACCAACCTCACACGAGCGCTCAAGGGACAGAAAACCCAAGGCAACTGGGGTGAGTTGATTCTCGAACGAGTGCTGGAACACGCAGGCCTGGAGAAGGGCCGCGAGTACCAGACTCAAGTCAGTCTCAAAGGCCCGGATGGCGAGCGCTTCCAGCCCGATGTGCTGATTTATCTACCGGGCGACAAGCAGGTGGTAGTCGACTCCAAGGTCAGTCTGACGGCCTATCAGCAATACGTGGCGGCTGACGACGACGCGATTGGCCAGGCCGCGCTGAAGCAGCATGTGCTGTCGTTGCGTAATCACGTCAAGGGCCTGTCCGACAAGGACTATAAGCGCCTGGACGGTCTGCACAGCCTGGATTTCGTATTACTTTTCGTGCCCATCGAGGCGGCATTTTCCGCGGCATTGCAGGCCGAGCCGAATCTGTTTCAGGAAGCGTTCGATCGCCATATCGTCATTGTCAGCCCGACCACTTTGCTGGCGACGTTGCGCGTCATCGACAGCCTGTGGAAGCAGGAGCGCCAGAGCCAGAACGCCCGGGAAATCGCCGAGCGCGCAGGTTGGCTATACGACAAGTTCGTGCTGTTCATTCAGGATCTGGACGAGGTCGGCAATCGCTTGCAGCAACTGGATAAAGCCTACAGCGCCGCACGCAACAAACTGACGGAAGGCCGCGGCAATCTGGTCAGCCGCAGCGAGCAGCTCAAATTGCTCGGCGCACGGGCCAGCAAGAGCTTGCCGACCGATCTGCTGGAGCGGGCGATGACCGATGTCGATGGGTTGGCCGAGCTGCCGGAATAAACGCATAACGCTGTGGTGCGGGAGCGTTGATCGTTCCTACGCTCTGCGTGGGAATGCCTCACTGGACGCTCTGCGTCCGCTTCGGCAGGTGACGCGGAGCGTCACAGGCTGCATTCCCACGCGGGAGCGTGGGAACGATCAAATGGGGGCGCCGAGTTGCCGGAGTAGCGCCTACAACGGCAAATGCCGACTCAACAACGCCCGCAACGCCGCCGGCTTCACCGGTTTCGGCAGGTATTCCAGGCCAGCCGCATGCACTTGGGCAACCATCTCCGGTCGCCCGTCCGCACTGATCACCACACCAGGCACCGGCTCACCCAGTTGGGCGCGTAGCCAGGCCATGAGCTCGGTACCGGTTTCGCCATGGTCGAGGTGGTAATCCACCAGTGCCAGTTGCGGGCGCATGCCATCGCTGAGCAGCGCGATGCACTCATCGCGATTGCGCGCGGTATACACCTGACAGCCCCAGCGCGAGAGCAGGCTGTTCATGCCAATCAGAATGCTGTCTTCATTATCGATACACAGCACCTGCACGCCTGTCGGCAGTCGGCCATTAAGCTTGGCAATTTTACCGGGCACACTGGCTTGACCATGGGCCAGAGGCACACTGACGCTGAACACACTGCCTTTGCCTGGCCAGGAACGCACTTGCAGTTGATGACCCAGCACCCGGCACAAGCCGTCGGCAATCGCCAGACCCAGGCCCAGACCTTTTTCGGCACGGGTCTGGTGGCTGTCGAGGCGCTTGAACTCTTCGAAAATAACCTGGCGTTTGTCTTCGGGAATCCCCGGGCCACGGTCCCAGACCTCCAGGCACAGCTGATCGCCCTTGTGTCGCACGCCCAGCAGCACGGGGCCTTTGGCGTAGCGGAAGGCGTTGGTCAGGAAGTTTTGCAGAATCCGCCGCAGCAATTTGATATCGCTGTCGACCCGTAGGCGACTGCCACGCAGGCGAAATTTCAGCCCTTGCTCTTGCGCCAGCGCCTTGAATTCGGCGCCGAGGGTGTCGAACAAATCATTCAGTGCAAATGGCTTGCGATCCGGGTTGATCTTGCCGTTTTCCAGGCGCGAGATGTCGAGCAGGTCACTGATCAAGTCCTCGGCCGAGCGTAGCGAACTGTCCAGATGCTGCACCAGTTGCCGGGTCTCGCAGGTGAGATCGTCGTTCTGGTGGGAGAGGGCGGCCGAGAACAGTCGTGCGGCGTTCAATGGCTGCATCAGGTCGTGGCTGACGGCTGCAAGGAAACGGGTTTTCGACTGGTTGGCCGACTCGGCGGTACCTTTGGCTTCGGTCAGCGCGATGTTCAACTGCGACAGCTCATGGGTACGCTCGGCGACGCGTCGCTCCAGGCCCTCGTTGGCCTCGGTCAGCGCTTGCTCGGCTTCGCGAAACGCGGTGATGTCGGTGAAACTCATGACAAACCCGCCGCCCGGCATTGGATTGCCGATCAGCTCGATCACCCGGCCATTGGGGAACAACCGCTCCGAGGTGTGGGCGCGCCCCTGGCGCATCCAGTGCAGGCGCCGGGCAACGTGGACTTCCGCTTCGCCGGGGCCGCACAGGCCGCGTTCGGCGTTATAGCGAATGATGTCGGCAATCGGTCGGCCGACGCTGATCAGGCCGTCCGGGTAGTTGAACAGTTCAAGGTAGCGGCGATTCCAGGCCACCAGTTTCAGCGACTGGTCGACCACACTGATGCCTTGGGTGATGTTCTCGATCGCGCCTTGCAGCAAGGCGCGGTTGAATTGCAGCACTTCCGAGGCTTCGTCAGCGATTCGTACCACATCCTCGAGCTGCATTTCCCGGCCTTCAATGGCCGCTTTTACGACGGCGCGGGTTGATGAAGCCCCGAGTACACCGGCGAGCAAGCGTTCGGTGTGGGCGATCCATTCACCGTCGGCATTCTGATTCGGGTTGAAGCCTTTGCCTTGGCGGTAGGCGAAGCGGATGAAGCTCTGGCGTGCCCGTTCTTCGCCGACAAAACGTGCAGCGAGTTGCAGCAGGTCGTCGATTTGCACCGCCAGCATCGAGCGCGCGCTCGGCCGTGTGCTGATCTCCTGGCCAATGAAACGTCCGGCCTGCCAGTGCTCCGAGACCCGTGTACGCGACAGCACCGACACCCAGGCGAACAAGGTGAAGTTACCGGCCAGCGACAACACCACGCCTTGGGTCAGCGGGGAAATCGGCAGGTTCAGCGGGTTGCCGTGCAGCCAGCCCAGCCCCGGGAAGCTCTGCAGCGACCAGCCCAGGCTGTTGGCGGCGATGGGCAGGATCAAGGTGTAGAACCAGAGGAACGTCCCGGCAGCGAGACCGGCAAATACCCCGCGGCGGTTGGCCTGTTTCCAGTACAGCGCACCGAGCATTGCCGGCGCCAGTTGGGTCACGGCGGCAAACGCGATTTGCCCGATGGTGGCCAGGCTGGCGGTCGAGCCGAGCAGGCGATAGGAAACATAGGCCAGCAGCAGAATGGCGACGATGCTCACCCGTCGCACCGATAGCATCCAATAGCGGAACACCTCGAACGGCCGCTCGGCGTTTTTCCGGCGCAGCAGCCATGGCAGCAGCATGTCGTTGGAAACCATGGTCGACAGCGCAACGCTGGCAACGATCACCATGCCGGTGGCGGCCGATGCGCCGCCGATAAACGCCAGCAGCGCCAGTGCCGGATGGGCCTGGGCCAGTGGCAGGCTGATCACGAAGGAGTCGGGCAGTACCGAGCTTGGCAGCATCATTTGCCCGGCCAGCGCAATCGGCACCACGAACAGTGCGGCCAATGCCAGATAAGCCGGGAACACCCATTTTGCCAGGCGCAAATCCTGTGGTTCGATGTTCTCCACCACGGTCACATGGAACTGTCGTGGTAGGCAGATGATCGCCATCATCGCCACGCCCGTCTGCACCACCATCGATGGCCAGTTGACGGTTTCTTTCCAGTATTCTTCCAGACGTGGCGCGAGCATGGCCTGATCGAACAGGTCGTCGAAGCCGTCGTACAAACCGTACGTGACGAAGGCGCCGACGGCGAGGAAGGCGAACAGCTTGACCAGCGCTTCGAAGGCAATCGCCAGCACCATGCCACGGTGGTGCTCGGTGGCATCGAGGTTGCGAGTGCCGAAGACGATGGTGAACAGCGCCAGAATCAACGACACAACCAGCGCCGTGTCCTGGGCACGGGTGCCCATGGCGTCGGGGCCTGCGCCGATCAACAGGTTTACTCCCAGGACGATGCCTTTAAGCTGCAAGGCGATGTAGGGCAATACGCCCACCAGACAGATCAGTGCCACTACCACTGCCAGCGATTGCGACTTGCCGTAGCGGGCGGCGATGAAGTCGGCAATCGAGGTGATGTTTTCCTGCTTGCTGATCATCACCATTTTTTGCAGGACCCACGGCGCGCACACCAGCAGCAGGATCGGTCCCAGATAAATCGGCAAAAACGACCAGAGTTGTTCGGCGGCCTGACCGACAGCACCAAAGAATGTCCAACTGGTGCAGTAGACTGCCAGCGACAGGCTGTACACCCAGGCACGCATACGCGGTGGCAGCGGAGCGCTGCGCCGGTCACCGTAAAAGGCGATGGCGAACATGACGGCCATATAGGCCAGGGCGACGGTGGCAATCAGCCCGCTGGACAACGACATGGTAACTCCAGGCAAAAGACACCCGGGACGCAAACCCGGTCTGACAGTCTCGCACGACCACTTCGGTTAGTCAGTGTCGACCAAGGTCGTGGCGCGGCGGGGTGTCGCAGGGAAATTTTCTTTGTCGACACCGACCTCATCGCGAGCAAGCTCGCTCCCACATTGACTCAGTGTCGATCACAAGTAATGCGGGCGACATCAATCAACTGTGGGAGCGAGCTTGCTCGCGATTGCATCAGGCGCTAAGGCGTCACTGACCCAGCGCGATATCGATCAACCGATGCAACTCTTCAACCTCAAGCGCCGCCGACGCGAACAGGATGCGGAACACCGTCGGCGCCACCACCATGTTGATCAGTCGGTCGACACCGGGCTTCGGCTCATTCGGATAGCGGTCCAGTATCGTCTGCAACTGCCCGCTGAGAATGCTCACGCAATACCCCGGCGTGGCGCTCGATTGCACGTCGCGCATCATGTTGCGGCCGGGCTCCGAACTCATTTCGTCCAGATACTGCTCGGCCCAGGCGCGCAGGTCGCTACGCAGGGTGCCGGTGTTGGCCGGTTCGCTGTCAGGACGCATGCGTACCAGCGCGACGTCGGCCAGCAGTGCCGACAAATCGCCCCAGCGTCGGTAGATCGTCGACGGTGTAACGCCTGCGCGGGCGGCGATTTGCGGCACAGTCACGCTTGAACGCTCCTGCTCTTCGAGGAGTTCGCGCACTGCCGAATGAATCGACTCTTGCACCCGAGCGCTACGACCGCCCGGGCGTAAACCTTCTTTAATGGCCATGTGTCGAACCTTAACACAAAGAATTTGCTTTAAGCAGAAGCCAGTAGCACACTCTGCAAAAGCAAAAAGTTAGCTTTTGCGGAGTGTGCCCATGTCCAGTTCTGTCTCAAACCGTTCCAGCCTAGTGTTCCTGGCGATCACCTTACTGAGTTTTCTCGCCGCTTCCAGTGCACCAACGCCGCTTTATCACCTGTACCAGGAGGCGCTGCAGTTTTCTCCGGCAACCCTGACGCTGATTTTCGGGGTCTATGCCTTTAGCCTGCTGGCGGCGCTGCTGACGGTCGGCTCGTTGTCGGATCATCTGGGGCGCAAACCGGTGATCTTCGCTGCGTTACTGCTGGATATGCTGGCGATGTTGCTGTTTATCAATGCCGACAGTGTGGCTTGGCTGATTGCTGCGCGGGTGCTTCAGGGGTTCGCCACCGGCATGGCCACCAGCGTACTCGGTGCGGCGTTGCTCGATACCGACCGGCAGCAAGGCCCGTTGGTGAACAGCGTTGCGCCGCTTCTGGGCATGGCGTGTGGCGCATTGGGTTGCGGATTACTGGCGGAGTACGCGCCGCAACCGCTGCAATTGACCTACTGGATTCTGTTTGGGCTGTTTCTGCTGCAAGCGCTGTATGTCTGGCGTTTGCCAGAAAGCGTCAGTCGGTTACCCGGCGCCTGGGCGTCGCTGCGTCCCACTTTGCATGTACCTCCTCAGGCACGACGGGCGCTGTGGCTGGCGCTGCCGGTGGATGTGGCGGTCTGGGCGGTGGGCGGCTTCTTCCTGTCACTGGCGCCATCGCTGGTTCGTACGGCAACCGGTTCGACCTCCAACCTGATCGGCGGCGGCCTGGTGGCCGTGTTGACGGTCAGCGGCGCATTGATGATCTTCACGTTGCGTAATCGCCCGGCAGACAAAGTCCTGCGCTTGGGCGCGAGCCTATTGGCGATCGGCATCGCGCTGATTCTGACCGCCGTGCACAGCGCCAGCCTGCCGCTGTTCTTCTTCGCGACTCTGGTGGCCGGCAGTGGTTTTGGTGCCGGCTTTCTCGGTGCCTTGCGCAGCGTGGTACCGCTGGCCTTGCCCCATGAGCGCGCGGGGTTGATGTCGGCGTTCTACGTGCTGAGTTACCTGGCGTTCTGCCTGCCGTCGCTGTTGGCAGGCAACCTGACCCGGACCTTCGGCCTGGTCGTCACCACCGATGGCTATGGAGTGGTGTTGATTGTGTTGTCGCTAGGGGCGTTGTTGGGGTTGATGCGTCAGCGGCCGGTCAAACTCTGTGGGGCATCGAGTAATCCTTAGCGCAGCAGAGACGCTCCTATGCATATATCTGCAAAACAGATAACAGTTAGAGAAATTACCCGTTATATAGATATTCGATTCGGTTCTACCATGAGCTCTACCTCACCCGAGGACAGGAGTTCACGATGCAATGTCCCAACAGCAACAAAACCGTTAATCGGCCTTTGAGCCATTTACAGCACCCTCGCGAAGCAATTCGTCAGTTCACCCCGAACTGGTTTGCCGCGACCATGGGCACCGGGGTCCTGGCCCTGGCGCTCGCCCAATTGCCGGTGTCGATTCCCGGCCTGCATGCCTTCGCTGAAGGCCTGTGGATGTTCAATATTTTCCTTTTCCTGCTGTTCAGCGGGTTGTACGCCGCGCGCTGGGCGTTTTTCTTCGATGAAGCGCGACGGATTTTCGGCCACTCCACGGTTTCGATGTTTTTCGGCACCATTCCCATGGGGCTGGCGACCATTATCAATGGCTTCCTGCTGTTCGGCCTGCCGCGTTGGGGGGAGGGCGTTGTGCACCTGGCAGAGGTGTTGTGGTGGCTGGATGTCGCCATGTCGCTGGCCTGCGGCGTGTTGATTCCATACATGATGTTCACCCGTCAGGAGCACAGCATCGACCAGATGACCGCTGTCTGGCTGCTGCCGGTGGTGGCTGCGGAGGTCGCAGCGGCCAGCGGTGGTTTGCTTGCGCCGCATCTGGCTGACGCCCACTCGCAACTGGTGGTACTGGTGACCAGCTACGTGCTGTGGGCGTTCTCGCTGCCGGTGGCGTTCAGCATCCTGACCATCCTGCTGCTGCGCATGGCCCTGCATAAACTGCCCCACGAAAACATGGCTGCGTCGAGTTGGCTGGCACTGGGGCCGATTGGCACCGGGGCGCTGGGCATGTTGTTGCTGGGCAGCGATGCGCCGGCGATTTTCGCCGCCAACGGCTTGCCGGGTATCGGTGAAATTGCCGCCGGACTGGGCCTGGTCGCAGGCATCACGCTATGGGGCTTCGGCTTGTGGTGGATGTTGATGGCGGTGCTGATCACCTTGCGTTACCTGCGTGGCGGGATTCCCTTCAACCTCGGCTGGTGGGGGTTTACCTTCCCGCTGGGTGTCTACTCGCTGGCCACGCTGAAGCTGGCAAGCACCTTGAACCTGACTTTTTTCAGCCTTTTTGGCAGCGTTTTGGTGGTCGCGTTGGCGATCATGTGGCTGATCGTCTCCAAGCGCACTGTTCAAGGCGCCTGGCGCGGTGAGTTGTTTGTTTCGCCGTGTATTGCCGGATTAGCGAAATAATTCGCAAAGTTTAGGTAAGGTTGTGGCCTGGATCGCTGTACGGCATTCCAATAAGAGCATCCAAGCCACACAGGGACATGGAAGATGAGCCACCCTTCGCAGTTCACCTTGCTTCGCAAGCGGCGGTTTCTGCCGTTTTTTGTTACGCAGTCCCTCGGGGCGTTCAACGACAACATCTTCAAGCAGTCGTTGATCCTTGCCATTTTGTACAAGCTGACCATCGAGGGTGACCGCTCGATCTGGGTCAACCTGTGTGCGTTGCTGTTCATCCTGCCGTTCTTTCTGTTCTCGGCGCTGGCCGGGCAGTTCGGTGAAAAGTTCGCCAAGGACGCGCTGATCCGTCTGATCAAACTCGGTGAAATCGCGATCATGGCGGTCGGCGCAGTCGGCTTCCTGTTCGATCACCTGTCGCTGATGCTGATGGCACTGTTCGCCATGGGCACTCACTCGGCGCTGTTCGGCCCGGTGAAGTACTCGATCCTGCCCCAGGCCCTACACGAAGAAGAGCTGGTGGGCGGTAACGGGCTGGTGGAAATGGGCACCTTCCTGGCGATTCTGGCCGGGACCATCGGCGCCGGGATCATGATGTCGTCCAGTCATTACGCACCGATCGTCTCCACGGCGATCATCGGTGTCGCGGTGCTGGGCTATCTGGCTAGTCGCGGCATACCGCGTGCTGCAGCGTCGACCCCTGAGCTACGGTTGAACTGGAATATCTTCAGCCAGTCCTGGGCGACTCTGCGTCTGGGTCTGGGGCAAACGCCTGCAGTGTCGCGCTCGATTGTCGGCAACTCGTGGTTCTGGTTTGTCGGGGCGATTTACCTGACGCAAATCCCGGCCTACGCCAAAGAGTGGATGCACGGCGACGAGACCGTGGTGACACTGATTCTGACGGTGTTCTCGGTCGGTATCGCGCTGGGTTCGATGCTCTGCGAGAAACTCTCCGGACGCAAAGTCGAGATCGGTCTGGTGCCGTTTGGCTCTTTTGGGCTGACAGTGTTTGGCTTGCTGCTGTGGTGGAGCTCCGGTGGTATCCCGCAAAGCGTTCAAGGTCATGGCTGGATCGAAGTGCTTGGCTTCGGTCATACGTGGTGGGTGCTGTTCGATATTCTCGGGCTGGGGGTTTTCGGCGGTTTCTACATCGTGCCGCTGTACGCGTTGATTCAGTCGCGTACCGCCGAAAACGAGCGGGCGCGGGTGATCGCAGCCAACAACATCCTCAATGCACTGTTCATGGTGGTCTCGGCGATTGTCTCGATTGTGCTGCTGAGCATCGTCAAGCTGTCGATTCCTCAGTTGTTTCTGGTGGTGTCGCTGCTGAACATTGGCGTCAACGCCTACATCTTCAGCATCGTTCCCGAGTTCAGCATGCGTTTCATGATCTGGCTGCTCAGCCATTCCATGTACCGCGTGCAGCACCGCAACCTTGAGCTGATTCCTGACGAAGGCGCGGCGTTGCTGGTCTGCAACCATGTGTCGTTCGTCGATGCCTTGCTGATTGGTGGCGCAGTGCGTCGGCCGATTCGCTTTGTGATGTATTACAAGATCTATAACTTGCCGGTGCTGAACTTCATCTTCCGCACGGCGGGGACCATTCCGATTGCCGGGCGCCAGGAAGACAGTCAGATTTACGAAAAGGCCTTCAAGCGAATCGCCCAGTACCTGAAGGATGGTGAGCTGGTGTGCATCTTCCCGGAAGGCAAGTTGACCGCCGATGGCGAGATCAATGAGTTCAAGGGCGGGCTGACGCGGATACTGGAAGAGACGCCGGTGCCGGTGATTCCATTGGCCTTGCAAGGGTTATGGGGCAGCTTCTTCAGTCGCGATCCGAACAAGGGATTCTTTCACCGCCTCTGGTCGCGGGTGACCGTGGTGGCCGGACCGGCGGTGGCGGTAGAGGTCGCGCAGCCAGCACAGTTGCAGGCGCTGGTTGGCGAATTGCGTGGCACCGTTAGATAGTAGGTGTTTTGGCCGGCCTCATCGCGAGCAAGCTCGCTCCCACACTTGATCTGTGAACGACACGAAACCAATGTGGGAGCGAGCTTGCTCGCGATGACGGTAGAGGCCTAAGTACTGACTTTGAGCCCAACCAACCCGGCAATGATCAGCGCGACGCTGGCCAGGCGGAACAGCGCCATGGATTCACCAAACAGGATGATCCCGGCGATAACCGTGCCCACGGCACCGACGCCAGTCCAGATGGCGTAGGCAGTGCCCAGCGGCAGATCCTTCATGGCCAGGCCCAGCAGACCCAGGCTGATCACCATGGCGCCGACAGTCAGGACGGTGGGAAGAGGGCGGCTGAAGCCGTCGGTGTATTTCAGGCCAACGGCCCAGCCGACTTCAAACAGGCCAGCGAAAAACAGAATGATCCAAGGCATGAAGACCTCCATCGATTGACGGGGTCGTCCCCAGATTAGTAACTCGATCGAGCCGCGAGGTCGTCCTCGCGATGCGCACTATAGTGCCCATTATTAACCTGGGGATCAAGTTCAGGGTCAGTCGGTTGCTTGTTGGGCAGCCAGTTCGCGGTCGTGTTTCTCGCTCATCCGGCGGAAATACGTCGAGAGCAACGCCCCGGAAATGTTGTGCCAAACGCTGAACAACGCGCTCGGCACCGCCGCCAGTGGCGAGAAATGGGCACTGGCCAGCGCCGCGCCCAGCCCCGAGTTCTGCATGCCGACTTCCAGGGCAAGGGATTTGCGTTGCGCCAGCGGCAGCTTGAACACGCGTCCGGTGAAGTAGCCCAGCAGAAAACCAAAGCTGTTATGCAGCATCACCACGGCCATGATCAGCAGACCGGATTCGGCAATCTTTGCCTGACTCGCCGCGACAACGGCGGCGACGATGATCACGATGCTCACCACCGAAACCAGCGGCAGCACCTCTACCGCGTGGCGCACCCGATCTCCCAGCAGGCGTTGGGCAACCACGCCGAGCACGATCGGCAGCAACACCACTTGCAGGATCGACCAAAACAGTTCCATGAACGATACCGGTAACCAGGCCGAGGCCAATAACCAGATCAGGGCGGGCGTCAGCACCGGAGCGAGCAGGGTGGTGACGGCGGCAATCGCTACCGAAAGCGCCAAGTCACCGCGGGCCAGCCAGGTCATCACGTTCGACGAGGTGCCGCTTGGGCAGCAACCGACCAGAATCACCCCGACGGCGATTTCCGGTGGCAGGTGGAACGCCTGGCAGAGCAACCATGCCACGCCAGGCATGATCACGAAATGTGCGACCACGCCCAGTGCCACGCGCCACGGATGGCGGGCTACTTCAGCGAAGTCTTCAAGTTTGAGGGTCAGGCCCATGCCGAACATCACCAGCCCCAGCAACGGCACGATCGCACCTTTCAAACCGATGAACCACGCCGGTTGCAGGAAGGCCACTACGGCGAAGATCAAGACCCAGTAAGCGAAAGTGTTGCCGACAAAGCGGCTCAGTGCTGCCAGTGCACGCATGACCTGTTCCTTATTATTAAGTAACACCGCAAAACAAGTGTGGGAGCGAGCTTGCTCGCGATGCGGGACTGACATTCAACAATGATGTTGACTGAAACTCCGCTATCGCGAGCAAGCTCGCTCCCACAGTAGATATCACAAGCTTTTAGATCCCTTGCGGAGTCTCTTCGCCGCCCAGTGCCTCAACCAGCGCCGGGAGGAAGTCGCCGAAGGTCAGCATCATCAACGTGAAGCTGGCGTCCAGTTGGCCGAGGGCTTCATCGCCACCGTCCTGTTCTGCCTGATCCTGCAGCAGGTCTTCGAACTTCAGGCGCTTGACCACCATCTTGTCGTCGAGGACGAACGACAGTTTGTCTTGCCAGGCCAGGGACAGCTGAGTGACCACTTTACCGGTGCTCAGGTGCAACTGGATTTCTTCGCTGGTCAGGTCCTGACGCTTGCAACGAACAATGCCGCCGTCTTCGTGGGTATCGCGCAGTTCGCACTCATCCAGTACGAAGAAGTCGTCGGCGGCTTTCTGGGTAGTGACCCACTCAGTCATGGTCGCGGTCGGGGACATTTTTACAGTCAGCGGACGTACTGGCAGCGTGCCGATTACTTCACGCAGAGTGGAAAGCAGGTCTTCGGCGCGTTTCGGGCTGGCGGAGTTGACCAGGATCAGCCCCTGTTTCGGTGCTATGGCGGCAAAGGTCGACGAGCGACGGATAAAGGCCCGCGGAAGGAACGCCTGGATGATTTCATCCTTGATCTGATCACGCTCCTTCTTATAGACCTTACGCATTTGCTCGGCTTCGATCTCTTCGACCTTTTCCTTGACCGCGTCGCGCACGACGCTGCCTGGCAGAATGCGTTCTTCCTTGCGAGCGGCGATCAGCAGGAAGTCACCGCTGACATGCACCAGAGGTGCATCTTCGCCTTTGCCAAACGGCGCGACGAAACCGTAGGTGGTCAACTCCTGGCTTGCACATGGACGCGCCAGTTTGGTGGCCAGTGCAGTTTCCAACGCCTCAGCATCAAAAGGCAGATCTTGGGTCAGGCGATAGATAAGCAGGTTTTTGAACCACATGGGGTGAGTCTCTCCTTTATACAAAGGGGGGCATTATTCTCCGCGCAGCGTCATAGGCCAACCCTCAGCTAAGCCTTTGGAAGGCCTGAAAAAATTATTTTAAAAAGTGCTTGCCAGAGGTTGGGCTGCTCCGTAGAATGCGCGCCACACCGAACGTGAAGGGTGATTAGCTCAGCTGGGAGAGCGTCTGCCTTACAAGCAGAATGTCGGCGGTTCGATCCCGTCATCACCCACCATTCGCATTCAGTGTTACGCGCAGCGGTAGTTCAGTCGGTTAGAATACCGGCCTGTCACGCCGGGGGTCGCGGGTTCGAGTCCCGTCCGCTGCGCCATATTCGGTAACCTGGAACGCTGAACGCCAGGTCACCACGGAAAGCCCGCTCACGCGGGCTTTTTGCTGTAAGAGTTCCATGCGATGTGTGTTGTTTCATTGAAATTCAGCTTTTTTAATAAATTTCTTAATTAAATCAGCATGTTATGAATTTTTGTGGCACAATGCGCCCCGCAACGAAGGTAAAGGGTGATTAGCTCAGCTGGGAGAGCGTCTGCCTTACAAGCAGAATGTCGGCGGTTCGATCCCGTCATCACCCACCACTTACTTTCAACGCTACGCGCAGCGGTAGTTCAGTCGGTTAGAATACCGGCCTGTCACGCCGGGGGTCGCGGGTTCGAGTCCCGTCCGCTGCGCCATATTCGGTAACCTGGAACGCTGAACGCCAGGTCACCACAGAAAGCCCGCTTAATGCGGGCTTTTTGCTGTCTGGGGTTTTGTTAAGTCATTACCTCTAATAGAAAAGCGACCTTCGGGTCGCTTTTTTCGTTTTCGGCTTACTGTTCAGCATTGCGTGCGTGCCGGTAATCACTGACCGCTTCGTACACTGCCTTGCGTAGCCGATTGATACCGCCAATAGGGCGATGAGCTTCCAGGCCAAACCAGGGGTTGAAGGACTGGTTATCGCATTGCAGGTTCAGCGCTGGCGTGTCGAAGTCCTGGGCGGGGATCCGGATCCGCGCCACGGTCTCGAACGGCGCATCGCTTTCGCGCCATTCGATGCTGGTGTCTTCGATCGGCATGTATCTGGTCGGGTCCTGGCGCTGGATCTGCAAGACAAAACACGCGGGCACCCGATCCGTTGATAACTGTTGATTCAGTGCACTGCGCAAAAAGTTTGGCAGCGCTTGATTCTGCGCAGGCAGGGTGTAGCCGGGGCAGCTGTCAGGGTCTGGTGCGACACGAAACTTGGCATTCGCCGTACCGAATTTATACGGCGAGACGGAAAAATAAGTGGTCTGGGTCGGGCTGGCCGGGGCTGGCGCCAGGGTCACCAAGGCAATGAACAGGTGACGTACCTGCCAGCTGCGCGGATCCCAACTCGGAAAGAACGCCATGATTTGCTTGCCATCGGCCTGGGCTGCGACGTTCTGACGGTACTCGGCGACATTGCTGACGAAGAAGTTCGGATGGCTGAACATCACGAAGTCCTGCTCGTTGCGGCTCTGCTGATCCTTGAGTAGCTGCGTTCCCGGTACATCAAGCAATTTGATCGCCATGCCTCGGGCATCGCGCACGCTATCGAATTGTGGATAGGCGTTGCCGTTGGACAGTCGCAAGACAGCTTGCCAGGTCTTGCCGGCTTCGCTAAAGACACCTTGGCGCAGTTCAGGCGCCAGGTCGGCCGACACTTGAACCTCGGCCTTTACGCAGCCATGCGCCTTGGCGTGGGCATCGCGCAGGAAGCGAGTGTTTTCGCGGTGCTGGTCGACGATGCGCACGGCGGTCTGGATGATGTCCCGCGTCATTGCCGCTTCACCCGCCGGAATCTGTTCTTTGGCAGAGACCGGGCCGCTGTGATGCCAAGCGAACCAGGCTGTCGCCACCGCCCAGCCCAGCAAGCCGAGACCCACCAGGAACAGCAAGGTCTTGCCGAGCAATACGCCGACGCGCAGCCAAAGCGTGATCAACATGCACAAGTCCTTTGGGCAGAGGTGATGGTCATGGTAGTTGCGATTCCAAAGGGCCACCGAGCACCCTCAGGTATTCCAGTAGTGCCCAGCGCTCTTGGGGTTGCAGCAGGCGGCCAATGACCCCATTGCCTCGTTCGCCGGCACGAAATTCGTGACCACTGTTGTGGTTGCCGGTGATTCGCGTGTCGAATTCAAAACCGTTGCTGAAGGCTTCCGGGCGATAACCCAGGTGCTGCGGGTCGTATTCGAACGTGCCTCTATAGAAAGTGGTTGCGCGCTCATCCTGCGGCGAGAGCAGTTGGTAGATGTTCGGTACTGAACCGTTATGCAGAAACGGTGGCGTCGCCCAAACGCCCACCAACGGTCGGGCCTTGTAGGCGCGTAGTTCACGAACGCCAATCGGAAGGCCGAATCCATCCATGGCGGGGCGCTCTTCAGGCGTGACGTTGGCATCACGGTAAGCGCGGTTCTCGACGAAGGCCGTTACGTAGGCCAGTCCTTTGGCAACCGAGAGTTTGCTCAGGTCCAGTGGTCCGGCAGGCGTTGGGTGCAGTTTGACGTCCAGTTTCGTCAGTTCGTCCCGGTCCCACTTGAGCGCGCTCAGGTCGAAACGTTGGTCGGCGATGTTGTTGGCGGCGCCTGGGTCGGTGCCAATGACGTCCACCGGCAACATTTTCAATTTCTGCTCAGGTCGACCATTGGTCTCTGTCACGTTCGGTACATGGCAACCGGCGCAGTTTTCGGCGAACAGCGTGCGGCCCTTGGCGGCCAACGGTCTGTCGATGCTACCGAGCACTGCTTCGGGCCAGGCCGGTGGTTTGAGTCGCTTCAGGGTTTCTTCGATCAGATGCAGGTCACGTACTCGCACGCTCGAAGGGTAGCGATCGTCGCCCTTGAGCGGTTGGCCGGCGGCATCGAAGAAGCTCAGCGTCGCGCCGACGCCCAGAGCTTCGCCGATGTTGCGCGCCATGGGTTGCTGCGCTGAGCCGTTCCATTGCACCCAGTCGAAACTCCAGATATCCCATAGCTGCGGGTAGTCCACGGGCGCATTGGCCACTCGGTAGTTGTTCGGCGAAATGGCGTCGCCGAAACTGGCATTGGCGATACGGCCGAAAGCGTCGGTACGGCCTGGGCCTTCTTCGGTGGGGTATAGGCCGCGGTGGGTGTCATTCCAGGCAGCGCGCAGGAAAGTATCCAGCGACGTTTTGAAGTCCTGGCGCAGTTGTGAGTGCTGGGCGTCATAGTCCGGACCGAGCACATTGCGTGCGAAGCGTTCGAATTTCCAGGGGTTGTAGTAGGTCGAGGCGAGGCTTGCGACCAATGCCTGACCGAAACTGCCGCCGCGCAGAGTGGGGACACTGGAAGGCAATACGTGCTGGGCCGAGCCACCGTCGATGCGTATTGCCTGGCCTTTGAAGCGCAGCTCGCCGGTGTGGCAGGCGGCGCAGGTAACATCCAGATACTCTTCTTTACTGCCTGGATTCTGATGACGGGCGAAGCCGACGGGCAGGTTGCCGGGGTTGTTTGGCGTAGCTTTCTGGGTGGGATCCACCAGAAAACCAAAACGCGCCAGGTATTCGGGCGTGGCAAAGCGTTGCTCCGAGAACGGCAGTTCAAGTGCTGTGAACCAGTTGTAGCGCAGGCCTTTGACCTGCGTACCCTGCGGCGTGAAGTAGTAGGTCTGGCGGTCGGCGGCGTCCCACTGCTCGAGGTAGTTCACCTGCTCGACTGGCGTATAGGCAGGCAGCTTCGGGTTGGCGACGTAATACAGGACCACCGCCAGAGCGACCGCCAGCAGGGTGATTATCAGCAACAGCACACGGATCAAGAGGCGCAAGTTAGACTTCCTTGTCGATTTATAGCCTTGTTATGCCTTAGCTCCGGGTACGCGGCAAGTGGCCATTACGCCAGACGCTGTAGGAACCGGCGTTTATTACACTGAGAAGAAGCTGACAGAAGCTTCATGACCACCCCGCGCAAAATGCGTTAAAAGACCTGAACTTATCGGAGCTTTCCTGCTCTCATGCCGGTAGCCATTGGTCGTGGCGGCCTGATAAGCTCGCGGCTTTATTCGATTGCCCTTTAGGCGCATGAACAAGGAAATAGCATGAAACAGCATCGGTTGGCGGCGGCGGTGGCCCTGGTTAGCCTGGTACTCGCGGGTTGTGACTCGCAGACCAGCGTTGAGCTGAAAACCCCGGCGCAAAAAGCTTCCTACGGTATTGGCCTGAACATGGGCAAGAGCCTGGCTCAGGAAGGCATGGATGACCTGGATTCCAAAGCCGTAGCCCAAGGCATCGAAGATGCCGTCGGCAAGAAAGAACAGAAGCTGAAGGATGACGAACTGGTCGAAGCTTTCGCTGCGCTGCAAAAGCGCGCTGAAGAGCGTCTGGCCAAGATGAGCGAAGAGTCGGCAGCTGCTGGCAAGAAATTCCTCGAAGACAACGCGAAGAAGCCGGGTATCGTTACCACTGCTTCGGGTCTGCAGTACGAAGTGGTCAAGAAAGCCGATGGCCCACAGCCTAAGCCGACTGACGTAGTGACTGTTCACTACACTGGCAAGCTGACCAACGGCACCGTTTTCGACAGCTCCGTCGAGCGCGGAAGCCCGATCGATCTGCCGGTCAGCGGCGTGATCCCGGGTTGGGTTGAAGGTCTGCAACTGATGCACGTTGGCGAGAAGTACAAACTGTACATCCCTAGCGATCTGGCCTACGGCGCACAAAGCCCTAGCCCGGCAATCCCGGCCAATTCGGTGCTGGTATTCGACCTGGAACTGCTGGCGATCAAAGATCCGGCAAAACAAGACGCCGCCAAGTAATCAGCGTCTGTTATAAAAACAACGCCCCGTTCATACGGGGCGTTGTTGCATCTGGCGTTCAGTGGTCGACAATTCAAGCGAACGGACGCGGTGGAGTGGAGTCACAGCATTGAGGGTGCCGCAGCTAAACGCAGCAGGTTGCCAAGTCAATGAAATATTGGGTTTTTTTATGTGAGTAAAAAACGCCCGATCTGAGCCGGGCCCTTGTAAGACGGGGCCTTCAGGCGTGAAAAGCGGCTCTGTTCACAAGGTTATCCACAATTTGTGTGGATAACATTTCAGCGGGAGAGATGATGAAAGCACCCTGGGATTTCGCTCGATTTCTACCCTTGGCGGGAAGGTTGCTCAGTCGCGGGCGATTACCTGCCCTGTTGTTTGCCGTTGCCAGAAAAGGCGCGAGCCAGGGTAACCGTTTGGGCAAACTTAAAGACGACCTGCGATTGCTGCAGGCATTGTGCCTGGCGTACTGGCGCGGCGAGTATCGGGACATCAGTCGCAAGTCGATGCTGACCGTGGTGGCGGGGCTGATGTACTTCCTCAGCCCACTTGACGCGATCCCGGATTTCATCCCGGTATTTGGCATGCTCGATGACATCGCCGTGCTGGCCTGGGTGATGAAAACCCTCGATGACGAACTGAACGCTTTCCGTGCCTGGCGCGACCGTCAGAGTCCAGAAAAGCTTGCGGTCGTGGAGCGCTTGCCTGATACACCGGAGCAATTGCAACTGCAAGGCCCGAAAAAAACCTGAGTTGAATCAGGTTCATCCACAGATTGATCCCCCCTCGCGACCTTGGCGGCTGTTAGGATTACACTTCTAAGGAAAAGTGCTGACTCGCTAAGTGTTGTTGTCCTACGGGGTAGTCATGGATATTCAGATAATTGCACGTGATGGCGAACCCGAATACGCGGTTCTGCCGTGGGCTCAGTATCAAGCGTTATTGAAAGCAGCAGGCGTCACTGAACAACCACCGCGTGAAGCGACAGTCCATCACGCGGCCGCAGCAGACCAGGTTCTTCCGGGTCTGGATCAACTACGCAGTTTGCGCGAAGGGAAGGGCATCGCCATTGAGGCGCTGGCCCGCACGGTAGGCATCAGCCCGTCTTACCTGGCCTTGATCGAAAGTGGCGAGCGTCAACCCGACGCAGCGATTCGCCGCAGCCTGGCCTGGGAATTGACGGTGCCGGGATGGAGGGATGAATCGTGAGCGTACGCATCAGTCGTCAACATTGGGACGGTTTAATCGGCGAACTGGATCAGGCCCGCCGCCAGCGTCATCTTCTGACTTATCGTGCTTTGCTTGAACGTTTGCAGTTGCCAAGCCCGGCCATGCAAACCCTGACTGCCGCGCTTGAGCACCTGGCAGCTCTGGATGCACGGGCCGAGCAGCCGCTGCGCAGTTCGCTGGTGATCAGCCAGGGCGCTAGCCGTCTGCCGCGCACCGGGTTCTTCGAATGCGTCGAGCGGCTGGGGCGTTTCTCCGGGCCTTCCGATGGCGTGGCTGCCGCGTCCTGGCATGCATCGGAAGTGGTGCGGGTGTTTGAGTACGAATACCCCGAATCTGCGGAGGCCTGAATGCTCTGGCGACTCAAGGCCCGTGCCAGTTACTGGCTGGCACGCAGGCTGTTTCATTGGTCATGGTTTGTCCGCCAGCCACGTGGCTGGAGCTGGCTTGAAGGCCAGTTCGCACGCATGGCGAACCTCGGTGATGTCGGTGCGCAAAGCTTCTATGGCCACATTCTGACGTTCCGTGGCCAAGGCCTCGGAGCTCGTGAAGAGGGCGTACGTTTGTTGCGCCTTGCCGCATTGGCCGGGGACGGTAAAGCGGCCTATCAGGTCGGCGTGATCAGCCTTGCCGGAGCACCGGGCAAGGCCCCTGATGCTGCCGAGGCGGCGCGCTGGTGGCAGATGGCGGCCAAGGCCGGACACCCGCTGGCCGAGATCAAGCTCAAGGAACTGGCGTCACGTGATGCTTGACGGCCACTCTCACATGGGCTGATCCGGTTTGCCTGCGATCGCGGGTAAGCCACTTTCCTACGGGCGTTTGTAACCTATTCGCCGATCAAGCAGTGCCCGCTCTGCTTGATTGAGCCATTCCCTTTTCATTAGCGAAATACCCTACATCATCCTCCGTTTGTCCTGACTTCATTCCCCGCGCAATCCCCGCACAGTCTCGCGTCCCACAGCGACCGCGCGAAGATTGCGAATGCTCGATCCAAAAAAACTGCAGGCCTTGAACACTGCCATTGGCCATTTGGTCATTGCTGCGCTGAACCCGAAAGACCCGGACATTGCGGCGGTCTTCAATGACTTTCGGCACTGCCTCAGCGATTACGATTCCTGGGCCGAAAGTTTCTGGACGGGCGCAGGGCTGGATGTCGAGCAGGTGTTCAAGGTCGGCAACGACGTCAGCCTCAGCGCCCCGAAAAACTCGACCACACCGATCAGTGCCACCGTTGCATCCTGTCCGGCCGGTGGATCATTGACCCTGGTGCACATGTTCAAGGCGGCGCGTTTCGTGCCGATCGGCAATACCCCAGTGATGCTCGAAGCATTGGTCGATGGGCCGGACGGGGATGAGGTGGTCGGCGAGCCGGTCCACGCAATGATCGGCCCCAGCGGCATCCTCGAAGTCCCCGAATGCTGGCGTGGCCAGCGGCACCGAATCACCTTTTACCCCAACGTCTCTCAAGATCACGTCAAGGCGCTCTACGCCTCTTATCAAACCATCATTGCCGAGCTTGAGGACTGGCTGCGAAGCGAATGGACGAACGAGTTTCAACCATTGTGGGCGAGCTTTTCGCAGAGCGGTTTTCTTGAGCGCTACAACGCGTTGCAGCAGGCTGATCAACGGGGTGTTGAAAGCGCCTTGCTCGACCTTTGGGATGATGTTCAGCAGCTCTATCACTTGCTGGCCGACCTGCAAACCAACAGTGAAAAGCTCCTCGAGTACCTGACCCAGGCCGAGCTCGAAACCCTGCTCAACGCTTCCACAGAAGCGATTGCCAATGGCTTGCTGGTGCTCAGCGATGAACCGTTGCTGTTCATCTATCTGGCGGCCGTCACCAGTTGGTTGCGGATGCTGCCGCCGCAGTACGAAGCCGAAGTAATGGCCGAAATTCGTACCGGCGTATTGATCGGATTGCTGCTGGCTTGCGTGACCGGACCTATGGGCGTTGGGGCGGGTGTGGGCGCCAAAGTGCTGGGGAAGATCAAGTCACAGCGTGCTCGACAGTGGCTGGCAACCTTGAGCATCCGGCTGGCGCAAGTGTCGAGCAATCAGCGTTTCAGCAGTCACGCCGATGCGCTCAAGCCGCTGATGGTGAGTGCCCGGAAGGCGTCACTGGCGCCAACACCCCGAGGGCCTCTGAAGATTACCCCCCGCGAAGCGCAAACCCTTTACGTGAAAAACCCTGCGGCCATCGCCCGCGACAAGTCTGGGCCCAGGACCAGCCTGAGCAAGCAGGAGCATCACGACAACGCCCCGGATCAGGCGAAAAACCCCAACGGCGACAGCGCCGATTCGGCAGATAAAACCGCCACCCACAACTGCCCGGTGTCGATGGTTACCGGTGAAGAACTGCTGACCCTCACCGATGGAGAGCTCGACGGCGTACTGCCGTTTGCCTTCACCCGGCTCTATCGCACCAGCGCCGCCGAGATCAATAGCGGACTGGGCTTTGGCTGGAGCCATTCGCTGGCGCATCGCCTGGAAATCGACGGCGACAACGTCGTCTGGATCGACCACGAAAACCGCCGCACACGCTTTCCGAGACCCAGCACCGAGCGTCCGGCGATCCACAACAGTTTGTCCCGTGCGGCGATTTATCTGGGCGACGACGCCGATGAATTGATCCTCGCCCAGGCCGGTGAGGCGACACGGTTCTACCATTTTCGTGACGGTAACCTCACGGCCATCAGCGACCCTTACAACAACCGCCTGCGTATCACCCGTGATCGCCAGGCGCGGATCAAACGTCTGGACAACGGCGCCGGTCGCGCCTTGCTGTTGTGTTACGACCGGCGACATCTGATCGCCGTCGACTATCAAGTCTATCGCGCGGCGGCGAGTGCCGATGAAGCCTGGCAAACCGAGCAAACGCTGGTCACCTATCGCTATGACGACTGCCATCGACTGATCGAAGTCGTCAACGCCGCGGGCGAAAGCGAGCGCTACGACTACGACAATCAGGCGGTGATTCTCCAGCGGCAACTGGCCGGCGGCGCAAGTTTTTTCTGGGAGTGGGAACGCGAAGGCAAAGCCGCCCGATGCGTGCGGCACTGGGCGAGTTTTGCGCAGATGGACGCACGTTATGCCTGGGACGATAACGGCAGCGTCACGGTGCAGAACGCCGATGGCAGCCAAGAGGTTTACGTCCACGATCAGCAGGCGCGGCTGGTGCGCAAGGTCGAGCCGGACGGTGCCGAACACCTGAAGGCTTACGACGATAACGGTCAGTTGGTGGCCGAGAAAGATCCTCTCGGCGGCGTCACCCAATACACCTATGACGACGCCGGGCGGTTGCTGGCGGTCATTCCGCCAGAAGACGAACCGACTTGCTACGAGTATCACAACGGTTTCGTTCGGGTGATGCGTCGGGGCAAGGCGCGTTGGAAGTACCAGCGAAACATTCATGGCGATATCACCGAACAAATCGACCCTGATGGGCACATCACCCATTACCAGTACGATGATCGAGGGCGACTGCTGTCGATCCGCTATCCGGATAACAGTTGTCACCTTCTTGTCTGGAACAACCTCGGGCAACTGACCGAAGAGCAATTGCCGGACGGTGGCCGGCGCTATTTCGCTTACGACGCGTTGGGCCGGCAAAGTCGCCGTCAGGACGCACAGGGTGCGGTCACCCAGTATCAGTGGGACGTTCTCGGCAGGCTGATCCAGACCACTTTGCCGGGAGGAGTCACCCGCGCCTTCAGCTACAACGCCTACGGAAAACTCATCGCCGAACGCGATGAGTCTGGCCAGGTCACGCGCTACGAATACGCCGATGACCTGCATCTGGTCAGCCGTCGCATCAATGCCGACGGCAGCCAGCTGCACTATCGCTACGACAACGCGCGGCTGTTGCTCAGCGAAATCGAAAATGAGGTGGGCGAAAAGTATCAGCTGGCGTACGGCACCAACGGGCTGATCGAGCAAGAAACCGGCTTTGATGGTCGGCGCACCGCGTACCGCTATGACCTCAACGGCCATCTGCTGGAGAAAACCGAGTTTGGCGATGACGGCTCAACGCTGATCACCGCCTACCAGCGGGACTCGGCAGGGCGGTTGCTGGTCAAGACCTTGCCCGATGGCGAGAAGGTCGACTATCGCTACGACAGCCTTGGTCGTCTGGTCAGCGTCGATGACGGTTGCGACCACCCGTTGGAGTTCGAGTACGACCAGCAGGACCGGCTGATCACTGAGCATCAAGGCTGGGGCACGCTGCGTTATCGCTACAACGCTTGCGGTCAACTCGATCACCTGCGCCTGCCGGACAACAGCACCCTCGACTACCACCACGCCAAGGGCGGGGCACTCACCGCTATTGACCTCAACGGCTCGCGGCTGACCACGCATATCTTTGACGCGGGACGCGAGCAGCAACGCCAGCAGGGCCAATTGCTCAGTCGGTATCACTACGATGAGCAGGGTCGGTTGCACGCCCACGCGGTCTCTCTCGCTGAACAGCCACGCCATCGCCGCGATTACGCCTACAGCGCCAACGGCAACCTCGACTTCATTGCCGACAGTCATTATGGTCAGCGCAATTATCACTACGACGCGCTGAACCGCCTGGTTCGCGTCCGCCACTCTCGCGACCCACAGCAGGAAAGCTTCGCCCATGACCCTGCCGGCAACCTGCAGATGCAGGATCGTCCGGGCCTGGCGACGATCAAAGGCAACCGCCTGCTGCTGCAAGGCGACCGCCATTACGACTACGATGCCTTCGGCAACCTGATCTTTGAGCGCCGCGGCACCGCACAAACACTCGTCACCGAATACCGCTACGACTGCCAGCACCGGTTGATCGGCGTCACGCTGCCGGATGGCAAAACCGCCAGCTACCGCTATGACGCCTTCGGTCGGCGCATCACCAAAACCGTCGACGGCCACACCACCGAGTTCTTCTGGCAAGGCGACAAGCTCGTCGCCGAAAGCAGCAAAGAACACTACCGCAGCTACCTCTACGAACCCGGCAGCTTTCGCCCCCTGGCCCTGCTCGACGGCAAAGGCCCGCGCAAGGCCTGCCCGTTCTACTACCAACTCGACCACCTCGGCACTCCGCAGGAACTGACGGATTACAGCGGCGAAATCGTCTGGTCGGCGACCTACAAGGCTTACGGAAAACTCGCCAGCCTGAAGCACTTTGGCGAAGAACAGCTTGAGCAGCCGCTGCGCTTTCAAGGGCAGTATTTCGACGCCGAAAGCGGCCTGCACTACAACCGGCATCGCTACTACAATCCGGACATCGGCCGCTACCTGACGCCGGATCCAAGCAAGCTGGCGGGCGGGCTAAACGGCTACCAGTACACCCCGAATCCGACGGGGTGGGTGGATCCGTTGGGGTTGAATGACTGCCCGGGGGCAGGTAAGTGCAAGAAGCCGGGGGAGGCGGAAAATCCGGCGGGAAAGGCGGGGGTAGACGGAGGCGAGCCGAAACTACCGAAAGGAGAGGGTGATTATCTATATCGTGGAGATCAACGAGAGCCCGATGATGTGTTTCAACATGGATTCAAGAGTAAAGGGAAAAGCAATGACCTATTGCTTCATTCACTTGATAGTGATTATCCGCCCAGCAACTTTATTAGCACCTCCACCTCAAGGGATGTAGGGAAGAAGTTTGCTACGAATAACAATACGCAGATGGGTTACTTGTATACTCTACGAAAAATTCCAGGCCGTGATCTAAAAAAAGAATTGGGAGCGGATTATCTGTTTGGCAAAGAGAAGGAAATAGCAATACCTTCTAAAATCAAGGGTGAAGATGTTCTTGGTGCAACGCTAATCATAGACAATGGTCGCGAGTTTGGATATTCCATACCTAATCCAAATAGGAAGATAAAAGAATGAAGTCTACAATCATTGTGGATATAGTTGTTGGTGTTAATGGTGATAAGGAGGGCGCCCAGCTTATCTGCGATAAAAAGAAAATTACGATAGAGTTTTTGATGCGCAATGGTTATCGCAAAGTTTACTCTGGTCATGATTTTTACAAGTGTTTTGCGAGGGTTAGAGAAGATCACCCTGAGTTGATTTTTTACTGTAAGGGAACGAAAGTTAATGTTCATACGTCGAGTATGTCTTCTCAGATGTCGCTTGGTTTGAAAGCCTATGAGCTGACTTTGGGAAAGGCGTCTTCGCTAGATGATGTTGTATATATATTTGATTATGCCGAAGGTGAGCTCACGAATGACTATGGTGCTCAGAGAGAGTTTTATATGCGCTGGGTGAAGTCAGAGAAGCCTATTGATGATGAGTGATCTTGATTTAACGAATTTATTTTTATGGGGATGTCATTTTAATTTGCTGGCAAGTCAGCGAAGAGGCCGTTATGTGTGATGATAGAGATCAGTTCATATCTCTCTGCTAAACGGTTTGAGCTAGCACCTCCACCCCCAAACTATCAATCACATAAATACTCCCCCCCAGCACATTCTTCGCATGATGCTTAGCCTGTGAGGCCATTTCCGCCAGTTGGCTGGCATCGAGTTGTCCGCAGGCCTGCGGGTGTAGATGCACCACGCCAATCGACAGCGACAGCAGCGCAAATTCCTGGCGGATGCCCTGACGATTGGGCGCGATGAAGCAGCCGGCTTCCAGGTGTTCGCTGCGGTAGAAGCGTCGGCATTGGCTGTGGAAGTCCTCGAGCAGCTGGTTCAGGCGCTTGCGCCAGTCTTCCGGGCCGAGGACCAGCAGGAAATCATCACCGCCGATATGCCCGACGAAATCGCGGCTGGGGTCGACGCGGTCGTTCAGGCATTGCGCCAGGCACAGTAGGACTTCGTCACCACGGCCGTAGCCGTAGATATCGTTGAAAGGCTTGAAACTGTCGATGTCGACGTAGCAGATCACCGACTCGCGGCTCTGTTGCAACAGTCGGGTCAGGCACTGCTGGATCGGCACGTTGCCCGGCAACAAGGTCAGCGGGTTGGCGTAGCGGGCTTGCTGGATTTTCAGTTCGGTAATCAGTTTGAGCACGTCGATTACCCGGCCCAGGCCGAGATAGCCACCGTTGAGGGTGATGATGAAGTCTTCTTCGATGCGCTGCCGGGCGCGGCTGGTGATCAGCCGGCTGACCTGTTGCAGCGATTGGCTGAGCTCGACGGCGAGGAAGTCATCGCTCATCAGCCGGCTGATCGGCTTGCGCGCGAACAGATCGGTGGCAAACGGCTTGAGCAGCGCATCGGACAGCGAATGCCGGTGGACAATGCCACAGGGCTGACCGAGTTCGTCGAGCACTGCCAGCGAGTTCAGGTTGGCCTGACGACGGAAGGCCTCCAGCACGTCAGCGGTAGGGGTATCGCGGTCCACCGCCGGATGTTCGTTGAGCAGGGCGCTGAGGTCGCTGCCTTCTTCGTTGAGCGCCACTGCGCTGCTGTCGTGCTTGGGCATCATCGTCCGGGCGTCCCGTGGCGGGTGCTCCTGCGGACGGCATAACAGATAGCCCTGCACCAGGTCGACCCCCATCTCGGTCAACACCGCGAGTTCCTCCGGCAGTTCGATACCTTCGGCAATGACTTGTGCCCGCGAAGCTTTGGCGATCTGCAGGATCGAGCCGACGAATTCGCGCTTCAGCGCGTCCTGATGAATGCCGTCGATGAAATGCCGGTCGATCTTCACATAGTCCGGACGCAGTTCCGACCAGAGTCGCAGGCTCGAATACCCGGCCCCCAGATCATCCAGTGCAATCGAAAAACCCATGGCCCGGTAGTGATGCAGCGCGTTTTGCAGCAACTGAAAATCGTCGGTCGGGGTTTGTTCGGTCAGCTCGATCACCACCTGACTGGGCGGAATGCCGAAGTCCTGGAGCATTTGCAGGGTTCTGCCGGGTTGATGGCCGGCTTCGAGCAACGATTCGGGAGAGACGTTGAGAAACAGTTTGCCCGGTAACTGTTGTTCATTGAAGCGGCGGCAGGCGCTGTGTCGGCAGGCCATTTCCAGTTCGCTGAGACGGCCAGCCTGGCGGGCCACGGCGAACAACGCGATGGGCGAATGCAGAGGGCTGTTGGAGGGGCCGCGACTGAGGGCTTCATAGCCGAGGATGCGTCGTTCGGACAGAGAAACGATCGGTTGGAACAGACTGTGCAAACCACTTTGAGCCAGGATTGAACTCAAGGCACTCAGCTGTTCGGTCGTGGTCATGGCGATCTCTGGCGATAAAAAAAGGACCGGACCTGCTCTTTTTCAGGGAGCGTGCCCAGTCCTTTATTTCACGACAGAATGATGACTGTTTGATGACGATCCGGGGATCGTCAGCATTAAATTGCCATCACTTTTTGTTGCTGGCGACCGCGGTGTTCAGCTTCAAGTAATCCAGCAGGATCCGCCCGGTTTCGCTCAGGTAGGCGTCGTCTTCCGGTTTGGTCTTTTCTGGCTCGGCCGCGATGGCGTCCTCGTCTTCTTTCTTCAGTTCTTTGAGCGGCTCTTCGCCCTTGGCCTTGCGGCGGATGTTTTCCATCACCAGCTGCTTGGCTTCGATATCGGCGTGTTGCGCGCGACGCTCGGCTTCATTGAGGCTGACGGTTTTTTCTGCCATCAGCTTCTGGGCCAGCGCCAGCTTGTCGCGAATGAACACAAACTCCGCGTCCTTGGCCGAACGGGCATCATGCTCGGACTTGAGCTGTGCCAGGTACGGTTTGAACGGGTCGACTGCCGGCTTGATGGCCGGGCGAATGGTGTCCCACGGCATGGATTCCGGCAGGGCGCTCTCGCCGATTTCCTTGGTGTCGATGATCGACGGGAAGTCGACATCCGGCAATACGCCCTGATGCTGGGTGCTCTGTCCGGAAACCCGGTAGAACTTGGCCAGTGTCAGTTTCAGCTCGCCATGGTTCAGCGGCTGGATGGTTTGCACGGTGCCTTTACCGAAGGTCTGGCCGCCGATGATCAGTGCACGGTGGTAGTCCTGCATGGCGCCGGCAAAAATCTCCGAAGCCGAAGCAGACAGACGGTTGACCAGCAACGCCATCGGACCTTTGTAGAAGGCACCCGGGCTTTCGTCCTCCAGTACATCGACCCGGCCGTCGGCGTTACGAACCAGCACGGTCGGACCTTTGTCGATGAACAGACTGGTCAGCTCGGTGGCTTCCTGCAAGGAACCGCCGCCGTTGTTGCGCAAGTCGATGACCACACCGTCGACCTTGTCTTTTTGCAGTTCGGTCAGCAGTTTCTTGACGTCGCGAGTGGTGCTCTTGTAGTCCGGATCACCGGCGCGGAACGCCTTGAAGTCCAGGTAGAAGGCCGGGATCTCGATGACGCCGAGCTTGTAGTCCTTGCCGTCCTGTTTGAGGTTGAGGACCGACTTCTTCACCGCCTGATCTTCAAGCTTTACCGCTTCGCGGGTGATCGAGACGATCTTGGTGGTCTGGTCGTTTGGCGCATTGCTGGCCGGGATCACTTCCAGGCGCACCACAGTGCCTTTCGGCCCACGGATCAGCTTGACCACTTCGTCCAGGCGCCAACCGACGACGTCGACCATTTCTTTACTGCCTTGGGCAACGCCGATGATCTTGTCGGCCGGTGCAACCTGCTTGGTCTTGTCCGCCGGGCCGGCCGGCACCAGGCGCACGACTTTCACCTGGTCGTTATCGCTCTGCAACACGGCGCCGATGCCTTCCAGCGACAGGCTCATGTTGATGTCGAAGTTCTCCGCGTTATCCGGTGACAGATAGTTGGTGTGCGGATCGTAGGACATGGCGAAGTTGTTGATGTACGCCTGGAAGATGTCTTCCGGGCGGGTCTGGTCCAGGCGCGACAGCTGATTTTTGTAGCGCTTGGTCAGGGTGTCCTGAATCTGTTTGGGGTCTTTGCCGGCGATCTTCATCCGCAGCACTTCGTCCTTGACGCGTTTGCGCCACAGGTCGTCGAGCTCGGCAGTGGTCTTCAGCCAAGGGGCGTCCTTGCGATCGACCAGCAAGGTTTCCTTCGTGGTGAAGTCCATCTTGTCGACGCCTTTGTTCAGCTCGACCAAGGCGAAGTCCAGACGCGCCTTGACGCGGTCCAGATAGCGCTTGTAGATGGTGAACCCGGCGTTCAGGTCACCGCTTTTGAGGAACTCGTCAAACTGGTTTTTCCATTTGTCGAATTCGGCGATGTCGCTGGCCATGAAATAACTGCGCGACGGATCGAGCAGCTTCAGGTAGCTGTCGTAGATGATCGCGGAACGTGCGTTATCGAGCGGCGGCTTGCTGTAATGGTGGCGCTTGAGCAACTCGACGACGTTAAGGCTGGCAATCACCTCGTCACGATCGGGCTGAAGGTTGTCCCAGCTATTGGCTGCGAACGTAGTAGGCGACAGCGACAAGCTGCCCAGGCCAATGAAAAGCGCAAGTGCGGTGCTGGGGAACAAATGCTTCATGCTGATTCGACGCGGGGGCAATTGATAACGCATATTAGGCCGTCTTTAAAGTCGCCGGTTCCACAAGGCTCTACGCAAACTGCTCGCGTATCGATCAGGCTGGGTTAAAACAGCCTGATCGCCACTCGGCGAATTTTCGTACGACCCTGGGCCGGTCGCATAATGCAAAAAACCCGGCGCTACAGCATCGGGCTCAGTCCAGACTCACTATGGAGGCACTGTGAAAGCATTGCAAGGCGTTGAAGGTCGAGTGGAGTGGGTTGAAGCGCCCAGTCCGACGTGTGACGTAGGACAAGTTCGCATTCGAGTGGCGGCAGCGGGCCTCAATCGAGCCGATTTATTGCAGAAAGCGGGGCTCTATCCGCCACCGCCAGGAGCCAGCCAGGTGCTGGGCCTTGAGTGTTCAGGCGTGATCAGCGAGGTCGGCGCCGGGTCGTCGTGGCAGGTCGGAGACCGGGTCTGCGCACTGCTGGCGGGTGGTGGGATGGCCGAAGAAGTGGTGGTCGATGGCCGTCACGTATTGCCTGCGCCCGAAGGCTTGTCGTTGGTCGAAGCGGCAGCGTTGCCCGAGGTCTACAGCACCGCCTGGCTGAATTTGTTCCAATTGGCTGCGCTCAAGCCGGGTGAGAAAGTTCTCCTGCACGCCGGGGCAAGTGGAGTTGGTTCAGCTGCCATTCAGCTATGCAAGGCATTTGGCAACCCGTGCTGGGTCAGCGTCGGTTCGGCGGATCGGTTGGCCTACTGCGAGGCGCTGGGTGCGCAAGGCGGGGTGGTGCGCACGGATGGGCTGGAGGGATTGCGTGACCTGGGGCCGTTCGATGTGATCCTCGATCCGGTCGGTGGCAACTATGCCGCACTGAACCTGAAGTTGCTGGCGCTCGACGGTCGTTGGGTGTTGATCGGCTTGATGGGCGGCCGTGAAGCGCCGCTGGATCTGGCAACGATGCTGGCCAAAAGGATTCAATTGCTGGGTTCGACCCTGCGCAGCCGCGACGAACAGTTCAAGGCCGATCTGTTGAGTGATCTGCGCCAACACGTCTGGCCGCTGTTCGCCGAAGGGCGCCTGAGCCCGCAACTGGCCAGGACCTTCCCGATCAGCGACGCTGAAGCGGCGTTTGCCGAACTTGCGACCAACCGGGTGTCGGGCAAGTTGGTGTTGGTGATCAACGAAAGCCTGGTTTGAGGCCTTAAAGCATCGCGAGCAAGCTCGCTCCCACAAGGATTGCGTTGAGCCTGTGGGAGCGAGCTTGCTCGCGATGAAGTTGACGCGGTGGCGCTACTTCCAGAGATGGATCGGCCAGCCGGCCTTTTCAGCGTGTTCACGCAGTACCGGATCCGGGTTGACCACATGCGGATGGTCGACTTTGATCAGCAACGGCAGATCGTTGCGTGAGTCCGAATAGAAACTCGCGCCTTCAAGGTTCTCCTCTTCGGCGTCCAGCCACTCCAGCAAGCGAGTGATCTTGCCTTCGCGGTAGGTCAGGGTGCCGACGGTGTTGCCGCTGTAGACCCCGTGAGTCACTTCCAGCTCTATAGCGAGGATCTCATCGATGCCCAGGCGTTCGGCGATGGGTTTGACCAGGTGTGTGCCTGAAGCGGAGATCACCAGGATCCGGTCGCCGGCCTTGCGGTGCTCGGCAATGGCTTTGCAGGCGTCGCTGAAGATGATCGGTTCGATCACGTCCTCGACCCACGGCGCCACAAGGTGCTCGACTTCTTCCGGGGTACGTCCGGCCATCGGCTCCAGGCTGAAGGCCATGTAGTCCTCCATGGCCAGGTGACCCCTGCCGTAGGAATCCATCAATTCCTTGTCGCGGCGCAGGAACGATTCGCCGTCGACCCAGCCGAGGCGGACCATCTGCTCGCTCCACAACGAGGCGCAGTCGCCATGGATCAGGGTTTCGTCCAGATCAAAAATTGCCAAAGCCATCAGTGCTGCTCTCTCTTTAACATCAGTGTGCACAGCGAAAACATCAGGCTACCTCACACAGGGCCGTAGGATCGATGGAAAGTGCCAGACGTTGACCATCGGCATGCAGGTCCGCCGCCGAACGGTTCAGCACGTCTACCACCAGTTCAACGCCGCGAGCCTCGACCCGATAGCGGATCACGTTGCCCAGCAGGCTGTGGCTGCGAATCAGCGCATTGGGTTCGCCATTGCGGCTCAGTTCGATCGCTTCCGGACGAATCGCGATACGGCCATTGATCGGGCGTTGCAGCAGTTTGCTGGCGCTGGCGGCGTCGAGCAGGTTGTAGTTGCCGATGAAGCCGGCAGCAAACACATCGACCGGTGCAGTGTAGAGCGTTTCAGCATCGCCGCTCTGGACGATTTTGCCCTGGTTCATCAGGAAGATCCGGTCGGACATGGTCAGGGCTTCTTCCTGATCGTGCGTCACGAAAATCGTGGTCAGCCCCAGCTCGCGCTGGATCTGCCGGATCTGCTCGCGCAGGTGTTTGCGGATGCGTGCATCGAGTGCCGACAGCGGCTCATCAAGCAGCAGCAAACGTGGTCGGGTGACCAGCGAGCGGGCGAGGGCCACGCGCTGGCATTGGCCGCCCGACAGTTGATGCGGGTAGCGGCTGGCGAAGTCGGTCAGTTCAACCAATTGCAGCACTTCGAGCACACGCTTGCGGCTGTCGTCGGCATTGACCTTTTGCATGCGCAAACCGAAGGCAACGTTTTGCTCCACGGTCATGTTGGGAAACAGTGCGTAGCTCTGGAATACCATGCCGATTCCGCGTTTCTGCGGGCTCAGCGGCACCAGGTCATGGCCGTCGAGCAGGATCTTGCCGCCATCCACTGCGGTCAGCCCGGCGATGCAGCGCAGCAGGGTCGACTTGCCGCAACCGGACGGGCCGAGCAGGGTGACGAACTCGCCTTTCTGGATTTCGCAGTTGATGTCGCTGAACACCGGGGTGCCGGCGGAGCCTGTTTGTGAGTAGCTTTTTTGCAGGTGTTGGACGCTGACATAGCTCATTGGCTTTTGTCCTTGTTCAAGATATTGGCAGCCCAGGTCAGAACCAGCACAAAGAAAAAGTAGGAAATCACCAGCGCGCTGGTGAAGTGACCGCTGCTGTTACGCATATTGTTGAGGTAGACCTGCAGGGTTTCGTAGCGCGTGCCGACGAGGATATTGGCGAACACGAACTCACCGAAGAGGAACGAG
This sequence comes from Pseudomonas sp. 05N431, assembly GCF_056397005.1. Lineage (NCBI taxonomy): Bacteria > Pseudomonadati > Pseudomonadota > Gammaproteobacteria > Pseudomonadales > Pseudomonadaceae > Pseudomonas > Pseudomonas sp. 05N431. The sequence goes on from NZ_JBFTMN010000003.1 coordinate 469,356, forward strand.
AACGACAGCAGCAATGCGACCATCAAGCCTTTGCGCAGGTTCGGCAATACCACCAGGAACGCCGCTTGCCAGGTACTGGCACCGAGCAGTTGGGCGGAGTCCATCAGGTCGCTCAGGTTGATCGCTTGCAGGTTGTTGGTAATCGCCCGGTACATGAACGGCAGCGCCACGGTGAAGTAGCAACCGACCAGAATCCACGGTGTGCCGACCATCGCAAATGGTCCTGAACCATAAAGCTGCAACAGCCCCACCGACGACACCACGGGTGGCACTGCGAACGGCAGCAGGATCAGGATGTTCATCAGCGCATCGAGTTTCGGGAAGTGGTAATGCACCACGAACAGCAGTGGCAGGATCAACACCACCGACAGAATCAGCGCACCCACGCAGACCAGCAGTGACTGGCCAAAGGCACCGAGAAAACGCGGATCGCTCCACAGCTGGATGTACCATTTGAAGGTAAAGCCGCTGGGCAGAACGGTGGCCGACCAACTGCTGGCGATCGAGTAGATCAGCGTCCCTGCCAGCGGCAGCAACAGAATGGCGAACAGCAGGTAAACCACGACCCGGTGATAGACACCGACGGGGCCCAGTTCAGCGCGAGACATGGTAGCTCCTCTTCAACAGCAACTGATGGACCACGGTCACCAGGGTCATCAACGCCACCAGCACAACGGCCAGGGCACTGGCCATGTTCGGGTCCAGGGAAATGTCGCCCGAAACCATCGCCGCGATGCGGATCGGCAGCACGTTGAAGTTGCCGGTGGTCAGGGCGTAAACCGTGGCATAAGCGCCGAGGGCGTTGGCCAGCAGGATCACGAAGGTTCCGAGCAAGGCCGGGGTCAGCACCGGCAAGCCGATGTGTCGCCAGAACTGCCAGCCGTTGGCGCCGAGCAGGGACGCCGATTCGCGCCAGTCTTCACGCAGTGCGTCGAATGCCGGGTACAGCAGCAGCACGCCCAAGGGAATCTGGAAGTAGGTGTAGAGGATGATCAGCCCGGTTTTCGAGTACAGGTTGAAGTCCTGAATGAACCCCGCCTGCTTGAGCATGATGGTGAAGCTGCCGTTGAACCCCAGCAGGATGATGAACGCAAAGGCCAGCGGTACGCCGGCGAAATTGCTGGTCATATTGGCGAAGGCGTTGACGAAGTTGCGCAGCTTCGAATCGACCCGGCGCAACGAGTAACTGCCGAGGATTGCGATGACGATGCCGAACACGCTGGACCAGAAGCTGATCTCGAGGCTGTACTGGATCGCCTGCATATAGAACTTCGAGCTGAAGATCTTGTTGAAGTTGGCCAGCCCCCAACCGAACTCTTCCGATTGCACACTGTTGATCAGCACCCAGCACAGCGGGGCGATCTGGAACACGATAAAGAAAATGGCGAAGGGCACCAGGCACAACGCCGCCAGCCACTTGCCTCGGGTGATTGAATTCACTTGAGCAGCTCCCGGCACACAGGTTTGTCGTGGGCAACACCCAGCAACTCGCAGACAGTGCCGCACAGTTCGGTTTGTTTCGGGGCTGCATGGGGATTGAAGCTGAAGGCATCGCCGATGACAAACAGCGGTACTTCACGTTCTTCGGCCAGCAGGCCGTTGTGGGAACGGTCGTTGTTCATGCCGTGGTCAGCAGTCACCAGCACCTGATAGCCGGCGTCGAGCCAGTCTTTCAGATAATCGGCGAGAATGATGTCGGCTGAGCGGGCACTGTTGCGGTATTGCGCCGTGTCGAGGCCGTGCTTGTGCCCGGCGTCGTCGATGTTCATGGGGTGAACCAGCAGAAAGTTCGGCGCATGGCGCAGACGCAGGTTTTCGGCGTCGGCGAACAGGTGCGAATCGGGGTAGTGATCGGACCAATAGAAATGCGCGTGCTGGATCGGCAGTTCAGTGTTGTCGGTGTGGCGGTCGCGGGCAGCCACGAACGGTGAACGGTTATACAGTTCGCTGACCCAGTGGTAGGCCGCAGCGGCGGTGCTGAGCCCGGCGGCGGTGGCGTAGTGGAACACGCTGCGCTGGCTGGACAGGCGCGACACGTTGTTGTGGACGATACCGCTGTCGATCGGTGTGACGCCGGTCAGGATGCATTCATAGAGCGGGCGCGACAGGGACGGCAGTTCGCATTCGAGTTTGTAGAGGGCTGCGCGTCCTGCGCCGACATAAGCCTGAAGATGTCCCATAGCATGCCGCGCGACCTCGTAGTTCAGGCCGTCGAGCACCACAAGGATGACGTTGTGCTTCATGGGGGCAAAAACTCCGCAAAACAGGAATTCAGAAAACTCAAACTCAACTCGATCCAGTGTGGGAGCGAGCTTGCTCGCGATGACGGACTTACCTTCAACAGTGATGTTGATTGACCTTCCGCTATCGCGAGCAAGCTCGCTCCCACATTGGATCTCCATCAGAGATCCAATGTGGGAGCTACAGCGTTATTGCATATTGATGATGACTTCTTCCTGCCACTTCTGCGGCAGGGCCTTGGAGGTTTTTTCCCAGGCATCGGCGTCGGTGATCGGCTTGGGCTTGGCGGCTTCGTACTGCGCGGCCGGGATCAGGTTTTTCACCACATCAGCCGGTAGTTTCAGGTCTGTCTCAGCACGAATCGGGCGGGCGTTACCGCGCGCCAGGTTGATTTGGCCGGCATCGCTGAAAATGTACTCACGCGCCAGTTTGGCAGCGTTCGGGTGCTTGGCGTATTTGTTGATGATGGTGGTGTAACCGGACTTCACCGAACCGTCGGACGGGATCAGCACCACATAGTCATCCGGGTTGACCATCTTGGCTTTATAGCTCAGGCCGTTGAAGTCCCAGACCACGCCGACTTCGACTTCACCCTTTTCCATGGTGGAAATCGTCGGGTTGGCCAGCGACAGGCGACCTTGCTTGGCGATTTCGGCGAACATCAGCAGTGCGGGCTGAATGTTCTTTTCATCACCACCGTTGGCGATGGCGGCGGCCAACACACCGTTGGCGGCTTGTGCAGCGGTGCTCACGTCACCGATGGAGACCTTGTATTTACCGGTTTTCAGGTCAGCCCACTTGGTCGGGGCTGCCGAGCCGTGCAGCAGCTTTTTGTTGACGATGAATGCGATGGTGCCGGTGTAGGCCAGTGCCCAGTTGCCGTCCTTGTCCTTGGCCCAGTCCGGAACCTGCGCCCAGGTGCTTGGCTTGTACGGTTGAACCACGCCTTGCTTGACCGCAATCGGGCCGAAGGCAGCGCCGACGTCGCCGATGTCGGCACTGGCGTTGTCTTTCTCGGCAGCGAACTTGGCGATTTCCTGAGCCGAGCTCATGTCAGTGTCGATGTGCTTGAGGCCGTACTTCTTGGAGAGGTCTTCCCAGGTACCTTTCCAGTTGGCCCAGTCATCGGGCATACCGACGCTGTTGACGGCGCCTTCCGCTTTTGCAGCGGTTTCCAAGGCTTTCAAATCGGTATCAGCCGCCATGGCTGCGGTGCACATGGCGATGGTCGAGCCTAACAGTGATGCCAGGAAAAGCTGTTTCATCCGAAGCTCCTTTGGGCGTATTCAACGCTGCGTTTTGCGGTTTGTTGGTCTAGGTCAGCAATACCTGAGCCAATTTAGGTGAGCTGGATGACACTTTGATGTCGGTATCAGGCGCGCTCGCATTCTTTTCGCTCGGTAGTGGGTGCTGCGAAGTAAGCGTAGACCATGGCCGCAAGGCCGGTTTGCAAGGACTTGGCCGCTTATTTGCACAGGTCTGGATCAGCCGTTCGGCGGCTTTGTCATCGATCAGTCATATGTATTGCCTAGGCTTGCAATACGTTTCAGGACGCGTTTTTTGGCGCAGTCCTGCCCCGAAACAGTGCTGGTCTAGTCCAGATAGGTAACGTTGATGCGCGAAGAGGCAACGAAAGCGGTGACAGCTATCGGTCAGGTGCTCCAGGAGCAGATCGACCACGGTCTGTTGGCACCTGCGAGCAAGCTGCCGGCCGAGCGCAAGCTCAGTGAGTTGTTCGGGACTACGCGGATTACCGTGCGCGAGGCGTTGTTGCAGTTGGAGGCGCAGGGGCAGATTTATCGCGAGGAGCGGCGCGGCTGGTTCGTTTCGCCACCGCGTCTGGCGTACAACCTGATGCAGCGCAGTCACTTTCACGCGATGGTCAGTGCGCAGGGGCGGGTGCCGTCGACCGAGGTGATTTCGGCGCGGTTGCAACCGGCGTCAGCGGCAGTGTGTGCCTGGTTGCAGTTGCCGGCGTTGTCGAGTGTGATTCAGATCTGCCGTTCGCGGCGCATCGATGGGCGGTTGGTTTTGTATGTCGAGCACTATTTGAATCCGCAGTTTTTTCCGGGGATTCTGGCGTTCGATCTGAATCAGTCGATTACCGAGTTGTATGCGCGGCATTACGATTTGCACTATGGGCGGGTGCGCTTCGAGATTGTGCCGACGGCGTTGTCGGTGGATGCGGCGGCTGCACTCCGGGTGTCTGTGGGCAGTCCGGGGTTGCGGATTGCGCGGGTCAATTATGATCAGCATGGGCGGTTGATCGATTGTGACCTGGAGTTTTGGCGGCATGATGCGATTCATGTCGGGGTGGATGTGGTCTGAAACTGCTCCCGCTTCTGCTGCGGCCTGACAGCTGACCTATCTATTTCAGGTGTACACAGTTCACTGTGGGAGCTGGCTTGCCTGCGATGGCGGCCTGACAGCCGACCCATCTCTTGCAGGTGTACATAGATCTACTGTGGGAGCGGGCTTGCCCGCGATGGCGGCCTGACAGCCGACCAATCTCTTTCAGGTGTACATATCCATTCCTGCGGTAACGGCCACTTAGGGTTTCGCCCTGACGGCGACTCACTTTTGCAGACGCCCAAAAGTAAGCAAAACGCTTCGCCCCAAGCGTACGGCACCTCGCCTAGGCTCGGTGTTCCCTTGCTCCGGTGTCCATCAGGGGGCATCGCCTACGGTCTGCTGCGCGACGACCTCCTCTCGATGTGTCCGGCTGCGCCGTACGGCGCTGCGCGCCCACCCCCTGATGAACACCTCCACTCGGCCTCCCGAAGGGGCGGGTGGATCAAGATCA